>NZ_BCQA01000002.1:0-367500 GCF_001748145.1 Bosea sp. BIWAKO-01
GGGCATTCAAGTCGGCGCTGCCGAAATCCGGCAATTCGACCACCAGCCGGCGCATCGGCCGGGCGGTGTCGACCACCTCCAGGCGCCCGGGATGCGCGGCCCGATAGGCGTTGAGAAAGGCCTGACGTTCCGGCGGCGCGAAATGGCAGACATGGAAAATCGTCTCCAGATGCTGGACCGGCACTGGCGTGGCATAGGCGGGGTTGACGATCTGCGAAATGAAGCTGCGGTTCTTGCCGAGGGCTTCCGCCAGCCGCTGCCGGGTGCCGGAGGGGCGGTTCTCGATGACCGCGCGCAGGATCGCCTTGTACTCGGCCAATGGCGAAGGGTCGGTCGGGAGGGTTTCGGGGCTGGTCATGCGTCCGCCCCTGGCTGCGAGAGATCGACCTCGCGAATCGCTTCCTTCGCCATCGCTAACAGCCCGGGAGAGACTGATACGGCCCGGACGCCGGCCCGCAGCAATGCGGCGATGGCGCGCGGATCGCCTCCCGCATCGCCGCAGAGACTGACCTCTCGACCAAGCTCCGCGCCATGGCGCGCGACATGGGTGATCATGGCGAGCACGCCGGGATGCAGGACGTCGGCATAGGCCGCGACCGCCGATCCATCGCGGGCGGCGGCGGTCGCGTATTGCGTCAGATCGTTGGAGCCGATCGAGAAAAAGGCGGCGTCGAAGCTCGCGACCGCCATGGCGGCGGCGGGAATCTCGACCATGATGCCGAGCGCAGGCGCTGCATGCGGCACTCCTTCCGCCGCGAGTTCCGCCAGAACGCTGTCCAGCAGCCCTCTCGTTAGTTCCAGTTCCCGCGCTGCGGTGACCATGGGCAGCATGACCTTGAGCGGGCCCAGGCTCGCCGCCCGGGCCAACGCCCGCAATTGGACGCGGAAGATCTCGGGATGGCGCAGCGACAGCCTGATGCCACGCAGGCCGAGAAAGGGATTGGTCTCGCCATCGATCGTGTAGCCGGCGATGGGCTTGTCTCCGCCGGCATCGAGCGTGCGGATCGTCACCGGCCGGCCGGCGGCCCAGTGCAGCAACGCGGCATAGGCCTCGAACTGCCGCGCCTCATCCTGCAAGGCCTGCTCGACGAGGAACTCCGTGCGGGTCAGGCCGATGCCGTCGCAGGCCTCGGCCGGGAAGCCGGCGACATCGGCCATCCCCGCGACATTGACCATCACGGCGATCCGGGTCCCGTCGCGGGTCAGCGCAGGCTCGCGCTTGCGGGTTTCCGCCTTGCTCCGCACGTGGCCGAGTTCATCTGCTCGCCGTCGCGCCTCCTCGATGCTCGCGCGCAACGGGCCGGTCAGGACGAGGCCTGCCATGCCATCGACGACGACCGTGCCGGAGACCGCCTCCCAATCGGAGCCGATGCCGACCACCATGGGCACGCCACGCCCGCGCGCCAGCATGGCGACATGGCTGGTCGGGCTGCCGGCCCCGAGAACAATGCCGCCGCCTTGCGACCAATCGATGCCAAGGAAGGCGGAAGGCGGCAGATCCTGCGCCAGGATGACGGCGCCGGGCGGCGCATTCGTCAGTTCGGGCAAGCCGAAAAGCTGGCGCAGAACCCGGTCCCGGATATCGGCCAGGTCTGCGGCGCGGGCGCGGAAATAGGGATCGTCGGACGCCTCATATCCCGCGATCTCCTCTGCCAGCGCCTGTCGCCAGGCCGCGTCGGCCGGCACGCCGCGCTCAATTGCGGCATAGGCGCCCTCGGTCAAGGCGTCGTCTTCGAGCAGCGCCACCTGAAAGCCGACGATATCGGCAGCCTCGCCGTGAAGACTGGCCGCCAAAGCCGTGACGGCCTGGAGGGAAGCGGCAACGGCGTCCGCCAGAGCCTGTCGCTCGCTGGCGACTGAGCCCGTCTCGCGCCGCACCTCGCCGACTACGCGAAAGGCCACCGCCGGGCCGAAGGCGAGCCCGGTCGATGCGGCGAGGCCGGAAAGGCGGCGTTCCATCACGCCTCACTCCTCATCGAACTTGCGTGCGACGATATCGACGAGCGCGGCGAGCGCCGCGGAAGCATCTTCGCCGCTGGCCTTGAAATGCAGCACGTCGCCCTTTGCCGCCTTGACGCGCATGATCTTCACCGGGCTCTTGGCATCGGTCCACGGGCCGGCCGCGCTGGTGGCGACCTCGATACGGGAGCCGAAGCGCTTGGCGGTCTGGGTAAGCTTCACCGAAGGGCGGGCATGAAGCCCGATCTTGTTGGTGAGCAGGGCGCTGGCCGTCACCTCCTGCATCCTTGCATTCCTCTCGCTACCTTTGGCCGACATGTCATTCATGCCGACATGAGTTCCTCGGCGGTCGCCTGGACGACCGCCAGCGACGAGCCGCCGGACGCTTCGGTCGCGGCCATCACGGCGCCTTCCACAATCGGTGCATTACAGATGACGATGCGCTCGCGCCGCTCCTCCGGCATCATTTCCACCGCCATCTCGCTATTGGTCTCGGCCCCGCCGAGATCGACCAGGATGGCGACGCCCGCTTCCGACCACGCCTTGTCGATC
This sequence comes from Bosea sp. BIWAKO-01, assembly GCF_001748145.1. Lineage (NCBI taxonomy): Bacteria > Pseudomonadati > Pseudomonadota > Alphaproteobacteria > Hyphomicrobiales > Alloboseaceae > Allobosea > Allobosea sp. BIWAKO-01. The sequence goes on from NZ_BCQA01000002.1 coordinate 2,512, forward strand.
GCCGCCATGATGGCGGCGACATCGGTGCCCAGGCCGCCTTCGGCATTACCTCCGGCCGCGGCGAGCGGGACATTGTCGCCGACCATCTGGCGGACCATGTCGGCGGCGCCTTCGGCTACCTTGGCCGAGTGCGACACGATGACGATGCCGACATTCTTGCTGGCTGGCATGTTTCAGGCTCCGATGGCGTTGCAGATTGCGGTGGCGAGCAGTGCCGATGAGCGTGCCCCGGGGTCCATATGGCCGATCGAACGCTCGCCCAGAAACGAGGCGCGCCCGCGAATGGCCTTGAGCGGCACCGTCGCCTCGGCCGCGAACCTGACGACCTCGGGAAGGCGCTTCGTGAGGTCGGCGCCGCCATGAGCGAGTGCGGCCTGGAGCGGCGCCAGCACGTCGAGCATGGTCTTCTGGCCGAGATCGGACTTGCCGCGCGCCTTCACGGCCTCGATCGCCGCGGCCAGTGCCCGCGCCAGATCCGCAATCGTCGGCTCCGGCGGCAGCTCCTTGCCGAGCGTCATGAACAGCGTGCCGTAGAGCGGCCCCGAGGCGCCGCCGACTTTCATCACCAGTGTCGTGCCGATTGCCTTCAGGGCGTCGGGCAAGGGCTTTGCCGTGATCAGATCCATCTCCGCCAGCACGGCCTCGAAACCGCGCTTCATGTTCAGTCCGTGGTCGCCGTCGCCAATGGCCTGGTCGAGCGCCGTCAATTCATCGGCATGGGTCACGATTGCCCCCGTCATGGCCTCGATCAGCGTCTTCTTCAACGCGTCATCCATGGTTCACCTCACCCGCTGGCCGTCGGCGTCGAAGAACAGCGGCTTGAGCAGGCTCACGCTCACCTCGTCGCTGACATCCAGGCCTTCATCCGGATCGACCAGGCTGACGATCTGCTGCTGGTTCACTGCGATATGCAGGTGGTTCTGATCGCCGAGCCGCTCGATCCAGTTGACCTTGCCCGTCACCGCACCGTTCCTGGCCTTGGCGATGGCGAGATGTTCGGTGCGCACGCCGATCGTGGTCGTGCTTGCCGGCGCCTCCAGATCGGGGAAGAGCGCGCGCGGCAGCAGGTTGATGCCGGGGCTGCCGAGGCGGGTGGCGACATAGATGTCGGTCGGGTCCTCATAGATGCTGCGCGGCGTGCCGATCTGCACGAGGCGCCCCTGGTTGATCACGCCGATGCGCGAGGCCAGTGTCATCGCTTCGGTCTGGTCATGGGTGACGTAGAGGATGGTCGCGCCGAGATCCTGCTGGATATGCTTCAGCTCGATGCGCAATTCCGAGCGCAGCTTGGCATCGAGCGAGGAGAGCGGCTCGTCCATCAGGTAGACAGCCGGGCGGCGCACCAGCGCACGGCCGATCGCGACGCGCTGCATCTGGCCGCCGGAGAGCTGCGTCGCACGGTTCTGCAGCTTGTCCTCGATCTTGAGGAGCTTTGCGACATGGCCGACGGCGCGCCGGATCTCGTCCTCGGGCGTGCGTCGTGTCGGCGAACGCAAGGGGAAGGCGAGATTGTCGAAGACGCTCAGATGCGGGTAGAGCGAATATTGCTGGAACACGAAGGTGACGTCGCGCGCCGCCGGCGGCAGCGCCGTGACATCGGCGCCGCCGATGAAGATGCGGCCGTCATCCGGGGTTTCCAGCCCGGCAACGAGGCGCAAGACGGTCGTTTTGCCCGCCCCCGTCGGCCCCAACAGCACGACGAATTCGCCGTCGGCGATGGTCAGCGAGAGATCGCTCACGGCCTTCACCGCGCCGAACCGCTTCGAGACCTGCGTCAGCGTGACCTCAGCCATGGGAGCGCCTCGTCGTGCCGGCATCATGCAGGGCGGAGCGGATCGCCTTTCCCGTCGCCGCATCGAACAGCGACAGCCGTTCCGGCCTGAACGAGAGGCTGACGCGGTCGCCGGCGGCCACCAGCAGATGGGCGGGCAAGCGCGCCTTGAGCTTGCCGCGCGGGGTGGTGACCGTCACGATCTGGGTCGTGCCGAGATATTCGGTGCCGAAAATCTCGCCCGGAAGGGTGCTGCCCTGCCGGCCGGGATCGCCGATGACGATCTGCTCGGGCCGCACTCCCAGCGCCAGCGGCCCGGGCGCGTGGCTCTCGCGCAGTTCCGGCAGGGTCACCGAGGCGGCATCGATGCTGACCGAGGTCGAGCCCGCAATGGCTGCGCCGTCGAAGCGGATGAAATTCATCGCGGGCGAGCCGATGAAATCCCCGACGAACATCGAATTCGGGCGGTCATAGATCTCCTGCGGCGAGCCGAGCTGCTCGATGACCCCATCATTCATCACCGCGATCTTGTCGGCCATCGACATGGCTTCGAGCTGGTCATGGGTGACATAGACCGTCGTCGCCTTCAGCCGGTCGTGCAGCGCGCGCAGCTCGCCGCACATCAAATGGCGGAATTCGGCGTCGAGCGCGCCCAGCGGCTCGTCCATCATGAAGGCCTTCGGTTCGCGCACGATGGCGCGGCCGAGCGCGACGCGCTGCCGATCGCCGCCCGAGAGGCCCGAAACCGACTTGTCGAGAAGATGCTCGATGCGCAGCACGCGCGCCGCTTCCTCGACGCGCCGTCTTTTCTCGTCCCTGGGCACGCCCATCGAGACCAAGGGAAAGCTGATGTTCTTGCGCACGTTCATGTGCGGGTAGAGCGCAAAGAGCTGGAACACCATGGCGATGTCGCGCTCGCGCGCCCGCTTGAAGGTGACGTCCTCGCCATCGAGCCGGATGCTGCCGGAGGATGGCAGTTCCAGACCCGCAACCATCCGCAATGTCGTGGTCTTGCCGCAGCCGGAGGGACCCAGCAGGCAGAAGAAATCGCCGTTTTCGACCGTGAAACTGGTATCGCGCACCGCCATGAAGGCGCCGAACCGTTTCACCAGATTGTCGACCCGGATCTCGGCCATGGCTCACTCCGGGAACTTGGTGACGAAGGTGAACATGGCGACGCCGATCAGGGTCGTGACGAAGGAATAGCCGTAGAGCGTCAGCGAGAACGGCTGCAGCAGCATCAGCACGCCGCCCGAGATCAGCACCGTGGCCAGCGTCTCCATCGGTCCACGTCGCAGTGCCTTCGGCCAGCGCGATGCGGCCGCGCCTTTCGGCTCAAGGGGATGGCTCGGATGCCGGTTCATGTGCAGGTTCATTTGCGCACCGCCCCGAAGGTGATGCCGCGCAAGAGGTGCTTGCGCAGCAGCACGGTGAAAACCAGGATCGGGATCAGGAACAGCGTCGTTCCGGCCGCGACCGCCGGCCAATCCTGCCCGCCCTCGCCAATGATGATCGGGATAAAGGGCGGCGCGGTCTGCGCCGTGCCCGAGGTGAGCAGCACGGCAAAGGCATATTCGTTCCAGGCGAAGATCAGGCAGAAGATCGCGGTGGCGACGATGCCGGTCGTGGCCTGCGGCAGCACGACCTTCCGGAAGGCCTGCAGCCGCGTGTAGCCGTCGATCATCGCCGCTTCCTCATATTCGCGCGGGATCTCGTCGATGAAGCCCTTGAGCAGCCAGACGGCCAGCGAGACGTTGACCGAGGTGTAGAGCAGGATCATGCCGAGCCGCGTGTCGGAAAGGCCGAGCTCGCGATACATCAGGAATATCGGGATCGCGACGGCGATCGGCGGCATCATCCGCGTCGAAAGGATGAAGAACAGAAGGTCGTCCTTCAGCGGCACCTTGAAGCGCGAGAAGGCATAGGCCGCGCAAGTGCCCAAGCCGACCGAGAGCAGCGTCGAACCGAAGGCGATGATCAGCGAATTGACGAAGCGCGGCACATAATTCGAGGGGCCGACGACCACCATGCTGCGCGAGCGCGTGATCTCCTCGCAGGCGGAGCCGGCCGGAGGCAGCGAGGCGAGATAGTCCGCCGTCTGGCGCGAGCGCGTGTTGAACAGATTGCAATAGCCTTCGATCGACGGCTCGAAATGCAGGAAGGGCACGACCTTGGGCGGGTAGGAGATCGAGTCCGGCGGCGTCTTGATGCTGGTCAGGCCGATCCAGAGCAGCGGCACGATCGCCACCAGCGCGTAGAGAACGACTATGGTGCCGGCCAGCAGCTTGACGCGCCCGCTCGGCGCGACGACGGAATGGGCCGTGGAGAGAGCGCCGCTCATCGTGCCTTCACCTTGTTCAGCGCCTTCACATAGATGTTCGCCAGCCCGAACACGGCGACGAACAGGATGATCGCGAAGGCGGAGGAATAGCCGGTGCGCCAGGCCTCGAAGGCGGCGCGTTTCAGCGTGATCGAGGCGAGTTCGGTGGTCGAGCCCGGTCCGCCCGAGGTCAGGAGATTGACCATGTCGAACATCTTGAAGTTCTCGATGCCGCGGAAGAGCACGGCCAGCATGATGAAGGGCAGACACATCGGCAGCGTAATCGAGATGAACTGCCGCCAGTTGCTGGCCCGGTCGACCTCGGCGGCCTCGTAGATGTAGTCCGGGATCGAGCGCAGGCCGGCGAGGCAGATCAGCATCACGTAGGGCGTCCACATCCAGGTATCGACGATGATGATCGCCCAGGGGCTCAGGTTCACATCGCCGAGCATCTGGAAGGAGGACGGCGGAATGCCGGAGAAGAACGAGACCACGTAATTGAACAGGCCGATCTGCGGCTGGTACAGGAAGGTCCAGAAATTGCCGACCACCGCCGGCGACAGCATCATCGGGATCAGGATCAGCGTGGTCCAGAAGCCATGGCCGCGGAACTTGCGGTCGATCAGATAGGCCAGCGCGAAGCCGATGACGGTCTGCAGCAGGATCGTCCAGAACACGAAATGCGCGGTGGCCTGCATGCGCTGCCAGACTTCCGGATCCGACAGGATCGTCTGGTAGTGCTCGAGCCCGACATTGCGTAGCGGCGCATTGGGGCGATTGGCGCGGTAATTGGTGAAGGAGAGCTGGATCGTCCAGATCAGCGGGAACAGGTTGATCGCCAGCAGGAGGATCATCGTCGGCGCGATGAAGATCCAGGCGATGGCCTTGTCGCTGAGACCCCGGACGCGGTGGGCGATCGGGGAATAGGCTGCGCGCATCGCTGCCGCGCTCCTGATGCCGGTGATGTCGCTCGCATTCATGACTGAGCACCGTTCAAAGGCAAGGTCGGAGACGGGCTGCGCCTCACAAGGCGCAGCCCCGGTTCGGCCAGATCGTCGGACCGGAGATCGCATCCGGTCCGATGATCTAACCTTTTGTGTTTGCATCGGCTTTCCCGAAAACCGCAATCCACTTTTCGAGCCGATGCCCTAGGGGCGAAAGCCCGCTTGCGTCAGAACTTGCCGTCTTCCTTGAAGACCTTGTTCCAATCCTGGATCAGCAGGTCGAGCGCCTGTTTGGCGGTGCCCTTCTCAGCCACGACATAGTCGTGGATGCGTGCCTGTTCCGCCTGCATCAGCTGCGCGTAGGACGGCTCGGCCCAGAAATCGACGACCTGGCCCATGGCGACGAGGAAATCGGCCGCAAAGGGCGCGGATTTGGCAAAACCGGGGTCGTTCAGCACGCCCTTGTGGCAAGTATAGCCGCCGAGCTCCCACCACTTCTTCTGCACGTCGAGCGAGGCGAACCATTTGATATAGGCCAGCGCGTCGGCCTGGTTCGGCGAATAGGCGACGACCGAGATGCCCTGCCCGCCGAGCTGCGAGCCCTTCTCCTTCTCAGGCGGATTGACGAAGAAGCCGATCTTGTCGCCGCCGACATTGGGATCCTTGTACAGGCCGGGGAAGAAGGCGAACCAGTTCATCTGCATCGCCGCCTGCCCGGATTTGAAGGCGTCCAGGCCCTCCTGCATATAGGCGTTGGAATAGCCCGGCGGGGTACAGCACTTGTACAGCGACTTGTAGAACTCCAGGCCCTTCACGGCATCTTCGGAATTGACGAAGCCGGCCATGGCGTAGGGCTTCTTCGGGTCCTGGTATTTGAAGCCGAAGGGATAGAGCGCGTTGGCGACGCCCATCGTGATGCCTTCCGAGCCGCGCTCGGTGAAGATCGCTGCGCCATAGACCTTCTTGCCGTCGATGTCGCGGCCCTGGAAGAACTCGGCGATCTGCTTCAGCTCGGTCTGCGACTTCGGGGCAGCGAGCTCGCGGTTGTACTTGGCCTTGAATTCGGCCTGCAGATCGGGCTTGGAAAACCAGTCCTTGCGGTAGGTCCAGCCGAGCGCATCCCCCATGGCCGGCAACGCCCAGTAATTCGGCGTGTTCTTCGGCCATTCCGCATAGCCCGTGACGGTCGCCGGCATGAAGTCGTCGATCTTGATGCCTTCTTTGGCAAAGAAATCGTTCAGCTTCACATAATGCTTGTTCTCGGCAGAGCCGCCGATCCACTGCGAGTCACCGATGATCAGGTCGCAGAGCTTGCCCTTGGAATTGAGCTCGTTGAGCATGCGGTCGGCGAAGTTCGGCCAGGGCACGAACTCGAACTTCATCGCGATATTGGTCTTGGCGGTGAAGTCCTTGGAAAGCTCGACCAGCGCATTGGCCGGGTCCCAGGCCGCCCAGCAGAGCGTCAGCGACTTGCCCTGCGCCTGGGCCCCCGTGGCAGCAAGCGCTGCGCTCCCGGCGATGGTCGCGGCCAGCATCCATGTCCTGAATCGTGTCATGTGCTTCCCTCCCTTGGCGTGCCGTCACCAGCCGTCATTGGGGTGACGGGCGAACCTGCGCGACCGCGAAGGGCACTTCCGCAAGCTGGGGCAAGGCCGACGCGGGATGTTTCCTCACGCCGCCTCGGGACGAGTCGCCCAAGTTCAGCGATTTGTTTAGTGAACGCTCAATCACTAAACATGTCAAGTGACGGAAACAGCCGGTAACATACTGCAATGCAGCCGATTTTGCTGCGCTGCACAAGTTCAGTGAATTCCCGAACATGCTCAGGTTGGGGCCGTGCGGCCCATCATGTGCTTCGTGAAGCCCGGCCCGCGCCATTTGCGGACATTGGCGCATTGCCCAGAAGCAGACGCTACGAATGTGCTGACCAGAGTTCCGCTCTTGGCCCCCTTGGGACGTTCGGCACGTCCGCTGATGGGCATGTCCGGTGCCGTTAAGGCGATGCTGATACCTGTCCGCATCCGGCAGTATCGCAGATCATCCGATGCACGGAATCCCAAGCAGGACTCCTCCGTTCCGATCAATCCACTTGCCCGCCTCGGCCAGTGCCACCGCGATCGTCTCCTTGTGCACATTAAGGCTGACATAGGTGATAGGCTTCTCCATGCCCCGTCACCTATGCAAGAGGCTCGGTGCCGGACCACCCAGCGCAACCCTCGCAACCTGCATACTGTGAGACGGGGCGCCCCTATCTCAGGCGGACATCTGGTCTAGCGCGTTGGAGGAATACTGTCCGACGCGTGGCGGGGTTTGGCTAACCGCGTACGGTCCTTGCCGAGGCCGGTCGCTTCGAGAAGCCCCTTCCGCTTGGCATCGTAATAGTACCCGCTCCGATAGTAGCGGTCGGCGCGGTTCTGGTCGCGATCGGCCACGAGCCAGGCTCCCCGCAGATATTTGAGCCCATAGGTGAGATTGACCTCGGGATCGAGCAACCCCACTGCCGGGCCGGTGTAACCCATGCTGCGCGCCGTCGCGTGCTTGATCTGCATCAATCCAAAATGACCACCGTTCTGGGCGGTTGGGCGAAAGTTGCTCTCGCGCTTGACGATTCGCCGGACCAAATCCGAGGGGAGTTCGTAATGCGCTGACTGCTGTTCGATGATCCGGTCGATGCCTGCGCGCGCCGGGCCGCCTGGTGACCGAGGATCAACTGACTGTTCGCCGGAGTAAGCAAGCGGTTTCGCTGCCTCCGCGAACGTGTCGTCCGGAACGATGCATCCTCCAACCCCGGCAGACAGCAAGGTGATACCGGCTGCAACGAGACGTCTTTGCCACAGCATCTGGCCTCCATCAGCTGATGAATCTGCTCACGGGGACGCCAACTCTAGGCTCAACCCATCCGCGGCACCTGCAAATTATGGAAGGTACGAATGGATGACTGGGCGAGCTTCAGGAGGAAAGGCCAAGTTCGGCCGCGACACAATAGGGATTCGAGTGACTTGCTTGGGTCGCGATGAGACGTAGCCTCGGCTGGCCAGGGCGCTATCATGTACTACCGCCTCATCGAGCGTCTGCTTCCGGACCGAGATCGAAGGGCTAAAATCGACCCAACCGCGACATTCGCGGCGAGCCGCTAAACGGTCAAAAGTGGCCCTTTCCCGACATCCAGGGAGTCTGCTTTCGGGAAGTCTGGTTGGCGCGCTGGCCGATGGGCAAAAGTGGCCCTTCCTGACGTTGGGGATGTCCCCTTCCGGCAAGCTGATTGGTGGCGGCCGAAGTTGGCCGATACCGTTGAAGAAGTCGGCCCTGTGAATGGCTCTGGTGTGGATCGCGTTTCGAGGGCTGAGATGGATCCCACACCCCGTCACCAAGTGCTGTAATGGCGATCGTCAGAATGTGGAGTCCGACCTCGACCAAGTGATGGTGAAGCTCGAGGCCCGTCATGCCCGGCACGTGTCAGGAACTTGCCGTCCTCGCCTTCGTCGGGACCGCCGTGGTGCTCACCGAATTGCGGACGGTATAATACTTAGAGCGGTGCGAGCCTGTGCCCGGCCAAGGCCGGAAAGCGCGAACCCCTTCAAGTTCTTGCCGATTCTGCCCCCGGTTTTAGTCCAAGAAGTGCACCGGGACGCCTGGACGCAAGATGTCGGCAAGCTCCTCCACATCCCAGTTCGTCAGTCTCACGCAGCCATGCGACGTCGTTTTGCTGACCTGAGAGGGTTCAGGCGTCCCGTGAATCCCGAATGTTGGCTCAGACAGTGCAATCCAGACGGTTCCGACCGGGTTATTAGGCCCAGGCGGCAGCACGAGGGTTTCGTCGTTCTTGCCCTGCTGGAAATTCTTCTCGGGGTCGTAGGTGTAGTTCGGGTTCCGCGCGATGCGGGTGACCTTGTACTGGCCGGACAGAGATGGCGTGTTTTTGCTCCCGATCGTTGCCGGATAGCTCGCGAGGATGGTGTCGCCTTCGCCATAGACAACGACCATTCCGGTACTCTTGACGGCTTCGACCCTTTTAGCGCCCCCCCTTTGAAGCGAGCGGTCGCCAGACACGATGTAAATTCGGCTGCCGGCCTCGGTAAAGGCCTGCCCTTGGTTGAGCTCCATCAAGAGCTTTTCGCTCATGTGAAAGCGTTCGCCGAGCATCTCCTGCGGGCTGGTAAAGGAGAGGCGCTTCATCTTCGCCTGCTTCGCGTAGTCGCGGGGAATATCGTCAGCGAAGTCGTAATCCGTGTCTTTGTCGGACAGCTTGTATTCGGCCACGACATCCTGAACGGTATCGCCGCCAAGCCCGCGCCAAGCGACCTCGTCCAATTCGTCGCTTTCACTAAGTTTTTCCTGGCGCCGGAACTGCGCGACGGCCTTGCGGAAGTTCTCCCCATCGATGCCATCGATCACACCCGGTGAGATGCTGCGCCGGCTGAGCAAGACCTGGGCCTTCACGATCAAGGGATTGGGCCCACTCGCTTTCTGGTAGGGACGCGCCGCGAATGTCGCTGTGTTGATTTGCTCGGCTGTCAGAGCCGACGCCGGTGCCGCACCGACGGCCAAGAGGACCACCAAGGCTGTCATCAAATCAACGGGTTTCATCGCTCTGAGCTTCCGGTGAGGTCACGATATATACGGCTGAAGCGTCATCATGTTCCCCTGATTCCGCTGTCGCGCCGTAGGGGAGTTGGTAGGTGCTCATGGATGACGTGGGCGGGTAGGGCGCCCGCCCATTGCTTGGGGAAATGCCGCCTTGTGCCGGAACGTTTTTGAGCCGAGGCGGCCGATGGAACGGTGCCGAGTCACGCGTGCGGACGGGTGGCTGTGACGTGGTCGATCGTGCCCATGCCATTGAACCGGAAAGCGGAACATACGCGATCGGGTCAGGTTGAAATTTCGACTGTCCGGAAATGTGAGTTGGGTAGGATGAGGTCCAGGCGGAGCATGAACGCCTCCCCTTCGTTGGTTGCGGAGTGGCCGCTCCCGTCGTCCGCAACGCTTGGGTCGTCGGTTCGAGCGAAGGGGATCGAACGCGAAATTCGGGCCCGACTGCCCTGGGCAGCCAGGACTTGCATCACGGCCGGGACGGGGCATATCGCATTGCGGATGTCAGAGGCCGAGACGGATGTATTCAGGGCCGCCTCGGCGTGCATCTCCGAAACGCTGGCCGGGATCCCAAGGCTACCCGTACTTCCAAGCGAGGCGGAGGATATTCTGACGATCTCTTCCCGCGAGCGTCACAAGTGGGTGAAAGACGGTCGCCTTAAGAGCATCGGGACACGCACCGTCAAGCTGCGCGGACGCGCAAGAGCCGTGACGTTCCACGTCTTCGACCCGCGGCAGATCGAGGCCGTGCTTGATGGGGACCTGCCGGCAATTTGGAGAGTGGAGGATGCGCAGGCGCTCGCCGAGACCCGGCGGCGCGCGGCGGGAAAGGCCGCACGGACCCGTGCGGGCAAAGGCCAGGGCAAGGCCGGCGAAGCCAGGAATGCGCGGGAAGACGCCCCCCGGACGCAGTTGGACGGCTGGGATGCCTTCGAGGCGGAAGGACTGTTGCGTTAGCAGAACCCAAACCGGCCACCCTGTTTCACCCGCGTAACGGGCGGCCAGGACAATGATGGATACGCCTTGCTCGAAATGCGATTGTCGCACGAGCCTGGCGGTAAGGCTCCGGATGCTTAGTCCTGTGCCGGAGTAGGGACCTATCCAAAGGTTACCTCCTCGCGCACCGCTAGTCGGGTGTGCCGGCGTTAGGCTGCTGCGGAATGAAGGGGCGGCTCCAGAAGCGTGAGCCACGCAGACCGAAGCGAAAGGGCCGCTCAGGCGCTTTGGAAATGCCTATTCCAGTGCCGCTCACAATTGCCGGGCGTTCAGTGGGCGCGCGTACGAAGAAGGGGGGGTCCGTCAAACTCAGGCCGTTGTGCACATTGGTTATTCCCAGCGCCCTTGCGAGCCGCCCGGGTCCCGAGCAGAGATTTCTTTCCGTCCCTCGCCGTATGATCATCTTATCGATGCCGACCTCCGGGGCTATCGCGCGGATCAACACGGCGCCATGGCCCTCCGCAACGACGTTGAAACACCAATGCAAGCCGTAGGAGCGGTATACATAGGCGTGCCCAGATCCCCAAACATCGTTGCGTTGGCGGGAGTGCGGCCGCGATAGCTGTGCGATGCGGGATCGTCACGAAGATAGGCCTCGGTTTCGACGATCGTGCCTCCCACACCGTCGACAAGGAACAGCGCTCCTATCAGCTCCTTCGCAAGCTCGACGGCGTCAGCGCATTCGAAGTAGGCAGGCGACCTTTTCATCACTGGCATTTTGGCAGTTTACCTGGGAGGAAACTTACCGCGGCTCGACAGCTGCCGATCGAACCCGCGATAGACGATAACCGGAGGGAGCAGCACTTCGTTCCAGATGGGGTGGAAGGACGAAACTTGTCGACGTCCGTCCCCCAAGTGAGGACCGGCCAGCCCCGCAATGGCAGCGTTCATAAGGCTGTGTTGAAGTAGAGCCCCGCCCGGGGGTAGCGGTGGCCTCGACGACAAGCCCGGCGGAGTAGGAGTAGCCGAGCCAAGCGGCCGCCTCGAAACTAGTTGTGCCCCATTTGCGGCTCCAAGGTGATTGTCGTGGATCCACCTAGCGGGCTGGGATGCCAACGTCCCACCCAAGCGGAACCGGGCGGATGCGGGCGTGTTCTGTTTGCAAAGCGCTTCGGGAACCATCATGAAGATCGCGAAGTATCCGCTAGCCATCGCGGTCCTATCAGCTGTGGCTGGGGTGTTCGGATGCCTGATCGTCGCCAACCTGATACCGGAACGGCGGGAGCTGCAGCAGCCACTCCCTCATCATCTGGCATCCTCCGACGACCAGTTCAAAACTTCCCTGGGCGCGCTTTTCGGTTCCAGTAGCATTCCCGGCAACAGGGTCGAGACGCTCGTCAACGGGAACCAGATTTTCCCGTCCATGCTGCAGGCCATTCGCGACGCCAAAAACACCATCACGTTCGAAACGTACATCTATTGGCGCGGCGACATCGCGGATCAGTTTGCCGACAAGCTGTCTCAGAAGGCGCGCGAGGGGGTCAGCGTCAAGGTCCTGCTCGACTGGGTCGGCAGCCTCCCGATGGAGAAGGCCTTGGTCGAGCGGATGCAGGCGGCGGGTGTGGAAGTGGTTAAATTCCGCCCCGTCAGTTGGAGCACGGTGGATCGCGTCAACAACCGTACACACCGAAAGCTCTTAATTGTGGACGGCCGGGTCGGGTTTACGGGCGGCGTCGGCATAGGCGATGAGTGGAATGGTGATGCCAGGACACCGTCCGAGTGGCGCGACAATCACTACCGCCTCGAAGGCCCTGCCGTTGCAGAATTGCAGGCCGCGTTTGCCGAGCATTGGATCGAGGCTACCGGAGAACTCTTGATGGGAGACCGGTTCTTCCCGGCCATTAAACAAGATGGCAAGCAGGATGCTCAGATAGTCGTCAGTTCGACGCATCAGCGCAACGTCATGCATCTCATGCTGATGACGGCGCTTGCCGCGGCCGAAAAGAACATCCGCGTGGAACTCCTTACTTCGTTCCTGATGCCATCACCCGACGGCAATTGCTCGAAGCGCGAAAGCGCGGCGTCGAAATCGAGATTATTGTGCCTGGAAAAACGACTGATGCGCGCCTTGTTCAGAAAGCGTCACGCCACTTTTGGGGCGAATTGCTCGAGGCTGGGATAAAGATCTACGAGTTTCATCCGACAATGTATCACTGCAAACTCGTGATCCTCGATGAGGTCTGGACATCTGTGGGGTCCACCAACATCGACGAGCGCGCTCTTCGTTTGAACGACGAGGCCAATATGAATTTTTACGATCCAAGGTTCGCACGAGAACAAATTGAGATCTTCAAAACCGATCTGACGCGCTCTGCGCCCTACACGATGGTGCAATGGCGACAAAGAACCGTTGGCGAGAAACTGTCTGATTGGCTAGCCAGCTTGCTGCGATCCCAAATCTAGGGCCGCCGCTCGCATCTGCTTCCCGGTCTGGCTTCGGTTAGATCTGAGCCGACCGGTCAATAGATCGGCCACCATCCATGCTACGCCGAGGATACGTTTTTGCGCCGCCTCCCATCTAACGTAAACGGGCTCGTCGAACACTCTTAGCCGTCGAAAAGAAGACGTTCCTGATGTCGTAAGAGGGGAGCATGAACGCAGTTCATCCGCCGCGTACGCGACGCCGGTCTTTCGATCGACAATCGTAGAATCCGGCTTCTACTGGCGCTTGCCGAAATCGCCGTCGCACCGACTGGGCCAAGGATCGGATCATGACCTCGGCCGGTCACGAGATTGGTCGTCATCTCATGAAAGAGCGCGCCGAGCTCATCGAGTCGCGCTGCCTCCATCATTTTCGGAGGCGCTCCGCGATGCTGGTTTACATTCAGATTACTTCATGAAGAACCACAAAAGGATGATTATTGGGATCGGAATACCGAGCAGCCAGAGTGCCAGGGAACGCATGAGTCCCTCCTATCGAATTTCAATAGCCATGTGTGCCTTCAACTCGGCCGGCGAGACTGAGTTCCCAAAAGGGGCACCCCCGCGATTTGAGGCTCAAGGGTCCCGAATTATTCGGAGATGACGCTGGCCGCCCCAGCCTCTGAGAATGAAAGAAAAAGGAGCGTGCGAAGCTTGACACTGGACCGCCTTATTCGACATTGCGCGGGCTCTGCTTCCACTTCCAGTTCCAGTCGATTTGTCGTCTCCTCTTCGAAGCAGGCCCGATCGGCTTTCGCTCGCGGAGAAGAGCAATGTACGAGCAAATCCTCGACTGTTGGCGCTTGCGGCGTGCCCGTGCCCAAGGCCGCTGACCGTCTCGCGAAGATCGCCACCTTCAACGTCAACGGCGTGAATGGGCGGCTTTCGGTCCTTTTGCGCTGGCTCGGGGAAGCCGAACCGGACGTGGTGTGCCTCCAGGAACTCAAGTGCCAGGACGAGCGCTTTCCGGCGCGAGAAATCGAGAAGGCGGGCTACGGCGCGATCTGGCACGGACAAAAGAGCTGGAACGGTGTGGCCATCCTGGCGCGGGGGCGGGAACCTATCCTCACCCGTCGGGGGCTCCCCGGGGATCCCGACGACACGCACAGCCGCTACATCGAGGCCGCCGTTGACGGGGTATTGATCGGGTGCCTCTACCTTCCGAATGGCAATCCCGCCCCTGGCCCGAAATTCGACTACAAGCTGCGCTGGTTCCGTCGACTTGAAGTCTATGCGGAGGAACTGCTCGCGCTCAGGATTCCGGTCGTGCTCGCAGGGGACTTCAACGTGATCCCAACCGATCTTGACGTCTATAAGCCGGAGCGGTGGCGCGGTGACGCCCTGTTCCGTCCGGAAGTGAAAGAGGCCTTCCACACTCTGACCGGTCGGGGCTGGATCGACGCATTGCGCAGGCTGCATCCGGACGAGCGCGTCTATACGTTCTGGGACTATTTCCGAAATGCCTGGAGTAGGGACGCTGGGCTGCGGATCGACCATCTTCTGATCTCTCCACCCGTCGCCGACCGGCTCATCGCCGCCGCCGTCGACCGGCATGTTCGGGGATGGGCCAAGGCGAGCGATCACGCTCCGATCTGGATCGAGCTAACAGCGTGACTTCGACCGACGTCCAGACGGAGGCGCCACCGGTGCTTCGCGATGGTTCTCCCCGGTTTCTCTTCATTCCGCCGAGGGTGTCATTGTCACGCTGCGGATCATGGCGGCGAAGCTCGCTGACTTGGAGGGGCGACGCACGGCTGCGATAACTTCCCCCACAAGTAGCGCCGGGAGGTCCTCCAAAATCACGTCCCGCGTTAAGCGAGTGTGCGAATTTTTGGCTCGCGGTCCCATTGGCGGGTGCGGGCCGGCGCAACGAAGCTTGCAGCATTGGTGCCGAGGTTCACGACGCCAGCATCCGCAACAATCCCCGCCTTATCGAGAAGCGGTTTCGCTTCGACGCTGAAGCCGATGGCCTTGAGATGTCCAAACGCCTCTTTGGCGAAATCAACAGCCGCCCCATCGTTGAGCAAGGCCGAGCACCCGGCTTCGGACAGTACAAGCGCGACAGCGTCGAAAAGCACCGACGGCGTGCCAGCCAGCTGGCCATCGGCTTTAAGCTTCGTTCCGCCCTTCAGAGTAACGCCGCCGATCTTGGGGGTGATGATTTTGACCGTGCCGCCATCGCCTTCAACCGCTTTCTTGACCGCGTCGATTAGGGCGCTGTCCGCGCCGTCTGAAGCGAGGACTCCGACCGTACGGCCCTTCAAGGTCTCAGGATACTTCCCGACGATCCGCAGTGCCGGCGATGCCGCCATGTCCTGCGGCGCAGCCGCGGGTACCGACGCCTTCGGAAGTTCCAAGTTCATGCCGTCCGCGACACGCCTCGCCAGCGCTTCGTCGACATTGCGAAGGTTGGCCAGAACCCGTAGGCGAACATGGTCGAGCGACACCTTCGACAGCTCGAAGACCAACGCGCTGGCGATGTGGGCTTGTTCGATTTCAGTCTGCGACCGAAAGAACAGCCTCGCTTGCGAGTAGTGGTCAGCAAAGCTCTCCGAGCGCAGCCTGACCTTGGTCTCATCGATCGGTAGGGCATAGCTTCGAAAGCCGCTTTTTGGATCCTCGCGCGGGCCGCCATCCTCGCCGGCCTCAGCCAGGCTGTTTGGCTCGTAATTGGCGCGCCCGGTGAACACCTGCGTCTGCATCTGCCCATCGCGCTGCAGGTTCTGGAAAGGGCAGCCTTTAGCCTTGTTGATCGGGATCTGGTTGAAGTTGACGGTGCCGAGGCGTGAAAGTTGTGTGTCTTGATAGGAGAACAGCCGTCCCTGCAACAACGGATCTTCCGAGACGTCGATGCCGGGCGGCATGTTGGTTGGCAGGAAGGCCGCCTGCTCCGTTTCCGCGAAGAAGTTGTCCGGGTTGCGATTGAGGACCATTCGACCGATGAAGCGGATCGGCACGAGTTCCTCGGGGATCAACTTGGTGGCGTCGAGAATGTCGAAGGGCAGGGCATCTGCCTGCTCTTGGTTCAATAGCTGGACGCCAAATTCCCATTCCGGGAAATTACCTGCAGCGATGGCCTCGTGCAGATCGCGACGGTGGTAGTCGGGATCGGCACCGGCGATCTTCACGGCCTCGTCCCAGCAGGTCGATTGTGTGCCGAGCTTGGGCCGCCAGTGGAACTTGACGAAGGTTGGCTCATCTTCGTCATTGAGCAGGCGGAAGGTGTTTACTCCGAAGCCCTCCATCATGCGCAGTGAACGCGGAATAGCGCGGTCCGACATCGCCCACATGATCATGTGGGTCGCCTCGGGCATCAGGCCGATGAAGTCCCAGAAGGTGTCGTGGGCGCTGGCGGCCTGCGGATAGCCGCGATCGGCCTCCATCTTCACGGCGTGAATGAGATCAGGAAATTTGATCGCGTCCTGGATGAAGAAGACCGGGATATTGTTGCCGACGAGGTCCCAGTTGCCCTCGCGGGTGTAGAACTTGACCGCAAAGCCACGCACGTCGCGCGGCGTGTCGACAGATCCGGCGCCGCCTGCGACCGTGGAGAAGCGCGTGAATAGCTCGGTCTTGACGCCGACTTCGGTGAGGATCTTGGCGCGCGTGAATTTGGTCAAGGATTGCGTCAGCTCGAAATAGCCGTGCGCCGCCGACCCGCGGGCATGCACAATCCGCTCGGGAATACGCTCGTGGTCGAAATGCTGGATCTTTTCCCGGAGCACGAAATCCTCGAGCAGGGTCGGGCCACGCCGCCCCGCCCTGAGCGAGTTCTGGTTGTCGCTCACCGGCACGCCGTGGTTCGTCGTGATCCGCTTGTCCGGAGCAGAAGCGGTCTGGTGCGTTTCACCTCCATTGCCTGAATTGGTTTGCAGCGTTTCCGTCGACTTTCTCTTGCTCATGATGACCGCCTGACTCTGGCTGCAAGTCGTCGTAGCCAGGCCGGCTCCGCTCGAATTTTGCTGCGCAGATCCAACGTTCCGCTAGCCGGGTCGTTCCCCCTTTGCGTTGTGATTGGCTGCTATGCTCTTCGGTCAGAAGAAGGGGCCAATGGAAGCGGAACGGTTGGGGTGCGGCATCCGTAAGAATTCAAACCGAGCCAGGAGGTCGCGATGCCCGCCTAAGCCAACAGCCCCACGATCCCCGCCTGGGCGAGCTGACGGAGCGCAGTCAACAGGCGTTCCCGTGTCTCAAGCCGGCGCTATCTCGATCGGCTGGCCGAAGCTGGGAAGCTGGTCCGCGCCGCCGGTTACTCTCTGCGCCAACCAAGCGGGTGGCTTTGTCTCCGAACGTATGAGAGCCGACGAGTTGCGGCTCACGCGACGCGTGAGCCGCAAAGCGGATTATCCTTGGAACGGTGTGCCGACATTGCCGATCAACTGATTGGGGGAAATGTAGGCATGCTCAGTTTGGCGTAGCACGTAGCCAGGCATCGGACTGACAATTACTTCCGGGGCACTCCGCGCTCCTGCGGTGGGGTGGAGAAGCGCCACGCGTTGGCCCTTCGAGACCTCCTCACCGAGCGCGACGAGATGCTCGACAAGGCCAGCGCGTGGTGCGACGTACTGGCCCTCCGGCCCGGCAGTGAAATGCACGCCGGAGAACGGGATGGGCTCTACTATTGGCTTGATCGCGCCGAATTCGGCAAGCGCCCGCAGCAGTCCTTCTTCCATGATCGCCAGCTCGGATGATTTCATGCGGCCGCCTCCGCCCTCGACCTCGATGGAGGCCAGGTCGGCGAGCTTCGCGGCACCACAGGCCGTTTCGTCGATCCCATCGACATGCTGCACGAACCGATAGCCCCACGCCTCCATCAGGCGGTTCAGGCGAGCGTCATCGACGACGCTCTTCGCAGTGCTGAAACCGAAGACCATCGGCACGACCGAGACGTCGCTACCCCCGGCATGGACGTCGATCAGCAGATCGACTGCGGGAAACAGCGCCTCTGCCATGAAGGCGCAGAGGCGCTCGGTCGGCGTGCCGTCGGCCTTGCCGGGGAAGAAGCGATTCATGTTCTGGCCATCGAAGGACGAGAGGCGCTTGCCCTTCTGCGAGGCGGGGAAATTGAGGGACGGCGCGATGATCACGCGCCCGGTCACGTCAGCGGGTTCGAGCCGCTCGGCAAGGCGGCGCAGGACGATCTGCGCCTCGTACTCATCGCCATGGATGCCGCCGCAGAGCAGCACTGAGGGGCCGTCGCCGTTGTTGATGCAGCAGACGAGATCGCCGGTGATGCCGTCGAGCGCACCGGCGATGGGCCCGAGATCGTAAGTGAACTTGCCCTGGCGGGTGGCGTCGAAATTAGGAAGCATAGCCGTGTCCTTCCGACCGACAGGGACAGCCAGCCAAGGCTGTACCCGTCGGCGCTGGTTTCAGATGGATGGGGGATCAGGCGGCCGCGCGGCCGAGAGGCGCGGCGGCGAGCATCTCGGCCGGCTTGTGAAACCGGACCGGAGAGAACGGCTCCAACACCTCGGGCTTCACTCCCGAGATCAGCCATTCCGTAAAGAGCTTGGTGAACCCCAGAGAGATCGCGAAGCCGTGGCCGGACCAGCCATAGCCATAGATGGTGTTGGCCAGGCTCTCCGCCTGTCCGATGAGCGGAATGTGGTCGACGGCGACGGTGTCGACCCGTGACGCATCCGCCTTGAGGAAGGTCGAGTTGTCGATGAAGGGCAGGGTCAGGATTGCATCCGTCACGTTCTGCGTCATCGCGCTGAGCGAGCCCTTCCAGAGACCTTCCGGCGTATGGGCGACATGGGCGCCGCCCGACAGCATGATCGTTCCGTCGGGGAGCTGCTTGACCGCGAGCCGCCGGTGCGCGTGAGACAGCAGATGCTTGACCGACTTCTTCAGCGGGTTCGAGACGTAGTGCATCTGGGGCATGAGGTTCCAGATCGGCCCGAGCTCGTGCGGCTTGAGCACAGACTTCAGCAGCGCCTCGGCCCCGGCATTGGCAACCACTGCCAGCCGCTCTCCGACCGGGACGATCTCGCCGTCGGCGAGCTTCACGCCGGTGGCCACACCGCGCGCATGCAGGATCTCGACGACCTTGGCGCCAGTCCGGATCACCGCTCCGGCCTTCGTCGCCTGTGCTGCGAATTGGAGCGTTGCGAATGTGTGGTCGCCGACGCCGTCATTGGGGCAGTAGATCGCGCCGATGATACCGGGGGCGAGCTCCGGTTCCCGCGCCAGCGCCTCATCGCGCGTCAACACCTCGGAAGGTGTGCCGAGCCTTGACTGAGCCGCCGCGTTTGCCGTCATGCGCCCCAGAACTTCGTGTTCGCGATGGCCGTACGACACGTCGTAGACCTGCAGACCGCCGACGCGACGGAAACCGACACCACCTTCGAAACTCTCCTGGTAATCGCCCCAGAGCTTCTGGGCGATGGCGCAAATCGGAAGCTCGCGCAGGTCGCGGCCATTGGCGCGCACGCCGCGCTCTCCCGGTCCGCCAGAGGCGCCGCCGGCGATCTCTCCGGCCTCCAGGAGTGTCACCGTCCTGCCGGCGCTCGCAAGCTGATAGGCCAGGCTCGTGCCGTAAATGCCACCGCCAACGATGACGATTTCGGAGGCATTGCTGTGATCGGACATCGATCAGTTCCTTATGTTGCTTCGGTGGTCAGAGTCGGGGAGGCGTTCATCCGCGAAGTGACATGTCGCGGTGCTGCGGCCTCCCGGCGCAGGCAGGGGCGGTGGCTGGTCCTCGGCGCAAGGCCGTGGCACGCGGCCATCGGCTGTTTCGACGATGGCGGTCGTGCCGATGACGAGCCGCCGTGCCAACGGGCAGCGTGTGTGGAAACTGCAGCCCGGCGGAATCGCGAGCGGGCTCGGGATCGAGCCCTCCAGCACTGGCGCCGGCCGGTCGCGGGAGATCGGGGCGGAGTGGCCGGCAATCGCCATCAGGCTTTGCGTATAGGGGTGGCGGGGTGCGCCACAGACCTCGCCGACATCGCCTTGCTCAACGAAGCGGCCGAGATACATCACCCCTACGGCGTCGGCCATATGCTCGACCAGGGCCAGGTCGTGCGTGATGATCAGGTAGGTCAGCGCAAGCTTGGCCTGAAGATCGGCCAAGAGATTGATGATCTGTGCCTGGACTGAAACGTCGAGCGCACTGACCGGCTCGTCGAGGACGAGTACTTCCGGCTCGCAGATGATTGCCCGGGCGATGGCAACGCGCTGGCGTTGTCCGCCGGACAATTCATGCGGGTAGCGCCCGAGATGAGCCGGATTGAGACCGACCAGTCCAATCACCGACTTGATCCTGTCCAGGCGGGCCGCCTGTTCGCGATGGAGGCCGTGTACGGTCAGCGCTTCACAGAGCGTATCGAAGACGGTCATCCGCGGATCGAGCGAAGCCCTCGGATCCTGCAGGACGAGTTGAACCTTGCGGCGCATTGCCCGCAGGCCGGCTGCATCGAGCGTCGAGAGCGGCACGCCATCGATCGTGACCTCGCCCTCGGTCGGGCGCAGCAGGCCGACGACAAGCCGAGCCAGCGAGCTCTTGCCGGAGCCGGATTCTCCCACGATGGCGAAGCAGGTTCCGCGCTGGACCCGGAACGAAACCCGGTCGACGGCCCGTACCACAGGCGCCGCCACACCGCTCAGAAAGCGCCGCCTGCCGCCGAAATGCCGGCTGACATCCGCGACGACGACGACATCGTCGGTGTCGGTTCCAGGCAGACGAGGTGGGATCGCGAAGGGCGCGTTCATTGCGTCGCCTCCTCGGCAAAGGCGCAGGCGACGTCGCGACCGGCGACGGCCCGGATACCAGGCTCGCTTGCGGCGCATTCCGCCCGGTTGGCGCTGCGCTGGCAGCGGGGACGGAACGAGCAGCCCGATGGCAGGCGGCCGATCAGCGGCGGCTCGCCGGCGATGGTCCGCAGATGCCGACCTCGGCCTTCGCTGCCACCCGGCGCCGACGCGCGCAGTGCCTGGGTATAAGGATGGAGTGGTCGCTCCAGCACGCTCGCAACATCGCCGCTTTCGACGAGCCGGCCCGCATACATCACCGCGACGTCGTCGGCGAAGCGCGCGACCAGGTTGAGGTCGTGGGTCACGAGCAGAATGGCCATGCCGCGCTTCTTCTGGATCTCGGTCAGCAGGACGAGGATCTGCTGCTGGATCGTGACGTCGAGCGCACTGGTCGGCTCGTCGGCGAGCAGCACTTCTGGGTTCTGCGCAAGGGCGATGGCGATGACGATGCGCTGCTTCATGCCACCGGAGAACTGGTGCGGATACATGTCGAGCCGGCGCTCCGGATCGGCGATATTCACGTCGCGAAGCAGCGCGATGCAGCGCTGCCGCACTGTTTCCGGGGCGAGCCGGGAACCGGCCGTGACGGCCTCGGCAAGCTGGTTGCCAATGGTGAGAACGGGGTTCAACGCACTCGCCGCGTCCTGGAAGACGATGCCGACCTTGCGGCGTCGCAGATCGCGCAGGGCGGCGGGGCCGAGGCTCAATGCCGGCTCGCCCCCGATATGGATGGCGCCTGCCGTGATCGCGACTTCCTGCGGATTGACCAGCGTGCCGACTGCCCTCAGCAGCGTCGACTTGCCGGAGCCGGATTCCCCGACCACTGCCAGCGTCCGACCCGGCCTGATCGCGAGATCGACACCGCGCACGACCTCGAGAAGGCCCTCACCTGTGCGGTAGGCGATCCGCAAACCGCGAACTGAAACAGCCAGGTCGGTCGCTTTCTCCGCGGATTGCTGTTGCGCATCGCCCGCCGGAGGACGGCGCCGCAGGAAGCCGAGAAGCGGTGGCCTGCGAGCGACACGCCGGCTGGTCGGGTCGTAAATCGTGCGCAGAGCGTCTCCGAGGAGGTTGAAGGCCAAGGCGGAGACGGCGAGGAACAGCCCGGGGAACGTCGCGAGATAGGGATGGCTGCGAATATAGGAGCGGCTCTCGCCCAGCATCGTTCCCCATTCCGGGAAGGGAGGCTGCGTGCCGAGTCCGAGAAAGCCCAGGCCCGAGGCGGAGAGCAGGGTCGAGGCGAACAGCAAGGTCGACAGGGTCAGAAGCGTGCCGGAGATGTTCGGCAGCACGTGGCGCAGGATCACGCGCACCGGCTTGGCCCCGAGTGCGATCGAGCCTTCGATATAGGGCTCGGCCAGGATGCTGAGCGTCACGGCCCTTGCCGTCCGCGCGAAGACCGGGATCGAAACGATGCCGACCGCGATGATCACATTTTGCATGTTGGCGCCGAGGATCGCGACGACCGCCAGCGCAAAGACGATATCGGGAAAGCTCAGCATGACATCGATCGCGCGCATGACTGCGGCTTCGATCCAGCCCCTCCGCCAGGCGGCGAGGACGCCGAGCGGCACGCCGACCAGAAAGGCCACGGCGACGCCCCCCACTCCGATACCCAGTGTGGCACGGGCTCCGACCAGGACGCGGCTGAAGACGTCGCGGCCGAGCTGGTCGGTGCCGAACCAATGTGCGGCGGACGGGGGGCGCAGGGTCTGGGCGAAATTCTGGCGGAAGGCATCCTGAGGCGCCAGCATCGGCCCGAAGATCGCGAGCAGCAGGTAGAACGCCACGAGCGTCAGGCCTACGACGCCCTTCGGCTGTGAAAGGATGCGCCGGAGCAGCACCCAGCGCGACTGCGGTGCAAAGTCGTCAACGGGCGCAGCTCTTTCAGGCGCGCAGAGCACGTTCGGCACGATGCTCATATCGCCCGCTCCTGGTCGCGCGTGCGGGGGTCGAGCCACTGGGTCAGCAGGTCGGTGACGAGATTGATGATCACGAAGAAGAACGCGAACATCAGGATCGCGTACTGGATCACCGGATAGTCGGCGCGGGAAACGGCGTCGACGAGCAGGCGACCGACGCCTGGAATGCCAAACACGGTTTCGGTGACGACCGAGCCGCCCAGCATGCCGCCGAACTGCACGCCGGCGACGCTCACGGCTGCGATCAGCGAATTGCGCAGCGCATGGAACAGCACGACGCGGGTCTCGCTGAGGCCCTTGGCCCGGGCGGTATCGAGATAGTCCTTGCCCATCGATTCCAGCAGACTCGTCGCGACGAGGCGGCTGAACATTGCTGCCGGGCGCGTCGCAATGACGAGGATCGGCAGGACGAAATGGGCAGGCGTCGAGGCGCCCGCCGCGGGCAGCCAGCCAAGATTGACGGCGAAGAGCCAGATGCAAAGCAGGCCCAGCCAATAGATCGGCATAGAGATGCCGGCGAGCGTGAGCACCGTGATCGCAGCATCGGCGAGCCCGCCCGGCCGCATGGCGCAGACGATGCCGGCTATCGTGCCAACGACAAGGCCGAGCGCGAGCCCGCCGATTGAGACGATCAACGTGTTCGGCAGACGCTCCGAGAGTTCAACGACTACGGGGCGATGCGTGCGGAAGGATGTCGCAGCGGAGGGATCCCAGATGCCGCGCAGAAACTGGCCGTACCGCGTGAGAAGCGGCTCGTTCAGGCCGAGGAATTTGCGGATGCTCTCGATCTCTTCGTTCGAAGCGGTCGGCCCGGCGAGGATCTGGGCCGGGTCGCCCGGTATCAGGTCGACGAAGAGGAAGACGAGCAGGGAAACCGCAAAGAGCGTCGGCAGCGCGCTGCCCAGGCGTTTGAGAACGAACATTGCCGCTTCTCCGCTATGCAGGCCTCACTTCAGCGTGACTTTGTCGAAGACCAGCGTTTCGTTCGGCTGGATCGCCAGCCCCTGAACGCGGTTGGCTACGCCCAGCGCCTGGGTCTGGTACCAGAGGAAGAGGAAGGGCTGGTCGCTCCAGACGATGTTCTGGATCTCGCCATAGATCTCCTTCTGCTTTGCCGGGTCGGTCGCCGCGCGGCCCTCCTTCAGCAATGCATCGACGCGCGGATTGGTGTAGCCGGTCCGGTTCGCGCCGACGCCGGTGAAGAACAGGCGGTAGAGCGTATAGTCCATGCCCGCAGTGGCGCGGCCGACCATGCCCATGTTGTCGCTGCGCTGGGCCGGCTCCATGCCGACGACCTTGGTCCAGGTGCCGCGGTCGACAACGAGGGGCGTCGCCTTGATCCCGATGTTCTCGAATGAACCGGCGAGGGCCTGGCAGACCTGCGAATCCTTGATGTAGCGACCGGTCGGGCAGGTGAAGCTGAGCGTGAGCTGGCCCGGCTTGTAGCCGGCCTCGGCGATCAGCTTCTTGGCGCCTTCAGGATCGAAGGAGATCGGCGGGAAGGTTTTGCGCAGTTCGTCCTGCGTGCCTGGGCCGACCATCCCGACAGATGGCGTGCCCAGCCCACCAAGAATTCCCTTGGTGATGCCTTCGCGATCGATCGCGAGGTTCAACGCCTTGCGCACGCGCGGGTCGGCGAGCGGCCCGCGCAGCACCATCTCCATGTTGATGGAGAACATGCTGGGTGGGTTGATGACCTTGGCGTCCTTCAAGGCGTTGATCGCGGGCATGGATTCAGGTGGAACACGTTCGACGACATCGACGCTGCCGGTCTCCAGCAGCGCCATGCGGGAGCCGTCTTCGGGAACGACGGTGAAATCGATCGCCTTCAGCGTCGCCGGATAGTCGCCGGAGTACGAAGGATTGGGGACGAGCCGGAAACCTTCGCCGCCGATGAATTTCTCGACCATGTAAGGGCCGGAGCCGACGGGCTTGCGGCCATACTCGGCGCCCATGGCCTGCAGGGCCTTGACGTTGACGATGCTGGCGGCCGTGTTGGACAGCAGCATCAGAATGTGACCGTTCGGTTCGGCGAGGTGGAACTCGACGGTATCCTCGCCTACCGCCTTGATCGTCCCGAGCGAGGCATAGAGACCGCGATAAATCGAGCCGGTCTTCTCATCGAGCATCCGGTTGAAGCTTGCCGCGACGGCCTCGGCGTTCAGCGGGTCGCCGTTGCTGAACTTCCTGCCTGTACGGATCTTCACCGTGAAGACCTTCCCATCCGGCGAGAAGGCATAGTCTGTCGCAAGATTCTTCTGGACGTTGTTCTGTGGATCGAGCCGGAACAGGCCCTCCATGACGGCCAGATCAACCGCATTCCCGACCGGAAGATCATTGAAGGCAGGATCGAAGGTGGCCGGGTCCGCACCGACCGCGATGCGAAGCGTGCCGGCCGGCTGCGCCTGCACCTGGAGGGCCATGATCGACACGCCGGCGGATAGGGCGGCGACGTGGCAGGATCGACGAAGGTTGCGCATGTTCGACTGTTCCCCAAGCTCGCAAAGATATCGTTCCATGACGACGTAGCCGGGCGACTGCCCGCCCAACGCTATGGAGGGATTGCTGTTTTTGCTTCCTTGGTCGCTTTCGCGCCGCGATTGGATCGGGCGCAGCAAAGTCAGCGACGGCCCTTAGAGAACCACACGCATTGATCTGCCTCAAATTCATAATTATGCGATGTATATGAACTGGGGTTATGGCGAGGCGGCATGAATTATCGTCAAGTCGAGGTTTTCAAGGCGATCATGGACTCCGGCTCCATTACGGAGGCCGCGACCATGCTGCGGATCTCGCAACCGGCGGTCAGCAAGGCGCTGAAACAGCTAGAAGACGAGTTGGGATTGCGGCTCTTCTCGCGCACAACGAAGGGGATCGCGGCAACGGAAGAAGCGCGCGCGCTCTATACGGAAGTCGAGCGCACCTATTTCGGCATGCAGAATCTGACGCGCTTTGCCGCCAGTTTGCGCGACCGCAAGCAGGGTCGCATCGTGGTCAGCACGATTCCGGCGCTGGGTCTCGCCTGGCTTCCGTCCATGGTCGCGCGGTTTTCCGCAGCCCATCCGGACGTTACCGTCTCTCTTCACTCCAGCAATTCCACCGACGCCGCCCGTCTTGTCGGTACTGGCGAGATCGATCTCGGCATCGCCCAGTTGCGAAGCGAGGAATATAACCTGTCGCGCCGCAAGCTGTTCGACCTCGAAGGGGTCATCGCCTTGCCGGAAGGGCATCGGCTGACGAGCAGGTCGGAAATCGGGGCCGAAGACCTCGCCGACGCGGCGATCGTGGGGCTTGGACTGGATGACGAATTCCGGCGTCGGCTGTCCCAGTCTCTCGACGGCGCGGGTGTGCGTTACCGCTCGATGATCGATGCGAGCCTGGGCGTCACTGTCTGCACCCTTGTCGCTGAGGGATGCGGCGTCGGTATCGTCGACAGCGAGGCCGCTCGTACCCAGGCCGGGAAGGGCCTCGTGTTTCGTGCCTTCAGCCCCAGGATTCGCGTCCCGATCTACCTGTTCCGCCAGCGTGGTCGCCCCACGAGCAAATTGGTGGAGGCATTCAGTGCCAGCCTGCTGCCGCCGTCGCCCTTTCGACGGGACGACGGCGGTGACGACTGAGGGCTGCGTCCTTCACCTCTTACGTTACGGCCGGCCGAGGTGAGTTATCGCTATCTATGGCCGGATCAGGATCGCAGTCTGGTTTCGACACAGCCTGCGCGGACGCGCGGCGCTGTTGCATTTGCGATCACGGGCAAGGGGTAGGGCGTTGATGAATCTCAGGCATGTCGAGCTTTTCCGTCTCATCATGAAGTTCGGGACGCTGACGCAGGCGGGAGAGATCATGGCGATCTCGCAGCCGGCAGCGAGCAAAATGCTCTTTCAGCTTGAGAGGTCGACGGGGATCACGCTGTTCCAGCGCACCAAGGGACGTCTCAAGCCGACACGCGACGGCGAACTGTTCTTCGCAGAGGTCCAGCGGACCTGGGAAAGCATCGAGCGGTTGGAGCGGATGTCGAAGGACATCAGCCAAATGCGCTTTGGCCGCCTCAATCTGGGCGTGAAACCAGCACTGGCCGGGACGTTGATGCCACCGCTGATCGCGCGTTTCCGCCGCAAGCACGAGAATACGACGATCTCGCTGCATTCGCGCAGTTCCGAGCGCGTGATCGAATGGGCTATCGCCGGGCAGATCGATCTCGGCATCACCAATACGTCGACGCCGCATCCAAACGTCGCCTGCCGCGTCATGGCGCGCATCCCGGGTGTTTGCATCCTCCCCGAACAGCACAGGCTGGCGGGGCGCAGCGACGTGCGGCCCGAGGATCTGGACGGAGAGGACTATGTCTCGATCGGCGCGATCGAGCGCAGCACCATCATCGAGAAGGCTTTTGATGCGGCCGGCGTGCGGTTGCGGATCATGATCGAGGCTCCGATGGCGCATTTGACCTGCGCACTGGTGGCAAGCGGGGCAGGGGTCGCCATCGTCGACGAGATCAATGCCCGAGCCTTTCACGGTCGCGGCCTCGTCGTGAAGCCATTTGTGCCGGAGATTTCATTTCCCGTCTGGCACCTGCGGCCACTCAGCCTCAGCAGCTCCTCCCTTGCCGAGGCCTTGACCCGCGATCTCGAGGACGAATTCGAGCGGCTTGGCTATCGGGCCGAAGCTTAAGCGCTGCTTGGATGCCGCGCCGCTCGAGGCTCGAGATCATAACCTGAAGGAATGAACTAGCAAAAACATATTCTTTGACGGCCTATTTTTCGGCCCATACGCTCCTTGTCATTGACGCAGATCAAACAGACCCCGCCGGTTCCATTCGTTCTTAGCAACGCGGTGGAGCGAATGAGATCTGCTGTCCCGTTGATTTGGAGAAATATTCGCCGATGCGGATTTTCGTCTTCCTGACGAGAAGAATGATCTTTGCGGCCCTGCTGATGCTGGGCGTAAGTGCCGCGATCTTCTTTCTGGTCAATTCGATCGGCAACCCGATCGAATTGATGATGGCGGAGACACCCGGGATGACCGGGGAGGTAATCGATCGGATGAAGGCCTATTACGGGCTCGATCATCCCCCGTTGACGCGCTACCTGCTCTGGCTCAGCCGGATCGTTCAGCTCGATTTCGGCACGAGCATCGTCTACAACCAGCCCGTCGGCTCGCTCATTGTGACGTGGGGTTGGCAGACCCTCAAGATTCAGCTTCCCGCGATCCTGATCGCGCTTGCGATCGCGATCCTGTTCGGTGTCACGGCTGCGCGCCGACAGCACACGCGCTCCGATTTCGCGGTGATGGCCACGGCGCTGCTGGGGCAATCGCTGCCGGCCTTCTTCCTTGGTATCCTGCTGATCTTCATCTTCTCCTACAGCCTGGATTGGCTGCCGAGCTACGGCGCCTACTCGACCCGCAATCCGCTCTGGGGCAGCCCGACGCTCGATGCGCTCTGGCACATGGCCCTGCCGGTCGCGATGCTGACCTTCTTCAACACCGCGACGCTGACGCTCCTGATGCGCTCGAACATGGTCGACGTGCTGAAGAGCGACTTCATCGCGGCGATGCGCGCAAGCGGCATCCCTGAGCGGCGCGTCATCTATGTGCACGCGTTGCGCGCTGCCTTCATCCCGATGCTGACCTATCTCGGGCTGCTGATTGGCCTGATGCTGGGTACGGCGCCGGTGACCGAATCCGTCTTCACCTGGCCGGGGCTCGGATACCTCTACATCTCCGCGATCCACCAGCTCGACTATCCCGTCATCATGGGGGCGAGTGCGGTCATCGCCTTCATGCTGATCTGCACCACCCTGCTGACGGACGTCATCTACGTCCTCATCGACCCCCGCATCAGCCTGGAGTGAGCACGTGAGCGATCAGACGATCACGGCTCATCCGCCGTCTCCTGCAAAGCCGGCCCGTCGTCCGGTCAAGGGTATCTGGCGGCAGGGCTGGCAGCGCTTCGCACGCAGCCGCACCGGCATGCTCGGCCTCATCCTCGTCCTGTTTGTCGTGGCGACCGCCGTGATCGGGCCGTTCGTCGCGCCCTTCGATCCGCAGGACCAGAGCCCGATGATCGATCCCGGCGCCAAGGCGCCTCCGAGTCTGGTCCACCCGCTGGGCACGGACCGCATGGGTTACGATGTCGCCAGCCGTGTGATCTACGGCGCACCGACGGCGCTTGCCGTGGGGCTTGGGGCGATGTCGATCGCCTCGCTGATCGGCGTTCTGGTCGGCGGCTTCGCTGGTTATCGCGGCGGCACCACGGATGAGGTGCTGATGCGCTTCACCGATTTCTTCCTCGTCATTCCGATGTTCGTCGTCATCCTCGCCGTCATTCGCCTGCTCGGCGTAGCGGTCGTCAATACGCCCTTCGAAAGCGTGCCGTATCTCAATCTCGGCGTCATCATCCTGCTGATCGGCGTCTTCTCCTGGGCCCCTATCGCCCGGATGACGCGCGCCGAATTCCTGCGGCTGAAGAACCAGGAATTCGTCGAGGCTGCGCGCTGCGTCGGCGCGACTTCGGGCGATATCCTCTTCCGCCATATTCTACCGAACGCCTTGCCATCCCTTGTCGTCATCGTGGCGCTCGGCATCGGCGGGGCCGTGCTGGCGGAGGCGATGATCGGCTTCCTCGGTTTCGGCGATCCGGCCGCCGTGAGCTGGGGGCAATTGCTCTACTTCAATTACGAGGCGCTGAAAGTGGCTCCCTGGGCATCGCTGAGCCCGGGTGTCGCCATCTTCATCACGGTGCTCGGCTTCAACCTTCTGGCGGACGGCCTGACCGATGCCTTCAACCCACGGGCGAAGCGCTGAGATGTCGAGCCTCGCCACCGCAAAGCCAGCCGCCGCCATTTCGATCGACGATACGAGCGTGCTGACGCCGCCCGCCCGTGACCTCGTCCGCGTCGAGAACCTGCGGATTCAGTTTCCACCCTGGAACGCGCCCGTTCGCATCATCGAGGATGTCAGCTTTCAGGTCCGCGCCGGCGAAACGATGGGCATCGTCGGAGAATCCGGCAGCGGCAAAACCCTGTCGAGCCTCGCAATTCTGAATCTTCTGCCGCCTCCCGCGAGGATTACCGGCGGCCGCATCATCTTCGATGGCGATGATCTTGCCGCGAAATCGCAGGGCGAGATGCAGAAACTGCGCGGGCGCAAGCTCGCCATGGTCTTCCAGAACCCCGGCTATTCCCTCAACCCGCTGATGACGGTCGGCGCGCAGCTCGGCGAGATCCTGAAGGTTCACGAGAAGCTGCCGCGCAGCATTGCGCTGCAGCGGGTGGAGGAGCTGTTTCGCCTCGTCGGCATTACCGACCCCGGCTCGCGCCTGTCGCAATATCCGCACGAAATGAGCGGTGGCATGAAGCAGCGTGTCTGCATCGCCCGCGCGCTGCTGTGCAACCCGGCGCTCGTGCTCGCCGATGAGCCGACGACGGCGCTCGATGTCACGATCCAGGCCCAGATCCTCGATCTCTTCGAAGACCTGAAAGCACGCTTCGGCATGTCGATGATCTTCGTCACCCACGACATGGGCGTCGTGGCGCGCGTCGCCGATCGCATCACCGTCATGTATGCGGGCCAGGTCTGCGAGACTGGTGACAAGCACGCCATCTTCGCGCGGCCCTCGCACCCCTACACGCAGGCCCTGCTGGCGAGCACGCCGCGCATCGACAGGCGCTACACAATCGACGGCGAGGGTCGTCGCGAGCGCTTGCCTACGGTCGGGCGCGCCGCCGCGCCGGGACAATCACTCGGTGGCGGTTGCCGCTTCGCCGGGCGCTGTCCCGAAGCCGCACCGGAATGCTCCCGGCTGGTGCCCCAGGCCGCAGCGATTGAGCCAGGCCGTGTCGTTCATTGCCTGAAGCGCGGCAGCGCCGGAGTGGCCAGCCATGATTGAGCCGACGCCGAATATCCACCAGCGCAGTGCGCCACAGCCCCTGTTGACCGTTGATGGGTTGGTGAAGAGCTACCCGCTTCGCCGCCGCGGGCTCTTCCGCCAGAAGGTCACCGGGGAAATCCGTGCCGTCAACGACATCAGCTTCAGCGTGGCTGCCGGTGAGACGCTCAGCATCGTCGGCGAAAGCGGCTGCGGGAAGACAACGGCGGCCCGAGCGATCCTGCACCTCGTCGAACCGACTGCCGGCGCAATCCGCCTCGGCAATACGGATATCCGGGCGACGTTCGCCGAGGACCGGCGGCCCGACGTGCTCGCGCTGCGCCGTCAGATGCAATACGTCTTCCAGGATCCCTATCTTTCGCTCAACCCGCGCTGGAGCGTCAGGCAGATCCTGACCGAGCCGCTGCGCGTCCATGGCCACGCCCTGAAGCAGGACTGGGACGCGACAGTCGAGAACCTATTGGAGCGGGTCGGGCTGCCGCCGGACTATGCCGATCGCTATCCGCACGAATTTTCCGGCGGGCAGCGCCAGCGCATCGGGATCGCGCGCGCTCTGGCCGTCGAGCCGCGACTGCTGATCTGCGATGAGCCGGTCTCCTCGCTCGATGTCTCGGTGCGGGCGCAGGTTCTCAATCTGCTGGCGGATCTGCAGGAAGACCTCGGACTGTCTTATCTCTACATCTCGCACGACCTGAGTTCTGTGCGCTTTCTGAGCAACCGCATTGCGGTGATGTATCTCGGCAATCTCGTCGAGATCGGCGAAGTCGACGAGATTTTCGCACGGCCGCGCCATCACTACACGGCCGCCCTGATCTCGGCCATTCCGGTGCCTGACCCGTCAAACCAGACGCAGCGTCAGGCGATCCAGGGCGAAGTCCCCAGCGTCATCCGGCGACCGTCGGGCTGTGTCTTTCACACCCGCTGCCCCGCCGCACTGCCTGTCTGTTCCCAACAGATTCCGCCGCTGTCCGCACCGGACGGCACCCACGCCTTCGCTTGCCACAACCCGCGCTGAGTGCGGGGAGATACCACAGGAAACGCCATGATGAATGTTATCGTCGTCGGAGCCGGAATTGTCGGCAGCTCGATCGCCTACCGCGTCGCCCAGGGCGGTGCGAAGGTCACGGTCCTCGAAGCTTCGCGCGTCGGCGCCGGTACATCCGGAGTGAGCTTCGCCTGGACGAATTCAAACAACAAGACACCGCGCCCCTATCACGATCTCAATGTCGCAGGCATGCGCGCGCATGCCGCGTTGAAGGATGAGTTCGGATCGACGCCCTGGTTCCATCAGAGCGGCAGCCTGGAGTGGCGCGTCGATTCGGCTGAGATCGCGGCCCAGGCGCAGAAGGTCGAGCGGCTCCGCGAGTGGGGCTATGCGGCGGAGTTCATCGACAAGAAGCGGCTGCAGGAGCTTGAGCCGGAGCTGGCGATCGGCGCTGTTTCGGACAAGGCCCAGATCGTCTTCTGCCCCGAAGAAGGATGGGTGGATCCGGTCCAGTACGCCGGTGCCATGCTGCGCGCTGCCCGTCAGCGTTATGGAGCGGCGCTGAAGACCGGTGTGAAGGTGACCGGGGTAGAGACCCGCAATGGTCGTGTCGTCGGCGCTCGGGACGATACGGGCGCCGTCCACGCGGCCGACCTCGTCATCAACTGCACCGGGCGCTGGTCCAACGATACGGTGAGCGAGACGGCGCCGAATGTCCCGTTGGCTCCGACCGTGGGCTTCCTCGTCTTCACGCCTCCGGTCGGTGTTGATCTGCGCCGGCCCTTCCATGCACCCGACGTCGATGTCCGCCCGGACGGGGCAGGCCGCCTGATGATCCGCAAGGACTCGCTCGACGACCGTTTCACCGGATTGGAAAGCCGCCTGCCGGATTGCGAGGAGGCGAAGATCGCGCTCGCAAGCGCAACCGAACTTCTGCCCGGTTTGGCAGGCGTCGAGGCCGAAGCGGTGCGCATGACCGTCAGGCCGATCCCCGCCGATGGGCTCTCCACCGTCGGACCAGCCCGCGGCGTCGACGGCTACTACGTCGTCGTGACCCATAGCGGCGTGACGCTGTCTCCCTTCCTCGGCCAGGCCGTCGCCGACGAGGTCCTGCGGGGCAGGGAGCGTCCGGAACTGGCGCAGTTTCGTCCTTCGCGCTTCCAGGCCTGAGCGCCGGACGCTCTCGGCCTGTTCATTTCGCACCACCAAGAAACAAGGGGAAAATCGATGTCCAGGAAATCGACGCGACGCGATGTGCTGAAATGGTCCGGAGCCGGAGCGGCCGCGCTTGCGGCGGGCGGGATCCCGGAGGCGGCGCTGGCCAAGCCGCCGTTCTTCAAACTCTACCTGATGATCTTCAACAACCTCCAGTCGCGGATGATCTGGACTGATCTGATCGGCAAGCAGTTCGCCCGCCTCGGCATCGATATCGTGTCGAGCTACCAGCCGCCTTCAGTCGTGATCGCCCGGCGCGCCAATGACAGCGGCAAGACGCATGTCGATGGCGGCTGGGACATGTATTCCGAGCGGATTTACTACAGTGGTCTGGCGCCGCTGCCCGAGACGCTCTTCCACAGCAAGAATTTTCCGCCGAACGGGCAGAATTACTACCGTATCGCCGACAAGCAGATCGATGAAGCGATCGAGAACTATTCACGTGCCGTCTCGCCGGCTGACCGCAAGGCGGCGATCACGGCCTTCATGAAGCGCTGGTACGAGATCGAGCCGCTCCATGTCGTCTTCTATCCGGAAGAGGTGATCATCACCAATCCGAAGCTGAAGGGCATGGAATCGACGACCTACAACCCGGTTTTCTATCCGCGCCCGGAGAACTGGACGATCGAGGGCGCAACTGGCGACGTCACGGCCACTTTCGCCTCATGGCAGCCGCCGAGCCAGCTCATCCCGATGTATGGCAGTGGCTACAACGAGGCCAATATCTTTGGCCCCGTCTACAACGCGCTGTTCGAATACGACAGTTGGGCGAACAAGAAGCTCGTCCCGGCGCTGGCGGAGTCGGTGAAGACCTCCGACGACGGCAAGACCTGGGTTTTCACCCTTCGCAAGGGCGTGAAATGGCATAGCGGCGAGGAGTTCACAGCCGAAGATGTCAAGTTCACCTGGGATACGGTGATCGACAAGACCTATGCCAGCGTCTTCCAGTCACCCCTTGAAACCGTCCTGGGCAGCAAGGATGCCTACAAGATAACCGGCACGCATGAGATCACCGTGACCTTGCGGGAGCCGAACGTCATGTTCCGCGATTTCGTCCTGCCGGTCATCGCGATCATGCCGAAACACGCATATCAGGGCCTCAAGCCCGAGGAACTGCGTGGCCATGTCATCAGCACCTGGCTCGGCACTTTTCCGGTCAAAACCTCCGACGGCAAGACCTTCGAGGCAAAGGGCGGTATCGGCACGGGGCCATGGATTCCGCAGGGGTTCGATCCGGCCCGCAAGGCTTACAAATACATCAAGAACGAGAACTACTGGAAGAAGACCGAAGGCAATGTGAAGACCTTCTACGTGGTCAACATTCAGGGCGCCGACGCTGTTCTCAGCGCGATCAAGGCTGGCTCCATCGATGCGCATGATCCGATGTACGACGTCGGCGGGCTGCTCGAGACGATCGATCCATCATGGGGCACCGTCAATCGCTTCGACTCCTTCAAATGGATGCAGACCTGCCTGAACATGAACCACCCGGTGTTCGGAACCGGGGTCGAAACCCCGCTCGGCAAGCAGGATCCCAGCCGTGCGGCAGAGGCTGCGGCCTATATCCGCAAGGCGATGAGTCACATGATCCCGCGCGAGCAGATCATCAAGAACGTCGTTGCCGGTTTCGGCAAGCCCGGCACGGTGCCAATTCCCTTCACTTCCGAAGATTATGACCACGATCTACTCAAGCCGATCGCCTACGACATGAACCTCGCCAAGCAATATATGGAAAAGGCCGGCTACAAATACTGATTTCGATGCCGCAGTCAGCGCCGGGCTCGTCGGCCCGGCGCTCCAGAAACCTGTACTTCCAAGGAAACAAACGATGCGTGTCGCAATACTCGGTGCGGGCTCGATAGCCTATGGCAATGCTGCGCTGCTCGCCTCCCTCGGGCATGAGCCCGTGCTGTGGTCGCCGTCCGGCAAAAGCGGGCAAAGCATCGTCGCCGGCAAACCGCTCTCCGCGATGGGCTCGCTCGAGGGGACGTTCAAGGTCACGATGGCGACGAGTGCGCGCGACGCGATTGCAGGTGCCGACGCCGTGCTGGTGGCCTTGCCGGCCAATGGCCATCGCATGGCGCTGGATGCCGCGGCTCCCCACCTTGCCAGCGGTCAGATCGTCATCATCAGCTCGCACACCTCATTCAGCGGCCTCTATATCGCCAAGAAGATCGCGGAGCGCGGGCTCGATATCCCTGTCGTTGTCTGGGGAACCACTGTGACGGCAGGGCGCCGCACCGGGGATGCGAGCGTGAACGTCTCGACGATCCGCTCCAAGGTCGATATCGCGACCATCCCAGCCTCGGCTGGCGCGCGCGGCCTCAAGGTCTGTCAGGAGCTGTTCGGCGACCGTTTCGTCGAGCGCTCCGACGCGCTGGCGATTTCACTCTCGAATCTCAATCCGCAGAACCATCTCGGCATCGCCCTGTGCAATTTCACGCGCATGGAGCACGGCGAAACCTGGGGCCAGAACGAAAACAACACCGACTCTGTCGGCCGCCTGCTCGAAGCGCTCGACGCTGAACGCCTCGCCATCGCCGAGGCCGCCGGCTACAAGGTGCGCACCATCCGCGAGCACTACAACCTCTCCTTCCATGTCGAGCCCGGACCGGTGGGCGAGATGGCCCGCCAGCTTGCCGCTCGCGGCAACGGTGGCAACGGTCCCGATAGCATCGACACGCGCTACGTGCTGGAGGATGCGCCTTTTGGTCTGCATCCGACGGTGCTGCTCGGCAAATTGACCGATCGGCCCGCCACCCTGCACCAGGCTGGCATCGACGTCTTCTCGGCACTTTATGGCCGCGATTTCGCGAGCGAGAACGATCTGCTCGACGACATCGGGCTCAAGACCATGTCGCTGGCCGAGCTTAAGACGCTGGTTCGTGACGGCTGGTCCACTCGGTCGCCGCAGTAGGCCCGGCGTCCAGTTCAATCGCCCCTCATTCGATCGGAAATGCGGTTATGCTTGAGATCATCGTTGTCGGTGCCGGCGTCCTTGGGACGTCGGTGGCTTATCGTCTTGCGCTCGCAGGCGCGAAGGTCACCGTGTTGGAGGCCACGCGCGTCGGAGGGGGCACCTCCGGCATCAGCTTCGCCTGGACGAATTCCAGCAATAAGGCGCCGCGCCCCTATCACGATCTGAATGTCGCAGGCATGCGGGCGCATGCGGCACTGAAGGACGAGTTTGGTGCGACTCCGTGGTGGCATTCCGGCGGTCGTGTCGAATGGAGGGACGAGGCGGGGAGGGATGAGCACCGCGCCAAGGTGGCCCGCCTCAAGGAATGGGATTATGCGGTCGAATGGATCGACCGCAAGCAACTGCTTGATCTCGAACCCGATATCGATCCTGCGGCCGTGGGCGATGCGCCTGTCGCCTGGTATCCCGAAGATGGATGGCTCGATCCTGTCGTCTATTCGCATGCGATGATGAGCGCTGCACGCCGCAAGGGCGCGCAGTTGCATACGCAAACGAAGGTTACCGGCCTCCTTGTTCAGAGCGGCAAGGTCAAAGGGGTGCACACCGAGGCGGGGGAGACCCTGACGGCCGATGTCGTGGTCAATTGCACGGGGCGCTGGTCGAACGACACGATTGCGGGAACGGCCCCGAATGTGCCGCTGGCGCCGACCGTCGGGTTCCTGGTCTTCACGCCCCCGGTTCCCGCCTCGATCCAGCGTGTGGTGGCCACGCCGGTTTGTGATTTCCGACCGGACGGCGCCGGCAGGCTGATGGTGCACTGGGGACCGGCCGATGCCCTGGCTACGCCCGAGATCACGAACCGTCCCGGCCTCGACCAGGCGGCCGATCTGGTCGCGCGGCTGACACGGATCCTGCCCGGAATTGCTCCGGTGAAGCCGGAAGCGAGCCGCATCACCCAGCGTCCCATTCCAAAGGACGGCCTCTCCGCCATCGGTCCCGTCCCCGGCCTCGATGGCTACTATCTCATGGTCACCCATAGCGGGGCGACGCTATCGCCTGCGCTCGGAGCGATGGCGGCGGACGAGATCATGAGCGGCAAATCACGTCCTGAACTCGCGCATTTCCGGCCGGCGCGGTTCTTTTGCTAGGATCGTGATGGTTGGAGGCAAATGTGAGCGGGCGGGCACGGTAACGAAGCGCTAAGGACAATAGGAGCAATTCTTTTCAATTAGAGGCAACAACTGCTGCCGATGGCAGTTGGCTAAGGGTCGCCTTACCCGAAAGCACGTCATGTCAAAATTGGTTGTCCTGATCGTAGAAGACGATCCTCTGCTCCGAATGGACGCCGTCGACTTCATCGACGAATCGGGCTTCGAAGCAGTCGAGGCCGCCCATGCCGACGAGGCGATTGCCATTTTGAAGGCCCGCGATGACATCGGGGTTGTGTTCACAGACATCGAGATGCCCGGCTCCATGGACGGCATCAAGCTGGCCCATTTCGTCAGGCAGGGGTGGCCGCTGGTCGTGATGGTCGTGGCGAGCGGACGCCTCGTCTCCGCTGCCGGCGATCTCCCGGACAACGTCCAATATTTCAGAAAGCCTTATCGACCAGCCGAGGTGATAGAGGCCTTCCGGCAGGCGGCTTGATCAGTCCGCGGTCAGCGCCTCTATAGGTCCGCGAAGCGCGAAGAAGACCCCGGATGGCTCATAGTTTATCCCCGCCGTACCGCTGAAGTATCCCGCCAAGGCGCGCTCGATCATGCGCGATCCAAAGCCACGCCGGGTGGGCGGCTCGACGGGTGGGCCGCCGCTCTCCCGCCACTCGAAATTGAACTCCCCTCCCACGACCGACCAACTCACGTCGATACGTCCCTTGTCCTCGCTGAGGGCGCCATATTTCGTGGCGTTGGTCGCCAGCTCATGGAGCGCGAGCGCCATCGCCAGAGCCGTTTTCGACGAGAGCTCGACCGTGGGCCCCTCGATCCGGAAACGGGTCAGGTCACCGTGCCCCTTCAACGATTCCTTGATGAGGTAGGCCAGGCTCGCCTTGGCCCACACGGACTGCGTTAGGATGTCCTGCGCGGAGGCCATCGTAGTGAGGCGGGCGACAAACGCCTCCTTTATGGCGTCTACCTCGGGACCGCCGCGGATCGTCTGATTGGCGATCGCCTGGATCATGGCGACCGTGTTCTTCATCCTGTGTTTCAGTTCAAGAGCGAGCAGGCGTTGCCGCTGCTCAGCTTCCTTGATCACCGTGATGTCCCGAGACACCGCCAGGATGGCTTCCGGCTTGCCGTCCGGGCCGATGATCGGCCCAACCTGGACGTCCCAAAAGCGGGGGTTGCCGGCGGCTGTGTTGGCGGCCCCCTGAAACCGAAAACTGCGTCCTGCGCGCGCTTCCTCGATCGCGAACTTGGCGTCGGCGTTGCCCTGGTCGGCCCAGAAGTCCGGCCACGGGCAGCCCTTGATGGCGTTGAAGTCGCTGACTTCCATGACGCGCTGGCCACCCTCGCTCATGAACGACAGCTTGCCTTCGAGGTCGATGACCTTGATGCAATCGTCGGATGCCGCCAACAGGCTTCGCATGAAGCGGGCGTCGCGAAGTTCAGATGTCGTCAAACTGTCCCCGATCCCGCCCCGGTCGGGCGGAGCGTTCCCGGCTTATGCCATGGCCTTGGCACATGACCTAATCGCCGTCTCTGTCATTTGACGCCCAAGGTCTTTCTAGCTGGGGGGCCAAGCGAGGCGTTTGGATGCGCCTTGGGCGCAGGGGGGCGGTTAGTCCTCTCCGGCGCAATCAGTATCTTCGGCGTAATGACGCGATCGATGAGAGACGTTTACCGCGCCACCGAGTGGGGCATCGCCGATTTGGGGAGTGAGGCATAGGGTACAATCGCCTCGAATACTCACTCCAGACCTCGGTTGGGGAACGGTCCTTGTCCCGCCACGTTACCCGAAAGGGCACGCCCTAACTCACCCTTAGGGGGTACAGACCATGACCCGCTATTTTTTCGACAGCACGGATGGCGACTTCGTCGATATCGACGAGGACGGAATCGAACTTCCCAGCGACGGAGAGGCTCGGCGATCGGCTTTGGACGCCTTACCCGATATGGCTCGCGCGGCGATGCCCAACGGCGACTGCCGGTTGTTCGTCGTCAGCGTCCGCCGGGAAGACAGTGGCGTCATTTACCGG
The DNA here is from genome assembly GCF_001748145.1 of Bosea sp. BIWAKO-01. Lineage (NCBI taxonomy): Bacteria > Pseudomonadati > Pseudomonadota > Alphaproteobacteria > Hyphomicrobiales > Alloboseaceae > Allobosea > Allobosea sp. BIWAKO-01. The sequence goes on from NZ_BCQA01000002.1 coordinate 41,435, forward strand.
GCGAGCATGGAGCTTTTGGGTGAGCGGACCGAGCATTGGTCCACAACGGAGGACGACATGGCGAAGGCAGATCAAAACAAACCGACAGGCCAGCCCGGGAGGACAAGCGATAGCCGCCCGCGGCCGGGGACAGGCATACCAAAAGATGATCGCGCCAAGCCGGCGGCGGATGCGAATTTCCCAGCACCAGCAAAGGGCGATCCAAAGCCCTCCAGCTCACCGAGCGCGCTCGATCCTGGGCGTCCGGTGAAGAAGGACTGAATGGCGCTGACGGTAGATTCTGGAGAAAATCCGAGCATCGGATTGGTGAGCGGCTGGACTTGGCGGTGGAACTCAAGCGGCTATCTCGAAGGTTTCGTCAGGAGGCGACTGCTCGTCTGGCGGGCGCGTAACGCAATTAGATCGTTCGCTTCCGCGCCAGGAAAAATCGCGCCATCTCCCGAGATGCGTCTGGTCCGGTAGCGTCAGTGTACGACCCGAAGGCTTTGCCACCGGCCCACGCGTGCCCGGAGCCGTGTACCACCCATGTCTCCAGCAGCACATTGCCGGCACGTTGACGGTAGGTTGTTCGGGTAAAATCACGCCCACGGGGAGATCGCCCGATAAAGGTCTGGACCGCGAGCGCACCTCGGTTGGACTGTCGCAGTCGATCGACAAAGCCGTTGGCATTCGATGGGTGCACCGTGCTGTCGCGATCGCCATGGAAAACGATCGTCGGAAGCGGTTGGGCAAATTTCCCTAAGGCTCCCGCAGGATTTGGCCCGGGGCCCCGCCGCATTGCCAGACGGGCTTCTGTGAGACTGCTGATCGTTCCGCCCGAGAGACCCGAATGAACTCCTACTGCGACATAGAGTTCAGGATAGGCCGCAGCAATGATGGCAGCCGCCGCGCCCCCCGCAGAAATTCCCGCGATGTAAACGCGCGCAGGATTGCCCTTGCAGAACCTGAGCACGTGTCGTGTCAGCGCTGCAATGGTGGCGGGTTCGCCGGAGCCGCGCCTTTGGTTGGCGGGCCGATGCCAGTTCCAGCACCGTGCCATGTTGGCCGAGGCGGATTGCTCGGGATACAGCACGAGAAATCCGAGTTCGTCCGCAACTTCGTTCATGCCTGTTCCAGACGCGAAGTCAGAAGCGGATTGAGTGCAGCCATGCAGCATAACAAGCAAGGGCAGGCGCCTGCGGGGTGAGCCAATGGGCGTGTAAAGCCTGTAGCTCAACGCGCCACCGGAGCCCCTGAAACGATCGCTGATGAAAGTACCCGATGCGGGTCTAATCGGCGGCACCGCTTTCGCGGTGATGCTCCGTTTGGCCATTTTGGCGGTTTTCTTGGCACGAGCCGGCCTTGGCGCCTTTGTCAGCTTTCGGATGAGAGACGCTGATCTTGCCGCGCTCCGGTTTGCGGCGCGTGTTGCGCTCAAAAGCGTTCGAAAGGGATTTCTCATGCGCAGATCCCCTGCCGGGCGCTTTCATCTGCGCATCACAACCTAACCTTCCATCGATTGAAATGATCCGCACTGGAGGCCGCTAGATTCCGCAACATTTTTGATTGCCCGAAGTTCTCTCGGTTTGGGAGTGATCGATTTGCGAGCTCAACGTTTGCTAACCCAGTTGTCATTGGCGGCTCTTGTCGGGTTTGGTGGATCAATTGCCATCTCTCAGTTTGAGCGTTGGCACACGAGGAAGGGCAGGCGCACGTTAGTGCGCGAAGGCGCTGATGCCGCGACGCCCGTAGAGATACCTGCCGGGGGCTGGTTCGCGATCGTCCGGCGGACCTATGAGGAGGTCGGAAAGGACCGGGTGCTCGCCGTCGCCGCGGGCGTAACATTCTATGGACTGCTCGCGCTGTTTCCAGCCGTGACAGCATTCGTTTCGCTGTATGGGATCATTGCTGATCCCGCCACCGTGGCGGATCAACTGGCAATGGCGGAAGGCTTGTTGCCAACCGGCGCCCTCGAGGTTGTGCGCGATCAGATTACCCGGATCGCCACAGGCGATGAAACGAAGCTGGGAATAGCATTTCTGATCAGCCTCGGACTGTCGGCATGGAGCGCCAATGCTGGTGTAAAGGCGCTCTTTGATGCGTTGAACGTCGCCTATGGTGAGGAGGAGAAGCGCGGCTTCCTCCGGCTGAACCTGACCACGCTCGGCTTCACTCTTGCGATCCTCCTCTTCGCCTTGTTGGCGCTTGGCGCTATCGCAGCCGTCCCGATGCTGCTTGATTTCCTGTACCTGGGCGCGGCAGCGGAATGGCTTCTCTGGCTCGGGCGCTGGCCAGTGCTGATCCTGGTCCTGATGCTCGGGCTTTCCGCGCTCTATCGGTTTGGGCCCAGCCGCGACAACGCACAGTGGAAATGGGTCAGTCCCGGCGCCATCCTGGCGAGCGTGACTTGGCTCATCGGTTCTCTCGCGTTCTCCTGGTACGTCGCGACGTTCGAGGATTACAATAAGACCTACGGCACGCTTGGCGCGGTCATTGCTCTGTTGATGTGGATGTGGCTGTCCGCGACGATCGTTCTGATCGGAGCTGAACTGAATTCGGAAGCTGAGCGCCAGACCTTTCGAGACACAACGCAGGGGCCTCCGGAACCTATTGGCTTTCGGGGCGCCGACGCGGCGGATAACAAGTTTTGAAGAGTCCACTCCGATCCCTCAAACTGTTCGCCTGGAGGCGGTTCACATCGCCGGACGACAGTTGAGGAAGCGTTCCGACTGGCATGCGTGGGCAGGCGGCCCCAGCGCGTCTCCCACCATTTAGGACAGTTTTGTGATCAGTACCGCGGTGTGATCGATCTCGAAGGTTTGCTCATCGACATAGTTCACCAGGGCGCCGGTATCGAGCGTGTATGATGTCCCGCGGATTCCGGGATAGAGGCGCCAGACAATGACCGTGTGAAGGTAACCCTCATCGTCCGCGCATCGAACTCGCGACACTTCATTTGGCAAGCTCGCGATCGAACTACCACGAGCGGGCGGCAACCTGCGGTTTGATGAACGGCTAGGCCTCGAACTCGAATGATGTAGTCTCGGCAAAGAGCCCATTGGGTCACCTCTCCGCTGCTGCAAGACTTCAACTCAATCCCCTTGTCCGTGTTCCTTGGCTCCGGAACGAATCTCGTAGTCCCGGAAGTGTGACCGCACGGGCGAGGGAGCTGGCGTGGGGCAGCGAGCACGTACTACCGCGGTAAGTATCTCTATTGGACGTTGAAAACCCAAATTCGGCGTCTCATCATGTCTATACGAGAATTGCGAGTTCCGCGATTTTTACTGTACCGAGTTGACTTTGGAACGTCAGTGAACGGTCGAGACTCTGCTGTTGTGAAACTCCGGAGATTATGTGCTCGCCCGTGTCATAGACGGTCCGTTTGGTTCCTTCGTCGATGACCAGCCGACGAGCTGCAGGAAAGAACGCGTACCGCATGTCGTTTTGGCTTCCCGCGGTCGCTGGAAGGCCAAACTCGTGAGGCCAGCCTGATTCGCTTCCGCGCGTTGGATTGTTTGCGCCGGAGGACTTGGCTCCGCCCATCTCGACTTCCCCGCTCCGAAGCGCATCAGCTAGATCATTGAGAACGCCATCAAGCTTTGCCTTTGTGGCAGCATTGAACATGTCGCCGACCATACTCATCCCCCCAACGGACCATTGGGCCATGCCGCCGAACTCGGGGTGAGAGAATTGGGCCATTGAGCCGTGACCGCGTCGAAGCGCGGCCAAGGCAACCTCTACCGCGTCTAGACCCACCCCATGCTTCTGCGCCGTCCTCGCAATCAAATCCTGACCAAGGCCATTTGCCGACACGGCTGGAGCGGGGCGAATTCCGCTTCTTATGGCGGCTTCTTGCGCCGGGGAAAGAGGATGTCCGTGTCCGTCTTTCATTTGCCACCTATGATGCTTTGGATTGCGGTTTGCGGCACGAGCCCGTGCTCTCGATGAACAGGGGCATCTGCGCATTGTTCCGTGCGAACCATTCCATCGACAGGGCTTGATGAACGGGGAGCCCTCGGCGGCTAATCAGGGCTGTGTCCCCAAAGTCGCCGTTGGGGGCAGGAATCTTATGCCACGATGGCTGAAGCCGGCATGGAGCGGACCCAAGTGCGAGCGCCTTTGAAGTCCGACGAAGCACTGATTTAGAGATCTTGCTTCAGGTGCCAGATTGCGGCGCCGAGGGATATTAAACGAGCGGCGCCTTTCCGTTAGGTCGTCGAGGTCTTTGTTTCCCGTCCTATGAAGACAAGCCTGTGGTCCGACACCGAGGTGACCACTATGAGCATTTCAATGCCATCATCGCAGGACAGGCGCATGCTTTCCGCGAAGATGCCGGGGTCCGTTGGGCCCGGTTCACAAAACAAGTGACCCGCTCGACCGGCCTGCGCCGTTTCGATGTATCTGTAAGTTACGGGCACACTTATCGCACCTTTGGCAACCAAAACACCTTTGCCGGTAAACATCGCGCACCTGCTTGCCGCCAAATCCGCAACGGAATGGATGCAGTATCACAGAATTAAGCCCCGGAGCGGAGTGAATGCAACCAATCAGACCGTGTATGGAGTAGGCGAATTCTTCGATCGCGCTAAGCGGGCCATCAGCGGGTTCGTCTGGGCACCCGCTTCTCGGCAAACGTACTGCACGGCCGAGCGATAGCCCGCGCTGCGGCACAAATCTCGTTTCCGAGAGTTGGAGGTACGAAGCCGCATTTTCGCGGCACCGGAGTCAAGAGGATGTTCGATATCTTCAAATTCATCACTGAAAAAGTCCGCGAACAAGCCACGGAATACGCGGAAGCGCAGGCCCAGGTCGGTTCCCGGCAGATCGCTGCCTATCTCGATCCTTTCGGCCTTGTGGCGGCGGTAGCTTCGCCCAGTCTGGCGCCCGTCACCATCCGCGCTACGAAGTCGAGTACGCCTCGGCTGGCGAATGAGCGGCGGCCGGTCCAGGGTAAGCGGAAGCCGAAACAGCGCTAGGGTAGGGTTCCATCCGACACCGATGGGCGCCGGATGCAAGCGAAGTTTACCGGGCGGGGCCCACTAGGTGTTGGGTTGCTTGCGAGGACCGCCGGGCTTTGCCCGGGTGCGCTTCACGGCAACGGGTGGAGGTGGTGCCGCCTTGGTCTTGCGCCCCAGGCCTGATGCCTTTGCAAGAGCGGCCCGAGCCTCGGAATACGTTGGTGCAACCATCGGATAATCCGACGGCAGGCCCCATTTGGCGCGATATTGCTCCGGCGTCAGGTTATAGGCTGTGCCCAGATGACGCCTGAGGGATTTGAACGCTTTCCCGTCTTCCAGGCAGATGATCGCGTCCGGCGTTACGGACTTCTTGATCGGAACAGCCGGGACTAACGGCTCTGGTGCTGGCATTAGTGCGGGTTTGGTGCCGAGCTTTGCGAGCGCGGAATATGTGCTCGCAATCAAGCCCGCGAGATCGCTGCGCGGCACATCGTTGTGCGCGACATAGGCCGAAATAACAATCGTGGTGAGCTCGAGTAAACCTTCTTCTTCTTTTCCCATAGCGCTTCCTATTTATAACGTGCCCCCCGCGCATCAGTTATTCTGACAAGAAGGGCGGTTGCAATACTCTTTGCCACGACGATCGTGCTTCGGTTTGATTTTCGAGTTATTATTCTGCTGATCTGCACGCACGGGCTGCGATAGGTAATTTTCGGAAGCGGGTGCAGTGTTGCCGCGCAATCCTGCTAACGTCCGCACTGCAGTCTCGCCTGATCGTCTGCCGAAGCCCTGACGCCACGCGAGTCGACCGTAAGCGAGCATAATCGACGCTTCAGAGGGAACCAAACTGCCGCAACCGCGTTTTGGTCTGTCGGTGAAAGCCGGAGTACGGGGGAATCCGTGTCAGGTGTGAAACCTAGGGTGCTCATCGCTGAGGATGAGCCGATCATTTCGATGATGCTCGAGGAGTTCCTTCTTGATGCAGGTTGTGAAGTCGCGGCGACAGCTCAGACTCTCGCGGCCGGGCTTGCTCTCGCCAGTGCAACCGAATTGGACTTTGCCATTCTGGACATGAGCCTCGGCGCGAATTCGTCTTTCGCCATTGCTGATGTACTAGCGAGCCGCGGAATCCCCTTCATCTTCGCGTCGGGGTTTGGGCGCGATTCCCTTCCGGAGCATCACCGGGGGCAAATGGTGCTCAATAAGCCATTTCAATACCCTGATCTCGTCAAGAGCTTGAACATCGCCCTCGGGGGGCGTTTTTCTCTTGAGGAGTTCTTCTAGCCCGAACTCGTTGCCCGGTCGTTGCGCCACGAAAATCAGCAACACCAGTGCATCATATCGCTACAGCGGCGAATGCTATCGCGTCAGCAAGGGGGCAACATTGCATGCTCGATTGCAGCAGCAAGCTGGGCCTGTGCGAAAGGTTTCCCCAGCCGATGCAGGTTGGCCAGGCCTTCATCATCGGGTAATTCGGCATATCCGGATGCTAGGATTATCGGAAAGGTGGGCTGGGACGACCTGACCCGGCGCGCTAGTTCGGCGCCGGTCATGCCAGGCATCGCATGATCGGTAATAATCAATTCAATCTGTGGATTTGAAGCCAGGACTTCCAACGCCTTCGCTCCGGACATAACCTCGATTGCCGTGTGCCCGAGATCCTCCAGCATGGCTGCCGTACCCATCGAAACGAGCGCATCGTCGTCCACGACGAGAATTGTCCGGGAAACAAACTCTGACTGGCGCTCGGGATCTGCCGCCTCCTCGAATAAGGTCTCCACCTCTGGCTCCTCCGACGAAACTGGAAGCCAGAGGTCGACGCGCGTGCCTCGGTTGACCTCGCTCGAAAGCGCCAGCGTACCACCCGACTGTGCTGCAAGGCCGTGCACCATTGATAACCCCAGGCCTGTCCCTTTGCCCGGACCTTTGGTCGTGAAGAACGGTTCCGCGGCCTTAGCTAGCGTAGCCGAGTCCATACCGAGCCCGGTATCGGAAACGCTGATACACACATACGCGCCGGGCTTTAGGTTTTGATACTGATGGTCCGAAGAAATAATCTTATCCTCGGCATGAATCGTGATTGCGCCGCCCGATGGCATGGCGTCGCGTGCATTTACAACCAAGTTCAACAACGCAAGCTCAAGTTGATTTGAATCAGCCAGTACTTTTGTGAGGTTTTCCGGAAGGCTACTGGATAACTTGATGCCCGGGCCGACCGCGCGCTGGAGAAGATTCTCCATTTCGTTGACGAGATGAATAATATCAACGGTTTGGGGTTTCAGTTCTTGCCTGCGCGCAAACGCGAGAAGTCGCTGGGTTAGTGCCGCGCCGCGTTCGGAAGCCTGTATCGCATTATCAAGCAACCTGTCGGTTCGCTCCTCTCTCGGCAGATGCTTCCTGAGCAGATTCAAACTTCCAAGAGCAGCCATCAGGAGGTTGTTGAAATCATGGGCGACACCGCCCGTGAGCTGCCCGATCGTATCGAGCTTCTGGGCCTCGAATAGCTGCGCTAGCGCTTCTTCGCGTTCGCGTGTGCGCTCTTCGATGCGGTGCTCAAGGTGTTCATTGAGCAGACGAAGCTCGGCAGATGATGCCTCAAGTTCGGCCGTCCGCTCAGCGACGCGGCGTTCGAGTTCAGAATTGAGACGTTCAAGCTCCCGGTTCTTGCGGTAGAGCTCACAGAAGACCTTGACCTTTGCTCGAAGGACCTCGGGAACCACCGGAACCGCAACGTAATCAACTGCACCGACCTCGTAACCGCGCAAGCGATCGGGCTCGGCCATCATGACGGCAGAGACAAAAATGATTGCCGTCTTTTGGTAGCGAGGGTGTTCGCGGATCATCGCGACGAGCTCGAAACCGTCCTGATCCGGCATACAGACGTCAACCAGTATGACGGCCACGTCCGTTTTTAGAAGATGCTCCAGAGCTTCCCGGCCGGACTTTGCCTTTATGAGATTTTCACCCAATTTCCCAAGAATGACTTCGTAGCTCAGCAGCTTCGCCGGCTGGTCATCAACGAGCAGGATATTGACCGGATCCATAGTTTGGATTCCCATCAGCGATGGAGCCACATCCGCAGAGCTGAAAGCAGTTGCTCTGTGTTCACCGGTTTAGCGAGATAGTCCGAAGCTCCAGCCTCCAAGCATTTCTCCCGATCCCCTTTCATTGCCTTGGCGGTGAGCGCCACGATCGGCAGCCGCCGCAGCGATGGATTGGAGCGAATGACCTGGATTGTTTCATATCCGTCCATGCCGGGCATCATGATGTCCATCAGAACGAGCGCAATCTCCGGCTGAGCATTGATTATTGAAATGGCTTCGCTCCCGGTCGTCGCCGTAAGGACCTTCATCCCGCGACGCTCTAGAACGCTGCTGAGCGCGAAAATGTTTCGCGCATCATCATCCACCAGCAAAATCGTTTCCCCCTCGAGGTCTTCGTCGGAGCTATGCAGTCGCTCCAGCATGGCTTGTTTCGAAGGAGGAAGATCGGAGACGACTCGATGGAGGAAGAGTGCAGTCTCGTCGAGCAGCCGTTCAGGTGACTCGACCCCCTTCACCACGACGCTACGCGCAATCGTATGAAGCTGCGCATCTTCCTCGGGGGAGAGTTCGCGGCCGGTGAAGACAACCACTGGCACGTCAGCAATCGCTGCATCGTCGCGAATTCGCTCCAGCACTTCGAATCCGGACATATCAGGCAATTTGAGATCCAAGACCACGCAATCGGTCGAACCTTCGCTCAGGATCTCAAGCGCTCTAGCGCCCGTGTCTACGCTGGTGATGTCGATATCGGCGTGGCCCAGAAGTTCTGTCACGCCAAGGCGTTCTCCTTCATTATCTTCGACGAGCAGCAGGTGCTTCCGGTGAGGCTCGGCGTACGACTTCAATCTCGAAAGCGCGCGATCGAGACCCTCGCTCGTCGCTGGCTTGTGCATGAATGCGAAGGCCCCGCGCGCTAACCCGTGCTGACGGTCTTCGTCCAGGGTCACGATCTGCACGGGAATATGGCGGGTCGTCGAATCCTGCTTCAATTGGCTGAGCACCGTCCAACCCAACATATCCGGCAAGAAGACGTCGAGAGTGATCGCAGTGGGATGAAATTCCCGCGCGAGCGAGAGCGCGTCCGCGCCCCGCATCGCGATGAGCACCTTGAACCCGTTCGCGTGGGCCAGGTCGACCAGAACGCTGGCAAAGTGTGGATCGTCCTCGACCACAAGCAGGGTCGCGTCTCCGTCCAGGATCCTGTCGCGATCATCGAGGATCTGTTCGGCCGCCTTGTCCCCCAGCCGTCCGGTTGTGAGTGCCGCGATCGAAACCGCTGCGGCATCTGTCGCTGTAGGCCTCATCGCGATCGGGGCGGCGCCGACAAAGTTCAGGGGCAGATAGAGGGTGAAAGTGCTGCCCGCGCCCGGAGCGCTCTGCAACTGAATCTCGCCGCCGAGTAGATTTGCCAATTCACGGCTGATGGCGAGTCCGAGGCCGGTCCCTCCGTATTTGCGGCTTGTTGAGGCGTCTGCCTGCTGGAAGGCCTCGAAGATGATCCTTTGCTTCTCGGGTGGGATACCGATGCCCGTATCCGATACTTCAAAGGCGACCACGGATGGAGCATGCCTAAGTGACGGATGATCGGGGCTCCAGCCACTCAGCACCGGGGATACTCGCAACCGGATCCCGCCGTGGGCGGTGAATTTGAAAGCGTTCGACAGCAGGTTCTTGAGGACCTGTTGCAGGCGTTTGGAGTCCGTGACGATGCTGCGAGCGAGGTCCGGAGCGAGTTCCACATCGAATGAGAGATTGCGGGCTTCCGCTTCGTGCCGGAACGGCCGTGTGAGGACATCGAGCAGGCTATTGAAGAAAATCTCTTCGGCGTCGACAGAGACGGTCCCGGATTCGATCTTGGACAGATCGAGAATGTCGCTGATCAGATTCAACAGATCTGTGCCGGCGCCGTGAATCGTCCTCGCAAACTCGACCTGCTTGTCAGATAGGTTGCGGTCGGGATTCTCTCCCAACTGCTGTCCCAGAATAAGGATAGAGTTAAGCGGTGTGCGCAGTTCGTGCGACATGTTCGCCAGAAATTCGGATTTGTATTTTGAGGTGAGAGCAAGCTCAGTCGCCTTTTCCTCAAGGGCGCGTCTTGCCTGTTCGATCTCCTGGTTTTTGGCTTCGACTTCAACGTTTCTTTCGGCGAGCTGCTGGGCCTTTTGTTCGAGCTGTTCGTTCGTCTGCTGCAGCTCTCTTTGTTGTGTCTGGAGTTCCGTTGCGAGCTGCTGCGATTGCTTCAGAAGACCCTCGGTCTGCATCGTGGCCTCGATCGAGTTCAGAACGATGCCGATTGACGTGGTGAGCTGGTCCAGGAAGGAGAGCTGGAGCTCCGTGAAGCTTCCGATCGAGGCAAGCTCGATGACCGCTTTCACCTGCCCCTCAGAAAGCACCGGCAGAACGATTGCGTTTCGCGGCCGAGCCTTGAAGACACCTGAGCCGATCGGTGTGATATTCTTTGGGAGGTCGGTGACGAGGATCCGACGCGCATCCTTTGCGCATTGACCAATCAGGCCATCACCCATCTGCAGCCGCACCGGATGGCCGTGGACGGCGTCGTCAGCATAGGTAGAGAGGAGCCGCAGGCTTGTCAGATCGGCGTCGGCCTCAACCTGGTAGATAACGCCGTGCTGAGCGCCCACCAGCGGTGCCAGTTCCGAAAGCAGCATGCGACCTACCGTTGAAAGGTCCCGCTGCCCCTGGAGCATACTGGTGAAACGCGCGAGGTTGGTTTTCAGCCAGTCCTGTTCGGTGTTGCGCTCGGTCGTCAGGCGCAGATTGCCGATCATCGTGTTGATGTTGTCCTTGAGCTCGGCGACCTCTCCTCGCGCCTCGACCTGGATCGAGCGCGTCAGATCTCCCTTGGTCACCGCGGTCGCGACCTCGGCGATGGCGCGAACCTGGGTGGTCAGATTGGCAGCCAGCAGGTTCACGTTGCCCGTCAGATCCTTCCAAGTGCCTGCCGTGCCCGGAACATTCGCCTGACCGCCGAGGCGCCCTTCGACACCCACTTCTCGCGCGACCGTCGTCACCTGGTCCGCGAACGTCGCGAGCGTGTTCGTCATGTTATTGATGGTCTCCGCTAGGGCAGCGACCTCGCCTTTGGAGGCGACCGTCAGGTTCTGCTCGAGGTCACCATTGGCGACGGCCGTAACCACTTTGACGATGCCGCGAACCTGTTCGGTGAGGTTGGCGGCCATGACGTTGACCGTATCAGTCAGGTCCTTCCAGGTACCCGCAACACCCGGCACCTGAGCCTGTCCGCCAAGCTTGCCTTCCGTTCCCACTTCGCGCGCAACGCGTGTGACTTCGCCAGCAAATGCATTCAGCTGGTCGACCATCGTGTTGATGGTGTTTTTCAGTTCGAGAATCTCGCCCTTCACGTCGACGGTGATCTTGCGGGAGAGATCGCCGCGCGCCACGGCGGTCGTGACCTCGGCGATGTTGCGAACCTGCGTGGTCAGATTCGCTGCCAAGAGGTTCACGTTGTCAGTGAGATCCTTCCAGGTGCCCGCCACGCCTGGAACCACCGCCTGACCACCCAACCGGCCATCTGTGCCGACTTCGCGCGCGACGCGAGTGACCTCTCCCGCAAAGGACCGAAGTTGGTCGACCATCGTATTGAGAGTGTCCTTGAGCAGCAGGATTTCGCCGCGCACGTCGACTGTGATCTTTCTGGAAAGGTCGCCATTGGCGATCGCGGTTGCGACCTCCGCAATATTTCGAACCTGGGCGGTCAAGTTGCCAGCCATCGAATTCACGCTGTCGGTCAAGTCCTTCCAGGTTCCGGCGACGCCGGGCACCTGGGCCTGGCCACCGAGTTTTCCTTCCGTGCCGACTTCGCGCGCGACACGCGTGACTTCCCCCGCGAATGCATTGAGCTGATCCACCATGGTATTGATGGTGTTCTTCAGCTCGAGGATCTCGCCTTTCACGTCGACGGTGATCTTGCGGGAGAGATCGCCGCGCGCCACGGCTGTCGTGACTTCTGCGATATTGCGGACTTGGCCCGTCAGGTTGGAGGCCATCGAGTTGACGTTCTCGGTCAGGTCCTTCCAGGTTCCGGCGACGCCCGGCACCTGGGCCTGGCCGCCGAGCTTGCCTTCAGTGCCCACCTCGCGCGCCACGCGCGTCACTTCCGACGCGAAGCGATTGAGTTGGTCCACCATCGTGTTCAGGGTTTCCTTCAGCTGAAGAATCTCGCCTTTCACGTCGACGGTAATCTTGCGCGAAAGGTCGCCATTCGCGATTGCAGTCGAGACCTCGGCAATGTTGCGAACCTGGGCTGTCAGATTCCCGGCCATTGAGTTCACGCTGTCCGTCAGGTCCTTCCAGGTGCCGGCGACACCGAGAACATTGGCCTGACCTCCGAGCCGGCCCTCCGTACCGACCTCGCGGGCGACGCGCGTCACCTCGCCGGCGAAACCGTTGAGCTGGTCGACCATCGTGTTGATCGTCTCCTTCAGCTCCAGAATTTCTCCGGACACCGTGACGGTGATTTTCTTTGAGAGGTCGCCCTGCGCCACAGCGGTCGCAACTTCAGCGATATTGCGGACCTGACCGGTCAGGTTCGAAGCCATCGAATTCACGGAATCGGTGAGATCCTTCCAGGTCCCTGCGACGCCTTTGAGCTGGGCTTGCCCCCCAAGCTTGCCTTCGGTACCGACCTCCCGCGCTACGCGCGTGACCTCGGATGCGAAGGCGTTGAGCTGGTCCACGGTGGTGTTGATGGTCTCCTTGAGCTGGAGGATCTCACCCTTCACGTCGACGGTGATCTTCTTCGACAGGTCACCATTGGCGATCGCAGTTGAAACCTCTGCGATATTGCGAACCTGAGCCGTCAGGTTGCCGGCCATGGAATTGACGTTCTCGGTCAGATCTTTCCAGGTTCCGGCGACGCCGCGTACGTTGGCCTGGCCACCAAGGCGCCCCTCCGTGCCGACTTCACGCGCAACGCGCGTTACTTCCGAGGCAAAGGCGTTCAACTGGTCAACCATCGTGTTGATGGTTTCCTTGAGTTCCAGGATCTCGCCCGACACGGTTACGGTGATTTTCTTTGACAGGTCGCCGCTGGCAATCGCCGTCGAAACCTCTGCGATATTGCGAACTTGGGCCGTCAAATTCGACGCCATTGAATTGACGTTGTCGGTCAGGTCCTTCCAGGTTCCTGCGACGCCGGGCACCTGCGCCTGTCCGCCAAGCCGCCCCTCGGTACCGACCTCGCGCGCGACCCGCGTGACCTCGCCCGCAAAGCCGTTGAGCTGGTCGACCATCGTGTTGATGGTTTCCTTTAGTTCCAGGATTTCACCCGAAACATTCACGGTGATCTTGCGAGAAAGGTCGCCGCGCGCCACCGCTGTTGTAACCTGCGCAATATTTCGAACCTGAGCAGTCAGGTTGCCGCACATTGCGTTCACGGAATCGGTCAGGTCCTTCCAGGTCCCTGCTACCCCGGGGACGAGCGCCTGTCCGCCAAGCTTGCCTTCGGTGCCAACTTCACGTGCGACGCGGGTGACCTCGGACGCGAAAGAGCGCAACTGGTCGACCATCGTATTGATGGCTTCTTTGAGTTGCAGGATTTCACCGCGCACGTCGACGGTGATTTTCTTAGACAGGTCGCCGTTTGCAACCGCGATGGTTACCTCTGCCAGATTGCGGACCTGGGCCGTCAGATTCGAGGCCATAGAATTGACGCTCTCGGTCAAATCCTTCCAGACCCCGGTCACCTCACGGACTTGCGCCTGACCGCCCAGCTTGCCGTCCGTCCCGACCTCGCGCGCCACGCGCGTCACTTCCGAGGTGAAGACGCTGAGTTGCTTGATCATCGTGTTCACGATGGTTGCCGAGCGCAGGAACTCGCCCTTGAGCGGGCGCCCGTCCACATCGAGTGGCATCGTTTGGAGGAGATCGCCCTTCGCCACTGCTGAAATCGTGCGATTGACTGCGGCGGTCGGCCACAGCAAATCATCGATCAGCGTGTTGACCGAGTTCTCCATATCGGCCCACGCGCCAACGGACAGGCCGAACCGTACCCGGGTGCGCGTTTTTCCGTCCCGACCGACAACCTGACCGACATGCTCCAATTGCTCGGCCATGCGCCCATTCGCAGCGACGATGTCGTTGAAGGCGTCTGCGATTTTGCCTGCAAGGCCGGTTTGGTTCCCACGAAGCCTGACGGAAAACTCCCCTCGGCGCATCGCCTGGAAAGCGTCCAGAAGTTCATGCAGATCAACCGAAGAGCTGTCTGCGGCCGATGTAGCGCCCAAATCAGCGTGTCCAACATTCCGTAAGGCACGCGGTTTGTGTTTGGCCAGCGATTGGTCTTTGTCACCACTTGAGTGGTCCATGGATACTGGCTCCGTTCGGTATCGACCCCAAGGCATATCCGTGGCGTGCCGCTAATCCAGCTCGCCCACCTGAACGCAAATTCGACCGGGGCACTCTCGGTGAACCTTAACTATGCGCCCAGTCGAATCGCGAGTGCGGGACGGGAGGTTTTGATGTCCATCGCGCCGGAAGTTCTTTGTGAGAAGGTCCGACCGGAGAACGCGCTGCCTCATTGTCCTTCGCCCCCGTTTCCGCGGCGCGCGAAGCCTGTCCTCGGCCACGATACCAGATCAAACATCTTTGAAGAGAATGGTTGAGGGAGGCTGAGCGTGCCCCTAGCGCGGCGGCTCGGGAAGTGGTCGGGGCAATCGCTCAAAGATGCTCGCCCATGCAGAATCCAACGGCGGATGCACACGCCAGCGTCGTGCTGGTTTTTAGGATGCCCATCCCCGCCTCCCCATCTGAGTTCGAGTTACAACGCATTCCGCTTGCCTTAGTTCCAACACAACTAGGTCGGTCCGACGTGAGTTCATTCCTCGGATTTCTCTTCAGCGAATGTTGTTGCCGAGCAGCGCGAGAAGAACACCCTGACAAGCCCTGCTGCGGCGTCTGGGGAGCGCGGTCGCGGCCGAACGGAAAGAGCAAAAGTTCCGTGGAACAACCGCGCCACGTTGCGGTTTGTGTTGGCACATATGCTAACCGTTTCAGGGAGATACCGATGAAAAGGACCATGATCGCGGCGGTTGTCGGGGTTGCGGCAATCCTGGGTGCTCAGGCTCAGACATCGACGACCGCGCCAACTCCTTCACCAAATGCTCCTGCCGACGCGAATGCGCCGCTGCCCGGCGCCAATAGCTTCACGGAAGGCCAAGCGAAGAGCCGCCTCGAAGCTAACGGCTACACCGCAGTCTCCGAACTCAAGAAGGACGACAACGGCGTGTGGAAGGGCAGGGCGACGCACGACGGCCAGCCGGTCAATGTGAGCGTCGATTATCGCGGCAACATCACGCGCAACTGAGGATCTCCCAGATGACCCAGACAATCACGCGTTCGTACGATACCTACGAGCAGGCTGAATCCGTGGTTCGAAAGCTGAAGGACGCCGGCGTCACCGATTCCGATATCAGCCTTGTCGGCCGCCACGCCGATGTCGATGAAAGCCACGCGGGCGAGGGGGCGGGAGTCGGGGGCTTGATCGGCGGTGCAGCAGGGCTGCTGGCGGGCCTCGGTCTGATTGCCATCCCCGGCATCGGCCCTGTGGTGGCCGCTGGATGGCTTGCCGCAACCGCGGCGGGAGCTGCGACCGGCGCCGTCGCGGGGGGGCTTGTGGGCGCCCTGACGAGTTCGGGCGTCGATGAAAAGGACGCCCACTACTATGCGGAGGCTGTGAGGCGTGGCGGCAGCGTCGTGGCTGTTCGAACAACCGATGAACAGGCCCCGGCAGTCGTCGCAATAATGGACGGCGCCACGCCGATTAACACCGTCGACCGCCGCACTGCGTATGAGAGGGAAGGGTGGACCCAATTTGATCCGGAAGCCCCGCCATACGTGAGGCCCTCGCTTTAACTGACGAGCAGGCCCCGGCAGCAATGGCGGGGCCGCCGGCCGGTTGTCCAGGAGGTTGCACAACAGCCTGCCACCCTGCGCCGCTATCTCGATCGATCAACTTCCCAGCGGCGGCCGCGATGCGATGAATTGAACGCGCCGAGGGGAGCGGGAACTTGGCTACGTCGCCACGGATAAGAATGCATGGCCCAGTATTTTTTCGACATCGAGATCAACACGGAACTGGTCGTAGACGACGAAGGAATCGACCTTGAAGATCACGTCGCCGCGCGTCTTTCGGCCCTTTCAAGTCTGGGCGACATCATCGCCGAGCACATCCAGACCAGTGACGATCTGAGAGTGGATATGAGAATCCGCTACGCCGATGGCACCCCCATATTTGCAGCGAAGCTGACGCTCAATAGCCAGTGGCTAACCCCAGTTCCCCCCTCTCAACTTCGGCAGATGGTGCCTCGCAAGACGGAACCGTGAGAGAGGAGTGCATCATCTTGGGTAGTGCCCATGGGAAACTGCGGCCTACAACCGGGGCCACAACAGGAAGCCGAGACGGCGCCCGATCACTCCGAGATGACCTCAACACTCTTGTCGATTGTGATCGGCAGACTGCGAACGCGTTTGCCTGTCGCGTGAAATATCGCGTTGGCGACGGCGGCCGCGGTGCCAACGATGCCCTTCACCGAGACCTTTACCCCGATCGGGCTGAATTGATCGTCATGCTCCTCAACAAAGATCACCTCGATGCCGTCGATATCGGCGTTCGAAGCGACGTGATGTTCACCGAGATTGCTGTTTATGAACCGACCGTAGCGATGGTCGGTCAGTGTGTCCTCGTGAAGGGCCATTCCGATGCCCCGGGGCGACCCCGAAACTGCCGGCGTGATCGCGAGCACGGCCAAAGCGCTGCTGGGGGCTATTGTGCCGGGAAACCGGAAAGATTGACGGAGCTAGATTTCGAAGCCGTCATCCAATCTGACTTACTGATTAATCTGCGCGTGCAACCATAACACTCCGGAGCCCAGGAGCATGAGCCACGCGAACATGACCACAAACAACACAAAGGCGAATGAACCCTCTCGATCGCGAGGGGTAACATTGAAGGGATTCTGATCCCCTTCGGCTGCGTTGGCGTCATCAGCATTGAGCGGCAGGTGAGTCCGGTGGAGTGCTGTCATTGCGGCAGTCCGTTCCGTTTGAGGCCAAACTCCAATCACCTTGGAAAACCCTTCGCTAACCATTTGGTTCGCACCAGCCAGGGCAAATCGCACCTAAATTCTGGCAGACACGCTATCGGAAGAAAGCGAGCAGGATGATAATCGGCAGCGGAATTCCCAACATCCAGAGAAGTATGCCGCGGCCCATGACTGATCCTCCAGTTTGCGTAGATTGAACCCGAAAGATACGCGAGTGTTCCGCGGGTATGGGTTACCCGTAGAAATGACCAGCTCCGCCTTCTTTTGATGCTGCCGCCGCTTCTGGGGAAGCGGCCGCTCTGATCCGTCAGCAGGCCGATCGGCTAGGCCCGGATTTGGACGATGTCATGAGATCGGCCGGTCACCGGAGCACCGATTCCCGAGCGGGAGCAAACATTAGGGGATTTCGTCGAGGGGAGCGTTGCGCAGAACTGCCGGCCCTTCTTCAGGTGGGCAGGCTCATTCATCGAAGTCGCATTCTGAACAATCCATGATGAGACGCGTCGAGGCCGGCGGGGCCAATTCAGGGATTGACCGGCAATGGATAAACGACCCTGACTTTAAGAGTGCTTTGGACGCTTGGATGGATCTCATCGGCGGGGATAGCCGACCTTCGCTGCCCATCGACAACCTGCTCAATTGCGGACCCCTGTGCCGTGGACAGCCGCTCCCCCAGTACGATCGGGCCGACTTGACCGTGCGGAGTGACCGGACTGTCGGCCAAAACGAAGACTGGTGAAAGCAGCACGATGGCGGCACACATAACGGTCGATCGATAATTCATTATGATGCTCCGAATTTGAGCATCAAACCTTTGATATAGTATAATGTTCCACATCAATCTGGCTGGCGGCCCTTGAATTACGCTTGCGCTGGTTGAAGCTCTTCAGGAGCGCGGATGAAACGAATGTCCCCCAAGAACAACCAAAGTGAGGCCGATCCAGGGTGCACCGGACAAAGATTTCTTGAACAAAGTCTCGATCAATCCGAAGAATCGGGATCGGGATCTGCCGATAAACCGGATCCCAAAACCAGGCGAGAAGTCGCCGATAAGTGGCGCCAAGAATGAGGTTGGCCCGCTGACGGAACAGATAAGGGGTGCTCGGAATTCCCTTTCCAAACTGACGCAGCAAGCCCTGCCTGCGGGTCTAATGAGAAGGACTTCCGACCATGCGCGCCATCGCTCTTACCCTCGCCGCCGCCCTGCTGTCCGGCACCGCCTTCGCCCAAACGGCTCCCGTCCCTGCACCGGCGGAGCCAAAGGTGTTTGTTTCCGTCGACGAAGCATCGGCGCTCGTCAGCAGCCTCAAGGGGCTGAACGTCAAGAACGCCGCTGACGAGACTGTCGGCGAAATCGAGGACTTCGTCATCGCCGGAAACTCCTTTGCTTCCTACATTCTGTCGGTCGGGGGCTTTCTAGGCATGGGAACCCATTATGTTGCAGTGAGCCCAAGCGCCCTTGCCGTCACCTGGAACGCGACGGACAAGAAATGGAATGCCAGGATCAACGCCACCAAGGAGCAGCTGAAGGCCGCGCAGCAATTCAAGTATGAAGGGCGCTTCGCGAAGTGATCTGACGCGCTCAGCCTCGCACAGCCAGTTCCTTCGTCCGGAGGAAAAATGGCCCGCCGCTCGGCGGGCCTTTTTGCCTTTCGGCGGAACCCTGCGTTTCCATGCGCGTTCAGCCGGCACTACCCATGAACCCCGGACTTGGCCCGCTGCGTGAGGACGCCGCGGGCCCTTTTTTGTTTCTTTCTCTCGTACTTAGGAACCCTCGGTGGCCACGATCCGTTTTGCTGGCGCGAGGGCGTGGAGCGATTGACACTCCACGGCCGCAACCCTCGCAGCCTGGGGCCCCGCTGCTGTCATTCGGCGGGGCTTTCTTCGGCTTTGAGCGGCAGAATGTCGTTTGTTGCATTATGACCACGGTTGCACTGGACCGCTCGGTGCGTACCTTTCCGCGCTTGTCTTCTTTTTAAATGTTTTAAACTGTGAGCATCGCACAGGAGTAAGCGATGCCATTTCGTTCGATCGTAGCCTCGCCTGAAGAACTGGCCCGGATCGCTTCGGCGTTCGAGGAAGCGTGGGGTGAGGTCGCACAATCGGTCGACCCCTTAAGTGCACCGGGGCAACGCGAGCGTCTCGCCGCCGTTATCACCGAGCTTTGGTCAGAGGACCCGACGATCGATCTCAAGCGAAGGGCGGTTCAACGCTTTCAGGAAATCGCGCTGAAAATTGCCGCCCCAGACGCCAAGGCGCCTCAAAAATCCGGAGGTTGAAAGTCCCTGCGGAACCAAGTGCATCGCTAATGGGCTATCGCGCGTGTCGACGCCGTGATCCCCTTCCGGCGCCGTGACAGCCTTGGGAGCCCCGCTGACCCCAACTCATTGGCCGGCGGGGTTCCGTGGCGTGTGACGCCCGAGATGTAGGGCGATGCGCTCAATCGCTGAGAAATAGCTGTGGTGGCGTCGCGATCCCCTACCGCGCTCTCACCGGCCTGAGAGGGCCTCGCCTGGAGCGGTGGGGCCCACATTCAGCCTTCATTTTAAGCCGCAGCCGCTCGATCTGAACCTTCAGCGCAGCGACTGCTGCCTCACCGCGAACGGCCTTGATGCCTTGGTTCTCGCGGTCGATCGCGTGGGGGACGCCATCAAGGATTCGGGCTCGTTCCGCCTTTGGGAGGGCGAGAAGATACTCGACCTCGCATTCGTGCCGCCACTCCCCGGAATCGGAAAGAACCTCGCGACCGAAGAGATGGGACCAGACGACGCGAGGAGCGGTCTCATGAACTGTCCTATGCACGGTGAACCTCCAGGGGTTAACCCCAGACGGATCGATTTCATGAAAGCACCGACGTAACCGCATCCCGTGTGGCACAACTCCAGGGCGCGAAATTGTCAGTTCCACGGAGTGGTTCCACTTACTTTGCGGATGTTGGTCACACGTTCGTTGTCTGTCGGAAGCGTTCTTTGGCCCGCCACGCCAGGTCGTCTTCGTCTTCGGCCACATGGACCAGCGCAGCCACGATGTAAGCGAGCCGGATGTGCTCCCGCTCCTCATATCCATGGGGAACGGTCGATCTGACTTCGTTCCAGGCGGCATCCAGCGCCGCGCGCGCCCCGAGCGAGGTCAACGGGGTCATTCAGCGTTGCGAATGGCATGACTCCCTCCCTCCACAGTGAATCTGACGCTAGGAGCCGATGAGGCGCTTTGCCCGTTGCACGGCCTCCATGCATTCGGTCTCCCGACCAGCGCGATCGAGCCCCTTCGCCCGATCCAGCGCTGCAGAGGCTTCAGCCTTGTTCGTTACGGCCGGCGGACGCGATCCCTTTCCCTGCTCGGCGGTGGTCGATCGGCCTTGCGTCTGGCGCCGGACATCTTCAGGCGAGATCGCCTTGCCCTGAGCTTCGCGGTTCATAATTTCCGCCGGCGGATGTTGGGTTGCCCCGGCGCCGGACTCGCTTGTGCCTGCAGCGCCCGACGTTGGTCCAGAACCCGCGTCCGTCGCGGCCAATGTCTTCGTGAGGGCTTCGACTTCACCGGTGCAGGGACCGGCGAATGCTATGCTGGCCTGAAGAGCGGACGCGAAACCCACGGAGAAACAGCGAGAGAGTTTCATGATTGGTGCTCCCGTTGCTCGAGGCACGGACAATCGCGACCCAAAAACGCGTAGGCGTTTTCGAATGTTCCGGCCGGCGCGGCCGTGTCCGTCATCGCCCTAGGGTTGGCCAATCCAAGGGGGTGGCGGGCCTTTTTGCAATGGCGCGGAACCCGCCGTTCTTATCCGCGTTCAGCCCGTCACTGATGAGCCAGACTTTGGCCCGCTGTGGGAGGACGCCGCGGGCCCTTTTTTTGGGCTCAGAGTTGCGGAGGACGGCCATGGCGACGGGAACGGTGAAGTGGTTCAATCCCACCAAGGGATTTGGTTTTATTCAACCTGACGACGGCGGGCACGATGTGTTTGTTCACATCAGCGCCTTGGAGCGTGCGGGATTGAGAGAGCTGCGCGACGGACAGAAAGTCGCTTACGATCTCGTTCCCGACAAACGCTCGGGAAAAACCTGTGCCGAGAACCTCAAGCCGGAATAGGGCCGGCTGATAATCATGGAACTAGACTACGGGACTATTCGTTTGGTTGGCGTGCTGGCTTCTATTCCACTCTCGGAGGCCGCACGGCCTAAGGCCCCGCTGTATTTGCCTGCGGCGGGGCCCCTTGACGAGATCTTTTCGATATCTGTGAGGCCTGAGCTGGCGTGGATAGGACCTGAGTTTTGGACCAGGTCGGAAGCGCCAGAACACG
This sequence comes from Bosea sp. BIWAKO-01, assembly GCF_001748145.1. Lineage (NCBI taxonomy): Bacteria > Pseudomonadati > Pseudomonadota > Alphaproteobacteria > Hyphomicrobiales > Alloboseaceae > Allobosea > Allobosea sp. BIWAKO-01. The sequence continues at coordinate 62,799 of NZ_BCQA01000002.1, forward strand.
CCAATCTGATGAGGGAATAGCGGCCGCGTTGGAATCGGAAGCGCTTGCAGCCGCCGCCGCGTAGTCTGCCACGACACTGGGAATGTCCAAAGGTAGGAAGCAGCGAGGCGCGGAAGCAGACACGGCTTATCTCCTGAGGCTTGCCGCCAGACGACCACGCCGTCGCATCCATTTCAATGGAGATCCCGGAACGAATCTCCCAGGGCCGGCGTTCTCTGCGCGTGCTGGCCAACACTCTCCATAGCCCGCACCGCCTGGGGCCCCGCCGCAGCCATACGGCGGGGCCTTTGCGGCGGCACTCTTCTTCCTCCCCCCGCTCCCATTTGTGCTATGATAACAACGGCTTGGCTGGATCGGGCGGCGGCTGGGTATTTCGCACTTGCACTGGTGGAAGTAGTTTTAAACTGTGCGGTTCGCGGGGGAGGATGCGATGCCGTTCCGATCGATTGTCGCCACGCCCGAGGAGCTTGCCGGAATTGTCGCAGCGTTTGAGGACGCATGGCGCAAAATAGATGCACGGGGATCTATTGATCCCCTAAGTGCTTCAGCTGAACGCGAGCGTCTCGGATACATCGTTGCTGGATTGTGGTCGGCGGGCCATGCAGACGCACTGGCAGAGTTAGCTGTCAGACAGTTCGATGAAACTGCTGGGACTTCTCGCGCTCAAGCCCGCAATAATATGCGCGCGAGTTCCCCGAACAATATGGGCACGCCGGGGAACTAGGGGGGCACTGCGGGTTCGCTACCGTCTCGCCATCCACATTGATAATCGCACAGTGCGAATCCTCACCCGCGGCGGTCATGACTGGGCGAACCGCTTTCCGACGATCGCGGGAGATGCGCTCGACCTCGGAGTGGACAGCGCCCTCCTGGACGGTGAAGCCGTGGTGCTCAATAAGCGCGGGGCTTCTGACTTCGGCGCCTTGCAGCAAGCTCTCGGTGGCCGGGGCGGCAAGCGATCTGCTGCCGGCGCGCTCCTCTACGCTTTCGACCTGCTCTATCTCAACGGTCACGATCTACGCCCGATACCGTGCGAGGAGCGACGCACGATCCTCGCTGGCGTCATAAAGCCCCATACCTCGATCCTGTTCAGCGAGGAGGTCGACGCCGTCGGCGACGCCTTCCTGACGTTGGCCTGCGAGATGGGTCTGGAGGGCATCATCGCGAAGCGCAGGGATGCGCCCTATCGCTCCGGGCGCGGCAGTGAATGGTTGAAGATCAGGTGCGTTCAGTCGGAGGGTTTCGCCATCATCGGTTACGAACCGTCTGGCGTTGCCTTGGGCGGCATTGGGCGGCTGCTCCTTGCCGCCAGGAAGGGTGAGCGGCTGTCCTATGTCGGCGGGGTCGGCACGGGCTTTACCGAGCGATCGGCCAAGGAACTTCGCAAGGCTCTCGATGCGCTCGCGATCGCCAAGCCCGTACTACCGATCAAGCACGCCACGACACGCTGGGTGAAACCGGAGCTGGTTGAGATCGCGTTTCGCGGCTGGACCAAAGACCAGAAACTGCGGCACGCCTCGTACAAGGGGCTACGGGACGAAGAAGACGAGGGTCAGGTCCATCGCCTCGACGACGATACATAGCGAGGGGAGCGCAGTGCCAGCATCCGGCGCTCCAGCCCCAGCGCCACGGCACCAGAGATGCGCCCCTCACTGCAGAGTAGATTGTTCGCCCTCGTCCGGCTCGATCAGCTTCGAGAGCCCCATTTCCTCGAGCGCTTCATTGAACTCGGCCAACGCCTCGGCGTCGGTGTCAAACGGTTCTTCCCAGATTGTCGATCCGCCGTCCTCGTCGATAAGCTCGAGGATCCAGCCCTCGCTGTCCTCGAGACGATAAATTTCAATCTGCACAGTGATGCCGTCGCGCGTGACAGTCTGGCAAAGTGGCGAGCGGAGAATGTCAGGGAAGTCCGTCATGCCGCCGAAAGTACCCCCAGGACAGCGACGAAACAATCGGCATGGCATCGCCGAGCTCGGGGATGCGCGGGAGGCGTTCGAGGAAGCGGCGGGGGAATGTGGCCGCCTCATTGCCTAGCCGGGCTGCTATTTCCGGTAGGGGTTGGCGATGAGCCAGTCCTCGAGCGCCGCAACCAATCCGGCGAGCTCGGCCTCCTCGGGCGTATCCTCAAGACATCCCGTCAACTGCTCGACGCGCTCGACAGCGCGGAAAACGTCCAGGTGATTCTGGAGCCCTTGGCGAGCGTCGTCCGCGGTCATCCTGCGCGCTCGACCTCCCGGGCCTCATAGGCGGCGACGGCAGCCTTGAGCATGTCGAGTTCGAGAACCTCCCTCGTATCAGGCTTCGCATCCTCGATTTCACCGATGCGCTGAAGCGCATATCGATACTCTTCATGGCAGGAAATGCAGACGGTCGGCGTTTCCGGTTTGAGGTCGGGAACCGCGGTCATCGGATCTCTCCTTCCGTGGATGACGGCAAAAAATCTAGCGCGCGGCCCACTGCTTTCAAGGGGTTTTCACATGGAGGCGCTCGCCTCCGAATTTCGCGGAGAAGGCATCGGCGTCAGCAGGATCAATGAAGCAGAAGCGGGCGTAGGACCGGCCTCCGGCGGAGAACGGATGCCGCCGCCAGTCGCGCTCGCGACACCATGCCAACATGGTGTCTAGCGAGCGCCCGAGGCCCGTTCCGGGTACGAAGATCTGGACCTGCTGCGGATGGGTGCGGTCAATCATGCGGGGCGTGATCTCGCCCTTGCGTCGGCTCATCTCACGCGGCCCTGATGCCTTCCTCGAATTCCTCGGGGATCGCGCCATGGCGGGCGAGAACCTCGATCGAGCTCACCTCGCTCGTCTCGTCATCCGCCACGACATGGATGACCGCGACGCCCTCCGCCCGGACCGCCAGGCGCTCCGCATCACGCAGGGCGTGGTGCTTCGTCTTGGCCGGCATCTTGTTGCCTGGCACCAGCCGTTTCCGGCGGGTCACGAATTCCTGAATGATGAAGGTGTCGCGGTTCACGGCTTGACTCCCTACGCGTCACATATGTTCTACTTCTGTTCTCATTTGAGTACGAGTCAAATGTCATCGTCCGATGCCGAAGAAGCGACCACTCCTGCCGTCAAAGTCGACGGACCTGATGCATTATCCCTGGGTGCTGATCAGGTTTCGCTGCGACTATTGCGAGCGCTTTGCCAATGCGCGCCTGGCCGCATGTGCAGCGAAATATGGACGGCTCGTCACGCTCGGCGAGCTCCTGGATATGTTCGTCAGTACCTGCGATTGGGCGCCCAACAATCCGATCCGGAAGCCTCAGAAATACGGTCGCAAGTGCGGCGCCTATTGCCCGGATATCGGCCGCTCCGGGCCGCCGGACTATCCGCCATTCGTGGGCGGGTTGACGGTGATCGAGGGCGGAAAGGACGAACTTCTACCAGCAGAAAAGGCGACACAGACACGACGACGAGTAGGAGGTGGCGATGAGTGAATGGCCCTATCAGGTCGAAGTCGCGATGCTTGGTAGCCACGGCATCCACTACAGTCGGTTCGCCGAATGGTGCGCCGACCACGACGTACCGTTCAAATCCTATGACGGACTGCGCAGCGAGAGCGGCATCAGGGTGGCCTTCATGTCGCCTGTCCTTGCGCTTCAATTTCAGGGCGAGTTCGGGGGTGAGATCATTCCGGCCGCCGAGCTTGAGAAGGCCAGCGAGGTCGATGCCTTCCTCGACGAGGACTTCAGGCTGATGACGCGCGATATCTTTGGTGAGGAAAGCGACGAGGGCGAAGGGGGTGACGGCAAAGTGCGGCCGAACTAGCATCCGCCTATGTGTAATCTCTATAGCTTCACGCGCAGCATTGACGCCATGCGTCAGCTCTTCGCCAAGCCCTTCAATGTCCCTGTGACCAATTTGCCGCCGCAGCCGGGGATTTTCCCCGACTATGCCGCGCCGATCATCCGGAATCTCGCCGGGGCAGATCAGCCGGAATTGGCGATGGTGCGCTGGGGGATGCCGTCATCCCGGAAGGCGCAGCTCGATGCCGCGACCAAGCGGGCCGACAAGCTGCGCGCCAAGGGCAAAGAGGTCGATTTCGATCAGCTCCTGCGCATGGAGCCCGACAGCGGCACGACGAACGTCCGCAACACCTCGAGCGCGCATTGGAAGCGTTGGCTGGGTGTCGAGAACCGGTGCCTGGTGCCGTTCACGGCCTTCAGCGAGTTCAATCGCGAGGCCGGTGGCGATGTCTGGTTCGCGCTCGACGAGGATCGCCCGCTCGGATTCTTCGCGGGCATCTGGGCGCCGCAATGGACGAGCGTCCGGAAGGTGAAGACCGGCGAGGAGACGATCGACGTTTTCGCCTTCCTCACGACCGAGCCGAATGCCGAGGTCGAGCCGATCCATCCCAAGGCGATGCCGGTGATCCTGACCAATCCGGTCGATCTGGAACTCTGGATGTCGTCGCCCTGGGAAATCGCGAAGGGGCTGCAACGCCCGCTGCCGGATGGTTCGCTGCAGATCGTCTCGCGCGGCCAGAAGAAGGACCCACCGGAGCCTAGGGCGGAGCCGGCTCAGGCTGCGCTACTGCTGTGATTGGCTGCCAGGGACTGTTCGCCGATCCGGCACTCGAATGAGCGCGACTGCCGGCAGCATGCCTCTTCCCGAAATCGGCGATTGGCCCCACACTCCCCCTAAAAAATGGGGGAGACATGCGCGCGCTTATGGTTGCCGGGATGCTTCTAGTCGCGAGCCAGGCGGCAGCTGATGGTTTTGGAGTGACGGTCAAGAAGTTTGTGACCACCGTTGTGGCGCGCCCAGAGTTTGGCCTCAAGGATCGTGGTTGCGAGCCTGAATATTGCTCCGTGTCGGATGAGTCAGAGAAGCGACGGCTCTATATCAGGCGAGACCGCAAGAACGTCGTCACTCAAGTTCTGTTCGAGCTTCCGCTTCCTGCAAGCGCATGGTCGGATAGCGCGTCGATTCTTGATCTGGTTCAGTTCGGGCTCTCAGTCCCGCCGCTGGGCAGGATCGCTGGCGCCGAAATCACCAGGATGGCCAAAACCCTTGCCGGCGCCGGGGTATCCATTCGCGGCCCAGAAATCATCTGCTCGGCGATGGTGGCGAAGAACAAGCCGGATACAATTCTGGGCGCATGCAACCCGGACTAGGCAATCCTCTCACCGAGCGATGCGGCCGGATCGGTTTCGTGCAGCCTGCGAAAAGCCCGACGCGCGCCGCGCAAGGGGCTGGTCGCTTTGACCCGCACCGAAACGCGGCAATCGGTTGCAGTCTCTTTCGTCGAGCGAGTCCGCTTACGACCCGTTGCTGACAAATAGGCCCGTTGCGGGCGTTTCGGTAAAATTGTCCCGATCAACGATCAATGCTGTTTGGTCGGTCGCCGTGATCCCTCTCGTCTGGCCGCGAGCCGTACGCAGATTCCGTCACCGCGGCGATTCGTGGTTCGATAAATCCAGTAGTGATCCAGCTCAGCATCTGGGAACCACAACCTCTATATGAAACGGGAAGCCTATATGCCCAGTATATTTGGAGACGTTGCGCCGATCCCTGACCAAACGTTAATTCAGCGCGCGGAAATACGTACAGTGTTGCCCATCTGCACTGGCCGCCGATCTGCGGTCATCCATAGTGGGCGCGTTCTTAACGAGGGCTAAACGATGAAAAAACTGCTGGTCTTGGCTGTTTCTGTGGCGTTGGTTGGCGTCGGTGGGTGTGCTGATTATGGCTTTGGTAAGGGCAAGGGCAAGGCGCCTCCGCCCGTGGCTACGCCGATCGTTACCAAGGGCTGACACCTAGCGCCAATGAGACTGAAAACGGCCGGTTCGCCGGCCGTTTTCTTCTTTGGCAGTGTGAATTCGGCCGGGGCGCGGGATTTCTTGCCGGTCGACTGGAAATGATCGGATGATCGAGGACGTCACCAAAGTCCATTGCGAACCTGATCACTTGTACTTCCGTTTTCGACCCAACTGTCGCCGCGAGCCGCTGAGGGGTCAAAAGTGGCCCTTTCCCGACGTCCGGGGAGCTACTTTCGGGCAGTCTAGTTGGTCCGCCTGTCGATGGGCACGAGGTGCCTCAGCTGGCGCTGACAAGGTGGTGTGCTGCGGGGTGATGAGGCGCTGACCTCTGCAACCTCCGCAGTTTAGTGACCGGTTCGCCAAACGCCGATCCACCGCCCATCCAAGGATGTCGCAAAGGAAGTGCCTCGGGCCCGTCAGGAGCTTGAGCGCGGGAAGGCGGCGAGCCTAGGAGTCCTCGGATCGCCTTCCGGCAGAATCTCGGGCTGCTGGAAGATGACGCCGTTCGGGGTCGGGAGCGGGGTCTGTGTGACCACGTATTGCGGCTGGCCCTTGAAACCTGGATCGCCGGGCGGAGGCGTGAGGAGCTGCATACGCATCAACATCGCGAAGTCCTCATGGGTCGCATTGTGGCAATGGGTCACGTAGCTGCCGCCGAACTCCCCGAAGCGAACCTGGAATTTAACGCGGCCGTCGGGCCGCAGTCGCCAGACATCCTTGCGCACCAGCCGCTCTGTAGCGCCAATCGCAGCGCCGCCCCGGTCAATGGTGACCCCTTCCTCGAAATGGAGGTGAAGCGGGTGGTCCCAGCCGCCACCGCCATTGATAATGGTCCAATGCTCCACCTCTCCCGGCTTAGGGACCAGTAGAGAAATGCGGTTGGCATTGAGCGAATGCGCCCTGCCGCCATTGACCTCGACGGTCCACGGGAAGGACTCGGCCGCGCCGCAGTCAGGAATGCATTGCCCGTCTGGGGTATTACGGGAATCCCCACCTCCGGAGCGGCCGAACCTGAGTGTGCGCTCGCGCACCGGCGCGACGATCGGGATCTGGGTCGTCAGGGTCTTGGCGCCGGACCGCCATTCCGGATCGTTGAAATTGGCGCTGCGGTCGCGGTCCAGCAGATTGCTGGCGCTGTAGACCTTGCCGGGATTGTCGACGCTTTGCAGCGAGTTCACGACACGGAATTCGAGGATCGGGCCAACGGTCGGGTCTCTCTCCGATCCCCGCAAGGCCTGCGCCATCGAGACGGCGCCCCTTGGCCTGCGCCCATCGTCCTGTTCCAACAGATTGACCAGGAAGATGCTGTCGCCCGGGGCGAAGGCGGAGAAATCGACGACGATATCGTAGCGCTCGGCGGTGCCCTGCTCGTCGAGCTCGGTCAGGGCGATGGGGTTGACGACCAGGTTGCCGTCATTGGCGATGAAGTGGAACGGCACCTTGGTGCCTTGCGAAAACCTGGCGCTTCTGTTGACGCCGAGGGCGAGCTTGAGGAAGCGCGCCACGGAGACGTTCAGGATGCGGAAACGATAGCGCCGCGGCAACACTTCGAAATGCGGGTAAAAGGTGCTGTTGACCAATAGAATATCGCCGAGGAAGCCATCGGTTTCGAAGATGTCGAACCGGAGTTGCCCGGCTGCGTCAAAGGCCGGGTTCGAGACGACCAGATTGACGTCGAAATCGAGATTACCCCAGCCGAGCTGTGAGCCGCTCGGGAGGCGCAGATTGATGCCGTCATCGAAATCCTCGCGCCCCCTGTCGGGGCCGCTGTAGAGGTTGCAGACGCCAAACATGCCTTTGTAGATGTTCGCAGCGGTGAAGAAGAAGCGGTGGTCGTGGATCCAGAGGCTGCCCTGGATCTCGCGGAAATCGCCCGGGACCTGAACCAGGCCGTTGCCGTCGTCGGGACCGGAGGCTTTGCGCGCAAAGTCGCGGTCGCCTGTCGGCCAGACGCTCGGCAGGTCGCGCCGGGCCAGGGCCATCCCCCAGTGGTAGTCATAGAAGGTTCCAGGGAAGTTGAACGCGTTGCAGGCACCGTCGCTTTCGGCGCCGTTATGGGCGTTGTGGAAGTGGACCGAGCTCTCGTTCCGTCCAAAGCCGCCGTTGATGGCCCGGTCGACCGGCAGGTCGTTGTAGATTCGCGTCACGACGGGTTCGCCATAGCGCAGCTTGAACAGAACAGGGCTCCCCGAAGCCGTGCGCAGTCCCGTGGCACTGCCCGGCTGCCCGGGCTGCCGGGCCCCAAATCTCCACACGGAATTCGCGTTCTGCTGCGGCAGTCCCTGGCCGGGTCCGGTGTCTGGCCGGATCTGGCCGAGCGACAACAGATAGCCAAGCTTGGGGTAGAGCTCCTCCCAGCGCTGGTGCGCGAAAAATTCTCCGGGCGGGCGACCTTCGAACGGACCGGCTCCCGTGACCGGATTGCGGAAGAGCGCGCCGCCGGAATTGGTGAAATCGGTGTGGTAGGAGAAGTTCCGAGCCGGCAGCTCCGCGCCGCCTCCGGTGGTTTGCCACGCCGCGTCGCCGTTGGGCAGACGCAACAGCGGGATGGGTCGTTGCAGATCGGCCCGCTGCATCGGCGTCTGGAACTTGACCGCACCGAAGGTCGGGCTGCGCGGCAGGCTGTCGGCATAGGCGCTGCCGACGAAGGGACTGAGCCTATTCTTCGCAATCAGCAGTCCGCCGGTAGCGAAATAGCCCCAGCGCAGGAGATCGCGTTTGGTGATTTGCCCCATCGAGAGGGCCCTGCTGATCTCGCGGCGGTTCTCCAGAGAATGCTCGGCCTCTTTCAGCCGGACGCCGGTGGTCTCGCGCGATAGGTACATGACCGCTTTCCCAAATTGGAACGGCCGCCCGCACGTGTTTGCGATTTGTATCTATGGACCCGCGGTCTGTGGGTGTGAAGGTACGAAAGTCGGATCGGTCGAGGATTCACCGGCCGTCATCGGCGATTTCAGAGCGGGATTTGGGGACGAAGTATCGACACCCGCGGGGATTTGGTGGTCCTCTTCCCAGCAAAAGGCCGCATAGTCGATATCAGCCCATTCTTCGGCTTCGTCGCTGTCAGGGCGCGCGTCCTCGATCTCGGCCATTCGCTGCCGGGCTGCCCACCATTCCAAGGTGTCGGTGAGACGCCCGATCGTGCTTCGGTTTCGCTGCAGCTCCTGCAAGCGCTGGGCAGATGGAGGCGTGGCCGCCTGTGCGGAGAAATTCGGCGCTGCCACAACGCTTGGCGAACTGCTCGACATGTTTATGAGCAAGTGCGCGGGGCGATCGGAAATCCACAAGCCGCAGAAATACGGCACGAATTGCAGCGCCTATTGCCCCGACATCGGCAGGACATCGCGCTCACGCTGACTGGAGCGTGGGCTCGCGGTCATTTCAATTGGCTGTCCTTGCTGCCCCGGCGGTTGATCCCGGACAGAGCCCGGGGACGGTCAAGCCCTGACTGGCAATCCACACAGGTACGGGCGCCGGGCATCGCAAGACGCCGCGCCTCCGCGATTTCCTCACCGCATACCTGGCAATGAATCTCGCCGGGTCCGGTCGGGAGCCTTGAGCGCGCAAGCCGGACGGCATCGGTGATCGAGTCGTCGATTTGGTCCTGAACGGCTCCATCGGGAGCCCAGCCGCTTGCCATGGAACACCTCACTCTCGTTATGCCCAAATGGCGTTCGTCCGCCCCGATTTCTACGGCTACCAATGCGGGAATGCCCTGCCTGCCTGGCCTTCGATGAACCTTCGCGGTCGCCAACCGCAACTGTCGCCGGGCGAGCCCAGCGACAGATGCGCGAAGTGGCGTAGATGCCGGCTTGGCCGCGGACATACGGATCGGCTGTTTCGTCGAAGCGGGTCCAGCCTTCGGGCCGGTATTGAGCCACGCGGCTCTCGCGATCGATCGGGGTCGCACCGTCCAGAATGGCCTCGACCGCGGCGGCGTGTTCGTCGGCGGCCTTCACAGACACCACGGTGCCGCCACGGCGAACCGTCTCGGCATAGTAGTGAGCCTCGTCTTCGTCGACACCGGCGCTGGTGAACGATCCCACGAGACCACCAGCCGCCGCGCCTGCGACAGCACCGGCCGCGGTCGACGCCAGCCAGCCAGCGGCAACGACGGGACCAATTCCCGGGATTGCCAGCAGGCCGATGCCGGCGAGAAGTCCGGCGGCTCCGCCGATGCCTGCCCCAATGCCAGCGCCCTCGGCGGCGTTGCTGTCCTTGGCGCGCTCATCACGGCCGACGACGCTGAAGTCGGATGACGAGATGCTGGCCTGTTCGAGCCTCTCGACCGCTGCCGCGGCTTGGTCATAGGTGTCATAGGACCGAGTGATCGTACGGGTCATGTTTGTCTCCGGAGTTCGGGTGCGAGGGGCATCGATCAGTTGCGAGTGATGTTGCCGCGATAGTCGACCGAGACGTTGACCTGAGCGCCGGCGTTCGTGGCCGAGCCTTTCCAGACGCCGTTGTCATCCTTTTTCAGGCCGGTGACGTTGGTGTAGCCGTTAGCTTCGAGCCGCCTCTTGGCCTGGCCTTCGGTGAAGCTGTTGGCGCCCGGCAGCGGGGCGTTCGCGTCGGCTGGGGCGGGAGCTGGTGTCGGCGAGGTCGTCGACGTTTGGGCCATAGCGCCGAAGGAGGTCGCCGTCGCGATCAGGGAAGTGATGATCAGCTTATTCATGGTGGTTCTCCCAAGGGACGGCGGTGCCGCAGTGCCCAAGAAAACGGCGCCCCACCACTTTCGTTCCTTTCAGGATCAGGCCCGCGAGAATGGAACTGCCGGGACGATATTCGCCCAGGCACCAAGAAGCGCGGGCTTGCCAGACTCATGGTTCGGGTGATCGCAGCGGTCCGCTGGCACAACGAGAATCAATGCGGCGGCGGCACAACCGTAAGCAAGCCTACATGCGCAGCTACACGCTAACTCCTTCATTATGAACGATTATTCATGGAACAGGCGATCTGGCGAGCCGTTTAGCTTTGCGGCGGGGGCCATCAAGGGAGAAGAACTATGATCAAGAATCTTGTTCTTTTCGCCGCGCTCGCCATCGTTCCGGCGACGGCGTTCTCGCAGTCGAACTCTGGCGCCGCCGGTGGCGCCGCGAGCGGCGCGGCCACAGGTGCTGTCGGCGGCGCGATCGTCGGCGGACCTGCGGGGGCAGCGGTGGGTGCAGTCGGCGGCGCCGCTGCGGGCGCGATTATCGGCGGCATAACGGCCGACCAGCGCACTGAGTTCCGCACCTATGTGAGGGAGCAGAAGGTGCCATCGGTGGCCTATCGCGAGAAGGTGGTCGTCGGCGCGACGCTGCCCGACACGGTCACCTATCGCGAGGTTCCGGCTCGCTACGGCAAGACCGAGTATCGCTACACCGTGGTCAACGACCAGACCGTCCTGGTCGAGCCGAAGACGCGCAAGATCGTTCAGATCATCGAATGATCAACGGGAGCCCACCCCTGAGAGGGTGGGCTCCTTTCGATCAGGTTCACCCTGATCAGCAAGGAGACAACGCCATGTTACGGCCAATCCTGATCGCCGCTGCTGTTGCGGCTACCACCGCCGTCAGCGCTCCGGCGCAAGCGCAGGTCCAGTTAGAGTTCGGTATCGACCGGCCGGGCTATGATGGTCCGCGCTATCACGAGCCCCGTGGCTACCCCTTTGCTGGGGAACGGCGCGGCTTCCGAGGCCCCACTGTTATCGACGACGACGATGACGATTGCCGCATTGTCATAAAGCGTCGGGTCAATCGCTACGGCGAGCTTGTCGAGCGCCGGATGCGCATCTGCGACTGACGCCTGGCGCATGCAGCGGGTGTGGACTTTCCAAAGCCCGCTCTTGGTCATGAGGAGGAACCGATGCGAAAGTTCGTCTTCGTGGCAGCGGCCATGCTGAGCTTCTGCTCCGTGACGCCATCGATTACACAAGCCGGCCCCGTGGCAGGACTGACGACCCTATCCGCAAGCCGCAGAAATACGGGTTCAAATGGGGGGTATTGCCTGGATGCTGGGAACGCGGCCTTGCGCGGGATGGATGCGGAGGATCAATTCAAAATGGCTTTGATCCAGGGCACTACTGCCGTGCCGTCGGACGCTGATAGTGCCGATGTCCAGCGGGTGCGGCGCGCGGCCTCTAGGCGCTGCGGTCGGTGAAATATGACGGGAATTGCGGCCCGCGCCTGGGATTCAGAATCGTATGTGGCGATGGGCTAGTCCGGTTTCCCCAACACCATGGCGACCGCGGCCGAACTCGGGCCGGCTTTTTCTACAGCCGCCTTCAATTGCTCGATGCTGACGCCCCACTTTTGCGTCCAGTATTTCACCTCGTGGGGCTCATTCAAATTGATGCGAGAGCGGTCCTGCGCACCTCGCTTATTGAGATCGTCCGGCATGGGAACCTCCCTGGAGTTCCCACTGAACCTCGATCACGAACCGAAGTTCCTCGCGTTGAACATCCCCTCGCGCCGCTAGGCCGACCTCTTCTCGCTTGATGGGCCAGATGACCGCAAGCCAGTGGCGTTTCATTGGCCTGCCGGCCCAATTTCGCGACGAGCGGTAGCCCCTTCCGGCGTGCACGCGAGCGGAATCGATTGGTGCCGCAAATGCTCTTATGCGCACCCAGGGTGGGGCCAAGCCGGTCGCTATGCGACCTTCTCCGGGCCGCGAACTCCCAGCTGAACAAAGAAAATCGCAACGCCTGATCACCTCGGAACATGGCGTCGACTCGCCGAGTTGAACGAGGGTTCTATTCCCGGAGACAACCCCGATGGCAAATCAAATCCATTCGTCGAGCTTCAAAGAAATGTCAGAACATGCCGACGCCCTCAAGGACGAGGTCGATCATGTCTCCGCTACCTTACAATCCATGGGCGTGGATCCTGACCGCGTGGCGGCGGTCGCAACAGAGCGGGTCAGTGAATTCCAGCAGATGATCGAAGATGAAATCCGAGCGCGCCCAATTCGTGCGATAGGCTGGGCTGCGGCCGCGGGGTTGGTTTTGGGGTTTATGGCCGCGAGGTGATCGCGGGCCGCGCGCGGGCATCGCAGCCGCTTTAGCGCAGGCCACTAAGATCTACGGGACCGCGTAAATGGCCGCACATTGGTCCACTCGGAAGCACCTGCCTTCATCTTTACGTCGACATGCAAACGAGTTTTCGGGCTGGGCTATCCATGGGCTGTTCAGCCGCTAACGAGGAAGCGGTCCGGCGTGGTGAGCCTCGGCTCTGGTTCGAATCCTTCCAAAACTGACAGTCAGAATTCTTGTCGACCGCCATTCTGGTGGTGTTGTGGATCTTCCTTCGTCATCGAGGCTCACCTGAGTCGAAGCCTGTCGCTGCTGCAAACTTTGAAACCGGCAATTGATAGGGTCCCCGTTTCCACGAGCTCCAGCTGCTTCGCCTCCCGTCCCATACTGCCAGTCGAACCGCTCATGCTACGCACGCGAACCTAACGTTACGCTGACAGGACCTGTCAGCTTCGCGCGCGAAAGCTTGAGATAAACAGCGCCGTTTTGGGGGTGCGGAGAATCCCCCTTCCAATGTGGCCGGAAGACACCGGCTCGACCTAACACGATCATTCGAGACCGCCTGCCAAGAAAACCAGGGGCTCCGGGGGGCATTTCCACCATTTCGGAGCAGGATCATGGCGAATATCGACGGCACGCCCGATGACGACACCCTATTCGGCACGGAACAGGCCGACTTCATCCGCGGTTTGGCGGGAAATGATTTCCTCCTCGGCTTCGGCGGCAATGATACGCTCGAAGGCGGCGGCGGTGACGATCAACTGGCCGGTGGCGGCGGCGCAGACACGCTGCAAGGCGGCGCCGGCAATGACACGCTGGCGGGCGACTCCAATTTCGAGATCGCGGGCGCCGACACGCTGACCGGCGGTGCCGGCAATGACAAGTTCGAGTGGGATCCGTTCGGCGGAACCTCCACCTCGGCCTTGACCGATATCGTGACCGATTTCCAGGGCGCCGGAAATGCCGTCGGTGACACCCTGGAGTTCGACGCCTTCAGTCCTGCGACGCGCTTCAGTTTCGGTGGCCAGCTCAACGCTATGCCCACGCTCGGCAGTGCGATCGGAACGAGCGGCGACGGCCTGGCGGCGGTCTCGTTCGCATTCAACGGCGGCAACACCTTCGTACTGGCGGACACCAACGACAATGGCAGCTACGATGCGGGCGACCTGACGATCCGCCTCAACGGCCAGCTCAACCTGGTCCAGTCGGATTTCGGCAGCACGCTCTTCGTGATCGCCGGCACCAATGGGGCCGATACGCTGAACGGCACCCAGGGCAATGACACCATCCTGGGCCTGGGCGGCAACGACACGATCAATGGCCGCGCCGGCGATGATAACATCGAAGGCGGCAACGGCGCCGATACGCTCAACGGCAATGACGGCATCGACTTCATCCAGGGTGGGAATGGCGCCGACACGATCAATGGCGGCGACGGCCGCGACTTCCTGACCGGCGATGCCGGCAATGACACGATCGACGGCGGCGCCGGCGATGACGGCACGCTCGCCGGCGGCGATGGCAACGATACGGTGTCCGGCGGCGCGGGCGACGACAATGTCGACGGCGATGACGGCGCCGACACGCTTTCGGGCGGCATCGGCGATGACGACATGTTCGGCGGCGACGGCGCCGATGCGATGTTCGGCGACGCCGGCGCCGATGAATTGTTCGGCGGCCGCGGCAATGATCAGTTGAGCGGCGGAGCGGGTGCCGACGAGCTGGAAGGCGAAGAAGGCGCCGACCGCATCGAAGGCGGCGCAGGCAACGACCAGTTCAACTTCAATGCCGGAGCCTTCCAGCCGGACTCGAGTTTTTCGGTTCGCGATTTCGTCGCCGATTTCCAGCGCGCCGGTCTGGCCGATGGCGATGTGCTCCGGCTCTCGGGGGACGAGTTCGCCTGGGTCGGGGCGATCAACGCCAACCCGCGGATCGGTGCCGCCCTGCCGAGCGGGGGCGATGAGCTGACGCAGCTCGGATATATCCAACGCGCCGGCAACACCTTCCTGGTCGCCGACACCAACGATGACGGCCTGCTCGATGCCAACGACTTCACCGTCGAGTTCGCTGGCCTTCAGAACTTCACCACCGGCGATTTCACCGGCACCGATTTCGTCATAGCGGGCACGAATGGCGATGACGTCATCACCGGTACGCCAGGCGACGATCGCATCTTCGCTGCGGGCGGCAATGACCAGGTCACGGCACTTGCCGGCGATGATGAAGTCCACGGCGGCGCCGGTGACGATATCCTCGATGGCGGCCCGGGCGGCTTCGACAATCTGTTCGGTGACGCCGGCAACGACCGGCTGACGCTGGCGACCAGCGATGGCGGCGGTGTCGCCTCGGGCGGCGAAGGCGATGACGTCCTGTTCGGAAGCGACACCTCCTTTAGTAATTTCGACAATAGCTTGCAGGGCGATGCCGGCAATGACGAATTGCACGCCGGCGCGGTCGGCTCGGGCATGAACGGGGGAGGCGGCTCGGATCGGCTGATCAGCGGTGCGGCCGACGACCAGATGGAAGCCGGACGCGACGAGTTCGGTTTCGAGCTGGACAATGCGCAGGATCTGTTCGTCTACAGCGGAACCGGGCGCTGGAGCACGGAAGGCAGCTTCTTTGGCGACACGGTCTCCGGCTTCGAGGATGGTTCGGATCTGTTCGACCTGCGCGGCAGCGGCCTGCAGTTCTCCGACCTGTCGATCGTCAACGAGGACTTCCAGACGACGATCACCTCAGAGCGCGGACAGATCACGATCTTCGAGAGTTTCGGGCAGGAGGTGTTTCTCGATCAGGATGATTTCCTGTTCGGCCCGGCGCCCGCGCCGTTCTCGGCCGACCCGCTATTCATCTAGCGGGCTGGGGCGCAACCGACCCG
This sequence comes from Bosea sp. BIWAKO-01, assembly GCF_001748145.1. Classification (NCBI taxonomy): domain Bacteria; kingdom Pseudomonadati; phylum Pseudomonadota; class Alphaproteobacteria; order Hyphomicrobiales; family Alloboseaceae; genus Allobosea; species Allobosea sp. BIWAKO-01. The sequence continues at coordinate 78,456 of NZ_BCQA01000002.1, forward strand.
GTTGGGCCGGGGGCGCGCTATGCTTGTCGAGCTTTGCGGCCAACCATGGCATCAAAGTAGCCTCGCGTTCTTTTTTGACCAGGGTCTGCATGCCGTCGAGCGACTCCGGGAACCGGATAAAGTTCGAAAAGTCCCGCCCTTGGAGCTGCGGCCTAGGTCGCAGATGATGCCGCCCCGGCACTCACCTGATGAGTGGCAGCACGCTAGCAGCAGCGATTACAACGACAATCGCCGCCCGGATCAGCACCTCATGACAACGCGTCATTGTCTCGTCGGATGATTTTGACGGCGCTTCCAAAAGCAACTCCTTCACGCGGAAGACTAGGCTTGCGCGATTGGAAGGGAGCAACAAGGAGGAACCCGGAGGTTAGATATGAACAACCACCTTCCGTGTCTCAAACGGCACACTGTAGCTTTAGGCCCTGCGGCGTTGGTCTCGAGAGGTCAATGGCCGGAGGCGAGCCTGTCGTATGGCGAGGCGCTCAACCATCGTGACCGTCACCTTCTTCCGTCGAAGTGCCACAACTGGTCGCGCAGATGCACAGCTGCCCAAATGGCAGCGTGATGCCAACCTGCTCTCGACCGTCCGGTGAGTGCTGCCACCAAAGGCGCTAATCGAACCCGCCGATGATAATATCGAGAAAGCTCCTCCACGCGAGTAGCGAGCTTGTCCGCCCTATGCAGAGGAAAAAGTTGAACTGGCAAGGTAAAGGGCGGCCGGCCAGCCGCCCCTTTATTCCTTGCGATCAATTGATCTCACGCGTGACCTTCTTGGTAACCCGGTCGCCATATTCATTGGTATGCGTGACCTTTTTCGTCACCCGGGTGGCACCGCGCGCGTCGCCCATCTCGCTCCGAACGACGACCTTTCTCGCACCGTGGCCATGGCCGTTTCGCCAGCCGCGGTGCTGCCCCGCGTCGACGTGCCGCCGCTCCTTAATGACCACGGTCTCAGCACTTGCCGGGGCCGTGGCCAACGGGGCGACGAGGAAGGCCAAGGGGGCCAATATCAAGAACTTCTTCATGGGTAGGCTCCATATATTGCCTGTGGGAACTCCTTTAACTTCGGGTTTTTTGAACAGTTCCAAAATTCCGCCTCCAAACCTCCTACCGGAAGTACGGCCAGGCGAACTCGCATTCGGGCGCGCAGCCTGGATCATTTTGAACTGAGCTTGCGCCCGCCGACGGTGAGGAACTGGGCTCGGCCGCGCATTTCGGTGGGCCAAGCTTAAGTTCGCCGCCGGTGAGGCCATGAGGCCTGCCAAAAACCTCGCTCGGCTGAGCGGGTCGGGCCGCCCTAATTTCTTGATGAGCCACAGCCAGACTTGCGAAGGGTGAAAAACGGGCGCGGTCACTGCGCCCAAAGGAGAGCTCACAATGGCCTTCAAAGGAGCCTTCGCTGGTGTTGGTCTTGTGCTGGCTTATGTCGCTTCGGTTGCGAGCCAGGAGGAGCCGATCTCGCGCCCCGTGTTCGCAGCCCTGCTCAGCTCCCTTGTGAGGCAGCAAGGTGTCAGCCTCTCTTCTCGGACGGACTGTGGTCATCAAGCGGACAATTGCAGGGTTCTCGACCCGCCACAGAACGTGGAGATCTGGCTCCGCCCGGATGAGCGTGGCAATCTTGCCAGCGTCCAAATCAATTTCGACGCAATCAACGGCGGGCCCGAACCGCTTTTCATCTTGGCACGAAAGATCTGCTCGGCTGCAATCGGGGTCCTCGCGATCCGACCCCTTGATGCCCAGGTTCTTGACCCCCCTTTCAACCAAGCGCGGATGACCGGGCGTTGGGAAGGGTTGATCGCAGCGCAGAACATCTCGGTCCGGCTGTATCCGACCTATTCCTTCGGCGCCTGCGAGGTCACTGCATCGCGCAAATAACCCCCTGATTCAGGCGGGATATTTGCGATCACGCCTGTAAATTCGTGGTGTTTGGCGGGACGGAGCAGCCAGCGAAGCCTCTGATTTGCGAAATCCGAACAAGCTCCAGAAGCGTCTGGAGCAAGATCGCCGGCTACCTTTGCGACCTCGAAACGGCCGACCGCGAGGAGGGCGAGGCCGCCGAAGCACGTTCGGAACGGCTGACGGATAAGGTCGAGAGGCTGCGCGAGCAGATGAAGGTGCTCCAGGCGATGGAGGCACGGGTCGACGTGGCGCCGGACGGGCAGGTCTCGCTGACCGATCCGGACGCTCGCTCGATGGCCACCCAGCGGCCGCGGCAGCGGGATCGTAGGCTACAACGTCCAGTCCGCGGTGGAAGCCGAACATCACCTCATCGCCACCTACGACGTGGTCATGGTCGGCAGCGACCGCGAACAGCTCGCAACCATGGTCGCCAAGCCCAAAGACGCCATGGGCGTGGAAAAGCTCGATGCGCTGGCCGACCACGGTTACTTCTCCGGCGAGGAGATCCGTTCCAGGGAGGCCTTGGGCGTGACGCCCTATCTGCCCAAGCCGCTGACCTCCGGCGCCAAGGCCGAGGGGCGGTTCGGCAAACAGGACTTCGTCAATCTACCCGAGCAGGACGTCTATCGCTGCCCGTCCGGCGCGCAGCTACAGCGCCATATCCTGGCGATGGTGCGCTGGGGGATGCCGTCATCCCGAAAGGCGCAGCTCGATGCGGCAACCAAGAGGGCTGACAAGCTGCGCGCCAAGGGCAAGGAGGTCGATTTCGACCAGCTCCTGCGTATGGAACCCGATAGCGGCACGACCAACGTCCACAATACCTCAAGCGCCCACTGAATGGGATGGATCTCCGAAGAAACGGCCCATAACTTTCGCCGTTTCTTCGCCTGCCACGCGGTCGAGTTCTGATTGGCCGCGCCCTTCCAGGTTCCGGCAGGCGGGCGCCTTCGCATTCGGCTTCCAAGAGGGCAGGGGGGATGAAATGATCGCGTATCCAGCGGTCGGGATCGGTGAATAGCCGTCGCCGGGCGTCGGCGCGCATCGGTCGCTGCTTCGGCTCCTTAAACTCCTGGTCCAAACCGCTAATGACGAGAGGTCCCGAGACATGGATAGAAACCAGATTGCATTGGAAACGCCATTCGCTCCTGGGAAGGTGGCTGTCATCACCGGGGCTGCCAGCGGCATCGGACGCGCCGCTGCCGAGCGATTTTCTGGGATCGGCATGCGCATCGTCCTGTTCGACAAGGATGCAGCCAGGTTGGCCGAGGTCGCCGGTTCACTGGCGGCGGAGACGAAGACCATCGCCGGGGATGTGGGGCAGTTCGCGGACGTCGAGCGTCTCCGGGGTGCGGCTTTCCAAGCCTTTGGCGAGGTCAATGTGCTCATGAACAACGCCGCGATCGGTGGGGAGGGGAGCGACAACTGGAATGGTCTCGACGCCTGGCGTCGAATCCTGGAGGTGAACCTTTGGGGCGTCGTCAATGGCGTGCATGCCTTTACCGCGGCGATGCTTGAACAAGGCACTCGCGCGGCGATCATCAACACCGGATCGAAGCAGGGCATCACCAATCCGCCGGGGTTCCCGGCCTACGCGGTATCGAAAGCGGGTGTAAAAACGCTGACCGAGCAACTCGCTCACGGTCTTCTGGAAACCGGCAAGCCCGTGAGCGCACACCTGCTTGTTCCTGGCTGGACCTATACGGGCCTGACTAATGCCCCCGACGGCAAGCAACCCGCGGGTACGTGGACCGCCGATCAGGTCGTTGAGCGAATGATCGAGTCGGTCGAGGGGGGCGATTTCTATGTGATCTGTCCCGACGGTATGGTCACGCCCGAACTCGATGCGGCTCGCATCCGCTGGGCTGCAGAGGACATGACCGAGAACCGGCCAGCCCTCTCGCGATGGAACCCGGCTTGGAAGGATCGGTTCGAAGCGTTCGTGAAGAAGGAGCTGGGCGAATGAAGCCTCGCGTGATCCGGCACGCTTGAGGTGCGCCAATCACGCACGAAACCGATCGTGCGCCGTCAGCCGCAGGGTCAGCAGCTCGGCGTCTTAGCAGCATGACAGTGCGGAGATAGCGGAGTTCCTCGTCATGGAGCTCTTCGTCGATTTCGATCCATCACGCTCGAGGCCTTCCGTCACTCCCATCCAACCATCGGTTCCCAGAGATCAGCGTGCCCATCGCTACCTCGTGCGGTCATCGAGAGCAGATCACGTTGGTTCCACACGGACCGCTTTCTAATCGGAGGGGAGGGACGCCGGGCAACAAGCTAGCAGCTCGACAGCGGCGATTCGCATTCCTAAACCATTTTTTTGCTGAAACGGCACTCTGGCCGACTGTCAATTGGATTGCCCGCTGCCGGCGAAACCGGGCTTCCTAACATGCCCGGAATCAAGGCGACGCCCGGCGTCGAATGGCGGATTGCGGAATTCAGCCTGCAACCGCGGGAATACTATGCCTCGATTTACAACTAGCCACCATCCGCTTCGAATACCCCGTGCCCGCGCACGTTCGCCGCTCGAACTTAAAAAAAAGGACGCCCGGCGTGACCGAGCGTCCAATCATGATTGCGGAACTTTTCCTACAATCGCGGCAACACTATGCCTCGATTCTCATTCGGGAGCCGAACTCAGCAGGCTATGAGCAGCCAGTCGTCGAGCCGCACTAATAATACCGGATCATAAAATTTCGTATTAATTCTCAAAGGTTTGGATTTCGGCATATTCCGATTCACTTATGCCGCTTTTCCCATACGGAATAAGGCTGGGTCGGCACTTCGCATGCCAGGTTAGACCTTTGATCGGCGAAGGGTGGTTCGACCACTGTCTGAATATGCCGCCTGGCGGCCTACGCGGGACGCTTTACGAGGTCTCTGAAGCAGAGCATTTTGGATTGGCACTGTTCGAGCGACTTGATTGGCTCCGGAAATGCAGTTGCTGCCCCGTCAGGGCCGCTAATTTCTTCAGACCTCGCGCGTTAGGCCTAAACAGTATGACCGCTGGCCGTCCGTAACGGACGGTTCGGCCGCTAGCACATCCGCCAGCTTTTTATTTCTATGTTCTATGCGGCGTTCCATCCGATTTTTTGCTCTTTTGACGTATTCGTTTGGCGCTGCCACAGCACGCTCCTAGCGGCACAGCTAGTTTGGGTTGCACATCTGCGCCGCCTCCGGTTCGTCGGGGGGCCGAATCTACAGAACGTCAATTGTTTGAGATCACGACGCCGCCCTCGGCAGATTCCGGCTTTACCAGATCGAGAAAACTCACATCGAGAGCATTTGCGAGCTCCGACAACGTTCCAATCGTGGGATTGCGCAGCCCGCTCTCCAAGCCGCTGAGATACTGCTGACTAAACCCAGAGAGCCGCTCAACGTCCTCTTGGGTCAGCCCCTTTTCTCGACGGATGCGGGCGAAATTTCGTCCCACCAGTTTGCGCATGTCCATGCGCGGGACAATCGGGATTTTCGTCCTTTGAGTTTATCTACTATAGTATGTAAAGTGGTGTCAGTGGTTTCAACGCGAAAGCAACGCAGTGAAGGTCTTCGTCCGAAAGGCGCCCAGGTTCCCGGACCTCAGCCTCGAAGTTTGGATAGCACGCGTTCCGGGCGATCGGCATCTTTTCGACCTAAACGTGCGAGCATGGGGGGACGTGCGCATTCGCGATGCTTGGCAGTCGGCGTTCGATCGGTGGTGCGCGGTTCACGGTCAGTGTCCCGTGTTCGTTCGCGGCAATGTTCGGACGGAGCGCACCCAAGCGAAGGTCGTATTGGCAGGGGATCTTCCCGTGGTCGACTTTGTCACCCACTGGGTGGGGCTCGAAGCCCTCCAAATCGGCGGCGAACGAGAATCTAGAATCTCACAACTTGAAACGCAGATCGCTATCCTCAGAAAGCAAAACGCCGAGCTGACGCGGTGCATGAGCCGGATGCACCCCCCCAGATCGGTAATCGGAGGCGGCTGACATGAAGCAGCGTATCGAATTTGCGCTAGGGCGTAAGGAAGTTGAACTGATTTCGCCAAACGAAATCTCGTTTCCCGTGAAGTCGGAAAGGTGATCATGCGCGCGCCACGCAGCTTTGAGGAGTGGCGACAAATACGCCGTCCGAGCCTTGGAGATTTTTTACGGGTCGCCGATCGTTGGCAACTGTCGGAGGATGATCAGGTTCGGATTCTGCGGTGCGGTTCCGTTGGGCAGTTGAGACGCTGGATCGCGATCAATCAGACCAATGAGGCGTTGGTCATGAGCAGCGATACGGGGGAACGGATTGCTGCCGTCGTCGGAGCGGCTGAGGCTGCAGGATATCTTTATACCTCCGAGGACGAGCCACTCTGGCTCCGTGGTCCAATCACGGGACAACCGTATCAAGGTCAGACGCCCTTGAGCCTCATGAAGGAGGGTAGCGTCGAGGACATCATGAATGTCCGTCGGTATCTCATGGGCCTCACTCAGGGCGGCCCCGGTCCAAATGACGTCGATCGCGATTTCACTCCCTACACCGACCATAACTTGAAGTGGGAGTGACGGGTCCTGATGTCGGAAATCCGAGCAATCTGTTTCGATGCGTTCGGGACGCTTCTAGAAATCGTAGATAAGCGCCGTCCATTCGGACAACTGATGAATGAAAGGGGGACGGATCACCGTGCGGTCGACGTTCTGACCCGCCCCTTGAGCCTTCGAGAGGTTGCCAAAGAACTCGCCATCGTCATCGGCGAGGCGCGTTTGCAGGAACTGGAACTCGATCTTGATGCCGAGCGTGCTTCCATCCAGCTTCGCCCCGGAATGGCGGTGTTTTGGGCAGCGCTCCGACGGGCGGACTTGCGCATCGGAGTCTGCTCGAATCTAGCCCAGCCTTATGCTGAACCGCTGCTAGCTATCCTCCCAGGCATTCCTGATGCGCTCGTCCTTTCGTTTGAGGTCGGCTTCATCAAGCCACAGCCAGAAATCTTTCATTGCGTTCGCGAGGAACTCGGCCTTCGCGCCGAGCAGATCTTGTTCATCGGTGACACCCCAGAGGCGGATATCCTGGGGCCGAGGGCCGTCGGCATGCACGCCATGACTATCGACGCCTTCGAAGCAGCTGTGAACGGATGTGAAGAGCGCCGGATATCCGCTGAGGAAGTGCAGTCGCCTGAGATTCATCAGTTACTCGAGCGGGTGCGCGAATGCGTCTACTCGTGATCTCGGACCTTCATCTGGAATTCGGGTCGTTTGAGTTCCCGACGCCCATGCCAGAATTCAATGTGGCCGTTTTTGCTGGCGACATTGGTCAGCCTATTGTCGGCGCGATCGAGTGGATGGCCCGCCAGAGGGAGGCCGGTCCCCTAATGGGGCGCCCCGTCGTCTACGTCGCAGGAAACCACGAGTTTTACCGCAGCGAGATGAAGTCGAACCTGGCCGAGGCCGCAAGGGTCGCTGACAACGCCGGCATTCACTTTTTGCATCGACGAGCGGTCATCATCAATGGCGTCCGCTTCATTGGTTGCACGCTTTGGACCGACTATCGACTGCTCGGAACTCCCAAACCCTCGATGATCACGGCTGGCCAGGAACTGAATGACCATCGCCTGATCCGCTACCGCGAGGAAAGCGGACACTTCAGTCGCTTCATGCCATGGCACGCTTGGTCTGCCCCCTGAAAAGTGGCCCTCCCTGAAGTAGGCTTTCGAGCCTTTGGAGGATGCCCGTGATGCCGCAGAAGAAACATAAGCCTGAAGAGATCGTCGCGAAGCTACGTCAGGTCGACGTGCTGTTGTCCCAGGGGCGCCCAGTCGCGGAAGCGATCCGAACGATCAGTGTGACGGCGTTCACCTATTACCGTTGGCGCAAGGAGTTTGGCGGCCTGAAGTCCGACCAGGTGAAACGGCTCAAGGATCTGGAGAAGGAAAACGAGCGGCTACGGAAGGCTGTCTCGGATCTGACGCTTGAGAAGCTCATTCTCAAGGAGGCTGCCTCGGGAAACTTCTGAGCCCCTCCCGCCGCCGACGCTGCATCGACCACGCCATCATGAAGTTTGGCGTGTCGGAGCGGCTGGCGTGCCGGGTCCTGGGGCAGCATCGGTCTACGCAACGCAGGGTGCCGGTGGGACGGAGCGACGAGGCAGCGCTGACAGCCGACATCGTCGAGCTTGCGACCCAGTATGGCCGCTATGGCTATCGCCGGATCGCAGCGATGCTGCGTTCGTCAGGCTGGGCCGTGAACGTCAAACGTGTCGAGAGGATCTGGCGGCGCGAAGGGCTCAAGGTCCCTGCAAAGCAACCGAAGAAGGGCCGCTTATGGTTGAACGATGGATCCTGCGTTCGGCTACGACCGGAGTGTCCCAACCATGTCTGGTCCTACGACTTTGTGGAGGATCGCACCCACGATGGCCGCAAGTTCCGCATGTTGAACGTGATCGACGAGTTTACCCGGGAATGCATCGCGATCCGGATAGACCGGAAGCTCAAGTCCACCGATGTCATTGACGTCTTGTCGGACCTCTTCGTCCTGCGCGGCGTGCCGGGGAATGTTCGTTCGGACAATGGTCCCGAGTTCGCCGCCAAAGCGGTGCGGGAGTGGATCACAGCGGTCGGCGCGAAGACGGCCTTCATCGAGCCAGGCTCGCCTTGGGAGAACGGCTATTGCGAGAGCTTCAACTCCAAGCTTCGCGACGAGCTCCTCAACGGCGAGATCTTCTACAGCCTCGCCGAGGCAAAAGCCGTCATCGAAAGCTGGCGAAAGCACTACAACACCGTGCGGCCCCACTCATCGCTCGGATACAGGGCTCCGGTACCGGCCGCCATTATGCCGCCGCCAAATCCATCTCAGACATGGCCGCAAAGCCGACCATGCATTAGACTGAAACCGGGCCACCCAATGGGGGCAGACCACTTGGCGTCCTTCACAGCACGGCGAGCATCCATGAGTTCGGCGACAAGCTCATGACGGCGCGCGGCCGAAAGGCCGGGATTCGTTGATCGCCACACCCTGTCGGCGACCATGAAATACCTGCCGTCCGGCGTTGTCGGATGATCGCGCCGGTCGCTCAATCCGGATACTCGCGGGCGAGGCGATTGTAAGCGTCCTCGGCTGCGGCGTCGCCGGCCATAGCATTCTCGAGTTCATTCTTGTCGACGAGCATCCCGCCGAAATGTCCGAGGAAGGCGGGCGCCAGGCTCCGATCTTCGAATGCGATGCGGATCGTCTCTTCCCCGCTGCGAGGTGCGTATCACGACAATTATGGTATTTCGATACCGCTACGCTCGCAATCCGGCAAATCTACCAGCTGCAAACGGTGTTGAGCGTTAGCGATATCGATACATGAGAAGGGCTGTGGAATATTTTGGCGGGAGAGTATATAATAACAAGAAAAATATAGATATTGCAACAGATTTGAGCTTGCTATGGTCGTGGAAAATTAATTTTCTGACTAACAAAGCTATATTATGGAATTCGATTCTCTTTTCTAATATTACGTTCAAAAATATTCTTTGTTGGAGTACGAATAGAGTTGAATCTTTGTCAACAAATTTTGTTTCACCCCTGATTGCTAGAAGTTCATTCAAATGATCTAGTCGATGTATATACCTATTGAGTCCGCGCTCAATTTTATCTCGATCTATTGCGCTATTGAACCCTGAGTCATTTCTTCCATGAATGCGATAAAGCCCCAGTGGTTTGGAAATGCTCAAGATGTCGCCAAAAAAAGGAGCCGCAAACAAAATGATTCCATCGACTGCGGTATCATAATCGGCGTCTTCAATAAGGCTGCAGAGGTCTCGCCTAAATACATTCCCCGACGTCGGAGGCGTCGTATAAACTCCGTTGCGTAAAATTTGCTCCTGAATCTTGTCGCAATCCCTCCAATCGCCCAATTTCGGAAACGCGTCTCCAATATGTTTGCCGGCCGAGTCGATCTTGATCAGTGGGTATTGAATCTTCGCGATCGAATTATCGAGGCTGCTTATGAGTTCGTCTATCGAATTGGGGCAAAGCTCGTCGTCGGCGTCGAGGAACAATATGAAGGGAGAACTCGTCTTCTCCAGGGCGAATGCGCAGGCGCGCCTCTGGCCGGAGTTCTCGATTTGGTAGGCGCGAACTCCCTTGCTCAGGATGACGTTCCAGCTGTCGTCGACCGATCCGTCATCGATAACAATCAACTCGCAGTGCGGAACGTTCTGGGACAAGACGCTTTCAATGGCTCGCCCCACGAACTCCGCATAGTTCCAGCAGGTAATAATGACTGCGAGCCTGAACGGAGCCGTTTCCGTGAAGCGCGGCTCGCTTTCGGCGACCACCAACGGCTTGCGCGAGGCTCGCCTATTCACGTCAGGTTGCTCCATTTTTGCAGTGCAACACTATGAAGCACCTCCCGACATACAGCAAATCGCGAGCGCCCCGAGGGCCCGCTGGCGCCGCCCTTCTTGCAGGCTGTTCTGATACGCGCACGCCAAGCCGGCGCGGGCGCGCCAGATGCCCAGCAGTCCCCTTTTGCTATCGCGCGCGCCGGCGGAATACGGCGCGGACTGTAGCCCGGCAGGACTTCGGCCGTATCCTAGCACGGCAATTGCTTCTCCTTCTGCCTGGGTAGCCCGGGTTACGGCTGGTGCCAGCGTGGCCGCGATGCCGAGGGAATACTGCGCATGCAGTCGGGAGGTGTCGGATATGCCGGTAGAATGCAAATCCGTATCGGTCGTCATGGCGACCTACAACGGGGCTAAATATGTCGAAGAACAGCTTCAAAGCATCATAGGGCAAACATTCCGCCCGCTGGAGATCATCGTTTCTGATGACGCATCCAGCGACGCAACCCTCGAGATCGTCGAACGCCTCGCTGCGGGCTGCGGCATCGAGACGAAGATACTGCGAAACGCAAAGCCGCTCGGGTTTAGGGACAACTTCTTGCGGGCTTCCCTTATCGCCAGGGGCGATTTCATCGCCTTTTGCGATCAGGATGATGTGTGGGATGCCGAAAAACTGGAAAAATGCTCGAAATTCTTTGCCGACCCGAGCATATCGATGATCGTCCATACAGCAATCACCGTGGACAGGAACGCAAACAAGATCGGTGATTTTCGACAGGGAATCCGCAGGTCCGGCATAAGGCAGCCGCTCAGCTACGACCCATGGCTAACTTTCTTTGGGTTCTCGATCGTTTATCGTCGAGAGCTGCTCAGAGTTGCCGACATCAATGACAGGTTCATCGACTACATCGTTCCCACTGAGATGATCGCCCACGATCGCTGGATTATGTTCCTGGCGCAGATGGTCGGCTCCACCGCCGAGCTCGCCGAGCCTCTCGTTAAATACAGGCAGCATGAAAGCAATACATTTGGTAGTCGAAGTAAAAATCGAAAAAGGTTTGACCGTGATATAAGGCGCGATACAGATTTCTACATCGCTTCTACCGCAAAGATGTTGGAAATCGTATGCAACATCCCCGAAGAAGTGGGCTACGAATTTCCGCTTTTTGATAGAGATAAAAGTAAATTGTATCTTGAACGAGCTCTTAATCAATTGACGATGAGGCGATATATATACAATTCGCAATCGAAAATTTCTTCGTTTGGGAAAATTTATCGGTGCGTCAAAACTGGAAGCTATAGATCCGTACATGGCGGCCATAATCGTTGGCGTTCGCTTGGTCGAGATCTTCAGTTTGCCTTACTCGGGCGGTAGGTCAGCCGTATGATCTCTAAGTTTGACCGCTAGTCTGAAGGAATCTAATAGTATTTAACGCTGGTGCCAGAATGTAACGATTGGGTCAGCGCAATCAATTGGGGGAGCTTCAACCCCATTCGCTAGCGTGACGCTCGTCAGTCGGCTGACGTAGATTGCAATCAGCTATCTGCGATCGCAAAGCCTCTGCGGCCTCCACGCAGCACTCTAATCGCTGACGCGCTAGTGCTTTCATCGCGCGGCGCGGGCAGCGGCCACTGAGGACACGAGTTCCCCGCTGCCGCCCGACGAGCAACTCGATGACATCGACAGTTTCGGTGCTGCCTTGCCGGATTCGGGCTTATCGAGTGATCGGCTCAAGACGGCGCAAACGTCGCAATAACACGAGATGGCATGTTTCCTGCTGACCTCATCGGAGCGGGTTCGTGCGTCCACACACCGATCTATCGGTCGGCATTGGGACACACTGCAGACTCGCTCGCATGGGAGCGCAGATGCAGGGCCAGATCGGGCGCTATAACGCCGAATTGTTCGAAGATGTTGACCTCGTCTCGACGGACGTCTTCGATACCCTGTTGTTGCGGACGCACCGGTCGGAGCGCTCGCGCATTATGGCGGCCGAGCAGCTCTTCGCCCTTGTGCTAGAGCGCGCCGGTCATTCGGTTTCGGCGACCTTGCTGGTGGCGGCTCGCCTTGAAGCCCAACGTCTCGCCTATCGCTCTCTGGATATGGCAGGCGGTGGGGAAGTGAGATTGGTCGACATCATTCGGCGCCAGCTCGCCATTCTCGGTCTGCCTAACTCGTTCGTGGCGGCACGAGTGGCGATCGAGATCGAGATCGAGCGGCAATCGCTGCGCCCCAACCTCGCTTTGGCCGACGCTCTGCGCCGCTGCAGGAGCGGCGGCAAACGTGTCGTCGCTGTCAGCGACATCGCCTTGCCTACCGCCGCACTAGAGACTCTCATCACCGCGTTCCACGGAGCCGATCTGGTCGATCGTGTTTATTCGAGCGCCGACATGGCAACCACCAAGCGACGTGGTGATCTTTTCGATCTGGTCATGCGCGAAGAGGCCGTCCAGGCCGGACGAATCTTGCACATCGGCGACGACGAAGCGGCAGACCATCGCATCCCCTCGATGATGGGAATGCAAACATTGTACGTGCCGCGCGCGGAGCTGCGGCGGTATCTGACCCGTGCGCATGGCGGCGTGGCCGAACTTGGACACCGCGCCCGGAAACGGGACCTTGCGGGTCGGATCCGCGCCGGCACGACCGCGGACCCGACCGCATTCGGCCGGGAGGTTCTCGGGCCAATCGTTGCCGAGTTTTGTCTGGCGATCTGGCTCTATGCCGACGAGGCCCAGAGGAAGGGCAATGCGGTCTTGCTGTTCTGCGCCCGCGGAGGCCTGGGAATCCGGGAGGCTTTCGAGCGCGTTCTTTCACGCCTGGGCCTGCCGCTCGCCTTGCCCCGCGAGAACCTGGCCGTCTCCCGCCTGGTTGCAGCACGAGCTGCCATGATGGCGCGCAGTCCCGCGGCGCTTGACGAGCTCGGGCGCGAATTCGGTGCCGGCAGCTTCGCCGATGTCGCTCAGGTGCTGGCCGGGCGGGCGCATGAGCTGCCGCCAGCGTGGTCGCAGCGCTTTCGGGGCGACCAGTTCTATACGCTTCTAGATAGCGCGGCGGGCCAGGGTGTAGTGGCGGATGTCGCAGTCCAGGATGGACTCTTCCGGCGCCACCTCGCAGATATGTGCGGGAGCGCGGAGCGGATCATCCTCTGCGACACGGGACTTTACGGGAGCACCCAGCGGTTACTTTCGGCCGGTATTCCCGAGCGCTCGTTCGAAACCATCCAGTTCGCACGCTGCAATTACAAAAACTTCGACGAGGATCACTTCCCCCGGGTGGCAGGCCTCGCGGTCGAACGAAATTGCTACAGCTCGTTCGACGTGCGCTCGACTGTCTTGCGTTACTGGCACCTGATCGAGAGCCTGTTCGAGCCGCGCATACCTTCGGTGAAAACGTTCGCCGACGATGCCGGTGCGGTCAGTTCCAATGCCGGTGACATCGGCTACGGTTCGGTGGCGAAGGAAGCGGTCAATCCAAGGCTGATCGGGGTGCTCGACTATATCGATTCCCTTTCTGGCGGCATGACGGTGATCGCAGACGCCCCGCGGGCCTGGGCCCAGCTCAAGCGGGCGATCGTCAGGCCCGCCCCGGCCGATCTGCAGGCGCTGGCGATCGGCACGCGTTCGGTGGATTTCGGGCGGCCGGGCATGGTCGGTGATCGAACCGCCCCTCAGACCGGCGTGTTGTCTCAGCTGTCTTCGATCAACACCCAACTCTGGCGGGAAGGGGCAGTCGCACGCGAGTTTCCGCGTTCGCGCGCCGCACTCCTCGGCAGCATCGAAACCTTCCATGCTCTGCGCGGTTTCTCATCGTGGATCCGCCATTGAAACGCATCTGCGCGACGTATCGCGCCCGCCCTGTCAAACTCTTCCAGCAACCCAGCCAAGGCGTCCGCGCATGGACTGAGGAAGCATTGGCATGTTGGCGCTAAGGGCATTTACGGGCGCGGGCTGGCTGGTGGGCTCGCGCTTAGTGGGACGGCTGATCGACTTCTTCACGCTTCTCGTGATGGCTCGCGCGTTGACGCCGGCAGATTTCGGGCTGGTCGCACTCGCCATGGCCCTTGTCGCGATCATCGATATGGTCCTGGAAGTGCCCGTTACTCAGGCGTTGGTTCGCTTGAAACAGATCGACGAGAGCCATCTGGATACCGGCTTCACGCTTGCCCTCATCCGCGGGATGCTCGTTGCGGTGGTGGTCATTGCTGCCGCCTGGCCATTCTCGCAGATTAACAATGACAGCCACCTCATTCCTGTCGTACTGGCGCTCGCAATCGCGCCCATTATGCGCGGACTGGCCAGTCCGGGCCTTATCCACTTTATCCGCGACCTCGGCTTCCGGCGCATTTTTCTTCTTGAGATCACCGGCAAGATCGTGGCGTTCTGCCTTGCGATGGCGGCACTTTATCTGGGCGGCTCCTATTGGGCGCTGGTGGTCAATTTCGTCGCCTCTCCAGTTGCGGCGGGCATCGGCTCCTATCTACTGGCACCGTATCGCCCGAAGTTCTCGCTCAGTCGGTGGACGGATTTCGCAGGTTTCGCGGGCTGGTTCACGGGCTCACAGCTCATGTCAGCCATAAACTGGCAGTTTGATCGCATCCTGTTGGGTGCGCTGGCCACCAAGGAGGTGCTGGGCCGGTATTCCGTCGCCAACGACCTCTCGGTCATCCCGACGCAGAGCCTCATCGGACCTGCGCTTCAGCCGATCATGGCAGCCTTTTCGCGCATCCATGGCGACGACGAGCGGCTCCGCTCGGCATTCCTCAAAGCTGCCCGCTTCAGCATGCTGATCTCCATCCCGTGCTGCCTCGGAATTGCGCTGACTGCGGATCTGCTCGTTGCAATCCTGCTCGGCGCCAAATGGCAGGCCGCCGCGGACTTTCTAAGGTTGCTATCGCTCTCGGTTGTCGCCACCCCCTACTTCCAGACTCTGTACTCACTGGCCCTTGCGATGGGGCGGCCAGAATTCATCTTTCGGCTTAATCTTTTCGACCTCGTCGTTCGCTCATCTCTCGTCGTGCTTGGCTTCTGTTATGGGGGAGCGACAGGCGTCGCGCAGGGTCGGCTGCTTGCGGCCGTCGTGATCGCGTTTGCACTCGTCATCCAGGCGCGCAGGCTGATCTCAATCGGTATCGGCAAGCAGCTTCTCAATCTCTGGAAGGTCGGGGCGGCGGGAGCCGCGATGTGCATCGGCGTCGTCGCCCTGAGAGCCGAGCTTGCGGGAAAGGTCGCTGCCATCCCGGAGCTCGCCCTCGTCGCCGTAACCGGGGCTGTGCTGTATGGCGGGGTGCTTGCCTGTTCGGGCTTGTGGCTCGTCCTCGACCCTGGACGCCTTGAACTCGTCGACCGGTGGTGGCGCCATTAGCCGACGTCAAGCTATGCTCGTGTACCAGCCGTCCCACTGAGAGAATTCTGGAAATTTCCGCTGGTATCCGTGCCGAGCAAGCAATGCGTCGATCTTCGGCTCCTGGGGGCTGTTGCTATGTTCCACGGAAAGGAGACGCACGCGCCAGCGCTCAAAATCGAACGCCTCGAGGATTGCAAGTTCGCTCCCCTCGGTATCGATCGACATATAGTCGATGATTGCGGGCGCACGGTACTGCTCAAGCAAATCGTTGAGCGATATCGTCTCTACGTCGCAAGTGGGAGATGCTTCGCGGATGGGTGCAAAGTGATCATATAGGGCGGTTGCGGCAATCCCGCCTAGCTCAGGATCCGGGGTTGTTGCGAACGATAGAACCTCCCCCGAGCCGACGAAGACGCAGCGCTTGTCGATTTCGCAGTCTCGATTGCGTTCAAGAGCCTCATGCCAAATCGGATTTGGCTCAGCCAGGATTCCCGTCCAGCCGAAGCTTCGCTCCAGCAACCAGGTATTGCTGTTCGTAACCCCGTTCGTCGCGCCGAACTCCACGAAGAAGCCATCACGCTTCTCTCCGAGTTCATAGCAGACCCAGAGATCCTGAAGAATCTGCGAGCGGGAACAGCCGATGCGATCGAAGGCAAATCCCAGAAACCGAACGGGATCCATGTCCCGCAGCTCCATGATCTCCGGACGCCGCAGCCGCAGGGCGTTGAAGGCGAGGCGGCGCATATTGGGCCGATCGGCCATTTTCCGGAGAAAATGTGCCGCGGATTTCTTGACAACTGCGTTCAGCATCATGGCTGGCAGCGATCGAGGACGACGCCGAGCACGTTGGTGCCGCCGCGACGCAGTTTTTCAGTAGCATCGTTCAACTCCTCGAAGGTCGTTGAACCCTCTGCCGCAGCCAGGATGACGCAGTCGGCGTGTGTCGCCAGAGCGAGAGCGTCGGCAGAGTCGTCGAAGGGCGGAAGGTCGATCAGCACGTCGCCGAGTTGTCTGGCATGCGCGACGATGCGCGCGGCCCTGGGCTCGCGAAGATCGGCGAAGCGGTTGAGCTGGGGAATGGCCGATCGAATTGGAAGAAGCCGCATTCCGTCGAACAGCAGAAAGGCGACGCGCTCGGGCGGCAGGTTCTGGGCGATAGCATCGACCATGGTCGAAGGGGGCGCGGCATCGGGCGTCTCGGTGAGGAAGGCGTCAAGATTCGCGCTCAGAATGCTGACGGAGCGCCCGCCCAGATGCATCAGCTGGCCGAGGTTCATGGTCAGCATCGTCGCTCCGTCGGCGGGCTTCCAACTACCGATGGCAATGACGAAATTGCCGCCCGTGCGATCAGCCGGGCGAGCGATCTCTATCGCCGTCCGCAAATCTCGGATCCCGGCAACAAAGGCTTGGGACCCCTCGCTCGCGACGAGCAATGCCATATCTTGGGCCGAGGCGTACTGCGCGCCGGCCAAAACGTCGATCTTAGAGATCGCGGCAAGGCAGGGGAGGCCGGTTTCACGCGGAATGTCCTGCCCCCGCCGGACCTTGCGATCGAGGGCCGAAGCGATCGCACCTACGAAAAGTCCGCTCAACAGCCCGAAAACACCGCCGAAAGCGAGGATGAGCCCCTTCCGGGGAGCGGAGGGACCAAGCGGTAGCTGTGCCGCGCCGATGATTTTAGCATCGGCGTCGGGGGTCGGTGTCGAAGGAAGCTGGCCAGCCTCCACAGCGAGGCGCGCGGCGTCGACCTGGGCGGAAAGAGCGTCGAGGCGTGCCTGAAGGAATTCGCCTCCGCTGCGCGCCGCATCGGCCTTGAACGCGACAGATTGCAGGAGATAGGCGGAGGCGGCGGAGTTCGCCACCCGGGCGGGCAGATCAGGATCCGATGAGTCATAGGCGATCTCGATCACATAGGATTGACCGACGCGGCGCGCCGAGAAGCGCCGCGCAAAGTTCTCGAATGCGACCCTGCGCTGATCAGGACCCGGGTTCGCACCTTGGACGGTCGGTTCCTCACCGGGCATCGATGCGAACGGTCCGCTGCGGGACGCGATGCCCGAGAGCTTTCGCCCAATCAGCTGGATCGCACTGGGCTTTAGAGAATGGAACTCCGCGTGATCGGCCAGTTTCAGAGCGACAAAAACCGTGCTCAACAGCCGCTCCGAGCGGATCACCTGTAGTTCGCTGTCGGCACGATTCAGGTCGAGCGTCGAGGGCGCAACCGCTTCGCGCGCCGCGGTCAGCACTTGCCGGCGTGGCTCTAGCAGCAAGGTTGTCGTCGCCGTGTAGGTCGCCGGAGTTGCCCGTACATACAGGAAGGCGGCTGCAAGGCAGATAGCGATCCATCCCGCCAGTTTTAGTCTATGGCGTATCGCAGTGGCGCCGACCGCCCGCAGCATTGAAACCGGACCGTCATCCGGGGAAGCTGGCACCGCATCGGGGAGGGGCATGATCCGTACAGGTCGTGCGAGTGGAAACTCTCGGAGCATCACTGTGGCTTGGTCCCCAGGAGGTTTGGAGCGGCGGCACGTTCAGGCTGCATGCGCCCACGAATGACATCGATCATCCCCATGATGTTGCCCCGGAGGCGCCCTCGACGGTCGATAAAGGGCTCTGGCCACAGAGCTCGCCCAAGGTTGCTCGCAATATTGCGAAAGAGATGGTCCGCCACCTGTGCAATCGTCATGGTCCCCTTGCGCAGCATGTAAAGCGGGTTGACGATCTGCGAGTAGCCGAAGCGTTCGCCCGCCACTCGCCCGGTTTTGACTCCCATATGGACGCCGAACGCATCGGCGCATTTCACGAACCGCCCGCCTTGCGCAGCGAGTGCCGCAGCAAAGTCCCGGTCTTCGAGCCAGCCGTATAGGACGAGACGTTCGTCGAAACGCATGGTGCCGATCTTTGCGTGGCGGAAAGCCATGTTGCACCCATAAGGGCTGTACGGTTCGATCCAGGACCAGTCACTTGGCGGCGCCTCCGCCACCATTCTTACGGCCTCTGCAAACTTGATGCCGGGGCCGGTGATGCCGTCCACTAGGACGCGACCGGTGAACCCCACCACGCTCGCCTCATCCCGGAAGGTTTGCGCGGCGACAGCTAGCCAGTCGTCGTGCGCGATGAAGTCGTCGTCAAAGAAGGCGACGATGTCGATGTTCGGCGGGAGATGCGCGAGTGCCGTGTTTCGCTGCGCTGCCAGGCCCGGCGGCCCGACGACAACCTGAATGTCGTTTCGAGCAACAAGGTTCCCCGCATCGACGGTGTCGATGCACGATATGATGACGGAATCCGGCTTGAGGGTCTGAGTATCCAGCAGATGACGGACAGATGCGCTCACGACGTCCGGCCGTCCGCGCGTGGCTACAACGACGCCGACCCGAAGCCGCGGCGCGCTGCTCTTTGGGCTTGCCTGCCGCGCGGCGAGCGGCGATGCCAGCAGATCGAGATAGCCTTCAGCCGTACTACGCCAGGAGAACAACGGCAGGCGATCCCGTCCGCGCCCGATCAGCTGGTCCCTCAAAGCCGCGGACCCTGCCAGCGCGCGAATATGGGCTATCCACTGCGCCGGGTCGTCAGGCGCAGCCAGCAGCGCTGCATCGCCGCAGACTTCTGGCATGCTGGCACAATCCGACGAGACGACCGGACATCCCCGCGCCATCGCCTCTATGATCGGCAGGCCGAACCCTTCGGTCCAGGATGGGAACGCCAGGCAAAGCGCGTGTTCGAACAGGTAGGCGAGGTCGTCGTCGCTCACCCTGCCGATCGTGGTAAGGCTTGGCGCGTGTCCCAGCGTTTCGCTGGTGAAGATCTCGCCGCCGCTGCCGGCGACCACAACATCGATGCCAGCCGCCGCGAGGCTGGGGGCAATCTCGATCAAAAGCCCGAGATTCTTGTGCTTGGCGCGCGAGCCGAGGGCGAGGATAAACGGGCGATCGCCATTTCCCCGCCGAAGCTGAAGGACCTCGTGGGCGACGTGCGCTTTAGTGGGATCCCATCTGAGAGCATGCTCGTGGCCGTTGGGCAGGACCGCGATCTTGCCGGCTGGCACCGCGAGGTAGCGCGCAATCTGGCGGGCCGACGCTTGGGATACCGTAGCGAGACGTGCCCCGCGCCGCGTGAGAAGGGGCTGTAAGCTTCGATAGAAGGCGCGGAAGCCGGGATTATAGCTGTCCGGGGCGGTGAAGACGTTGGCGTCGTGGATGCAGACGATCTGATCCGCCTTTAGACCGGGCGCGGTATTGCAGAGGTTAAGCAGGCGCCCTCGACAAAGCCCGGGTAACTCAACCTGTTCCCAGGCATGGCCGACGAGCCTTCCGCCGCGAACTAGACCGATCCTCTGCAGGCCAGGGTCGATGGCGTTGCTGGGCGCGATGATCGTACTCGTGCTGTGCGCATTCTTCAGTGCATCATCCAGGGCTTCGACAACATTCAGGGCGTAGCGCTGCACGCCCGTCAGCGCTTGAGTCAGGAAGCGGCCATTGACCGCGAAGGTGGCGGGGCCGCTCATGCGCGCGCTCCCAGAGCCTGGAGAGGCCGGAGCGCACGCCGGCGCGGTCTCAACGCTGCCGCTGTCGCGGCGAGCGCGCAGAAGAATAGTCCCTGGTCTATGACCGTGCCGACGAGCAGGTCGCCGAACAGCAGGCCCAAGGCGCCGTTTCTTGCCGCGACTGCGACATTGGCCTCCAGGTTGCCGGCCTCCCCGCGGGGGCGAGCGAAACATTCGATCGCGAAGATGGAATAGAAGAACAGTCCGGGTATTCCGGTCGTTGCCAGCAGCGCAATGACGAAATTTGATGCCCTGGCGGTGCCCAGGCCGACACCTAATCCCAGCTGTCCAGAAAGTTCTGGAAGGAAACGACGTTCCAGGAGCCGCGTTCGATGCCGGAAGTCGAGCCCGCCTTATCGAGCACCGCCATGTCGATATAATCGCGTATCATCGCCGAGACCGCCGGATCGAGAAGCAGCAGGAGCAATGCTGCGATTCCGAGCAACGGCGCCCAGAATACGACGGTAGCGGCACGCCGCGCCGATGATCCGTGACCGAGGCGAAATATCGCCGTCGCGTAGAGGATGCACAGAACGACTGGTGCGCCCGCAAGCCCCGTCGATGACGTCGACAGGATGATTAGCAGCAGCGACAGCGCCGCAACTGTGCCAGTGAGCACCGAGCGATGGCCGCACAGCCAAAGCGTGCCCATGAAGCCGAATACGCCGAGCGTGGACCGCGCGAAAACCGAGGCCTCCGTGAACGAACCGACGATGCGCTTCATTCCTCCGACCTCGGAATTGGTATGGAGCGTGTAGCGGGCATTCCGCATGAACCCGAGAAGTTCCTGTGTGCCCGTCCCGTAGGTCGCGAGATCAGCGAAAGCGAAGATCGTGTTCGCGACGCAGTAGCCGATGAGCCCACTCAAGGCGGCGGAGAAACCGCCACGGCTAGACGCGACACCGACGATCATGACGAAGCACAGCAGATTGGCTATCATATAGACACTCTGCGTCAGATTGCTCGACCCGGGCGCCAGGGGGACGGTCGAACCGGTATCGTCGAAGGCCGTGGTACCGAGTGGAAAGATTTCAGTTATTCCGGTCAGGACACGCGGCATTAGAAAGGCGCTGGCGACGCCATAGATCGCGAGGCATGCGAACCAGAAGCCTGGTTCGTTGGGGTGGAGCGAGCGGATAGCGGCTGCCGACACGCGACGCTGGGTCATCGCGCCGACCGCGAGGAAACCGAGCATGACATGACCTGGCGGAATGTTTGCCGGGCCGATGAACACAGCTGACGATGCGCCGAAGATCGCTGTGACGATAGCGCCCTTCGCCAGCGCGCCGGTTCCGAGGTACAAGCAAATAAAGCCGAGCAGGATCGTCAAGACGCCAATCGGTTCCACGCTCATGGCACAATGTCTCGCGCCACCCGGGGCCAATCAAACCGCCTGACCTCATGATCCGCCCTGTCCCGGCCGGCTTTGCCGAACACGGTCACACCACATAAACGAGGCGGGAGGGTCCCTCGGGCACGCACAGCGCGAGAGCGTTTGGAAGGCGCGGCAACGGGGCGCCAATTCGACAGCAGTTGATTCGGCCGTTCGCCAGAAACGGCTGTGCAGGCGCGCCCGATCAGTGCGTGGAGGTGGCCGTCGATTATCTCCCATAGTGCATCAGTCAAGACCGGCCCCTCGAATTCTCACTCGGAAACTACGCGCTCAAGCGGTGGTCAGGAGGACCGGCCGCTCCCGTTGCGCGGAGGGAACCAGGGTAAATGTACCGGCCATCGGCTTGAGCAGCTGGTCAATGTGCGCCCGCATCTTTTCCTCGAAGACGCTGCTCGAAAATTTTCGAGCGTGGTTTGCGATTTCGGCAGGCCGCCACATGATCGCCCGCGCTCTCTCCTCTGCATCGATGATTGCCTCGACGCTCTGTTCGTCGAAGAACAGGCCGGTCAAACCGTCGACAACCGTTTCCGTGGCTCCTCCACGACGGAAGGCGATGACCGGTCGGCCACTCGCCATCGCCTCGATCGGAACCATTCCGAAATCTTCCTCCCCTGGAAAGATTAAGGCGCGGCAGCGGGAATAGTGGTGACGCAGTTCAGCGAAGGGTTGTGGCCCCATCACCGTTACGTTCGGCTTGGCGATCCGTCGTAGCGCGGCGAGCATCTCGCCGCCGCCGATTACGACGAGCCGGCGACCGGAGCGATTGAAGGCTTCCACGGCGAGATCGGGGCGTTTGTAACCGACAAGTTCGCCGGCCATGAGGCAATAGTCCTCGACTTGCTCAGGTGGCAGGACCTCGAACGCGTCGACATCGACCGGCGGGTTGATCACCGTGGATGCGCGCCGATAGTAGCGATGCAAACGCTGGGCAACGGTCTCGGAGTTGGCGATGAAATGATCGACGCGGTCGGCCGAAACACTGTCCCAATTCCTGACGTAATGTGCAAGAAAAGGCATGATGAAACGGGTGAATACGCCAGATCTATTTCGATATTCATGGAACATGTTCCAGATATAGCGCATCGGCGAGTGGCAATAGCAGATGTGCATACAGCCGGGTGGGGGAATAATTCCCTTGGCTGGTCCAGACTCGCTGGAGATGATCAGATCATAGCCTCGGAGATCGAGCTGCTCTAGCGCGAGGGGCATCAGGGGCAAGTATTTCTGATAGAACCTCGAGGCCCGTGGCAGTCCGTTGATGAAACTCGTCGTGACCTTGTGGCGCCGGATTTCGTCCGACACCGCTTCGGGAACATAGACATGGGTGAAGAGGTCGGCCTCAGGATACATGCGGCAGAGAGCCTCGATAACCTTCTCTCCACCTCGCATCCCGACCAGCCAGTAATGGACGATCGCGACCTTCATAACGGGGAGGACTCCCTGACGCAGTCATGGGCCTTAGCCTGGCATGGGGACGGCTGTTGCATTGCGGGCTTTCCCTTCGTTCGAGGAGTCCGGATAGCTCACGCGTCTAGCGGCTGCCCCGTTGCCGCAAAACCGCGGGTACGGTCTTCACGAGAATCTTGGCGTCCAATAGCAAGCGCCATTCGCTGGCATATTGGCTGTCGAGCGCGACGCGGGTTGCGTAACTGCAGTCACTTCGACCGCTAACCTGCCATAGCCCGGTGAGGCCCGGTGGAACCGAAAAGCAATGCGCAAAGGCTTCGCCGTACCGCTCAATTTCGGCCCCAACGATAGGCCGGGGGCCGACAAAGCTCATGTCGCCGACGAGGATATTGAAGAGTTGCGGAAGCTCATCAAGGCTGCTCCTGCGCAGAAACCCACCAAGCCGCGTGATACGTGGATCGCGTGAGAGCTTCTGAGATTCGGCCCATTCTTTCGCAGCCGCGGGGTCGGAACCGATCAGGCGCTGCAGTGCCTCATCAGCATCGCTGACCATGGTTCTAAACTTCCAGCAAGCGAACGTTCTGCCCCCCTTGCCGATGCGCGTTTGGCGAAACAACGCTGGGCCCTCATCGGACGATCGGATCAAAGCGATGAGTACAATGATCAACGGCGTTAGAAGGATGATCAGTATCGACGCCATCGACACATCAAACAAGCGTTTTGCTGTGTATTCTGCTGTTCGACGAGTCTTTCGCCTTCGTATAGGTGGCGAAAGCGCTAATACGAAGTATCGTGACTTCAATGATCGATCCATCGCCTCGCCCTACACAACGGGGAGAATATAAATATATTATTAATCGAAATTGGTTATATAACAAGACGCTTATTGTGCGGCGCACCATATTCGACCACAACGCCCGAAAACTGATCCAATAACGACCATTGTCAGTTAAATTCCTGACAGAACTATCGATGAATCGCCGCTTTGTTGATCACTTAGGTCCGTGGAGGGTGGCGCGCACGCTGATTAAGATGGCCGCGGCTGCGAGCGACCCGGCATCCGATGGATTGAGGGGCATTTGATTGAATGGGGCGCCAGGTGCCGCGAGCCCGCGGGAACTATTGGAACCAGCCCTGGATGATCGCGTACTGCACGATCTTTCGCCTGTTATCGATGCCGAGCTTCATGCTCGCCCGCGCCTTGTAGGTTTCCGCCGATTTGGCCGCGATGCCAAGATTGTCAGCTGCCTCTCGAACGCTGAATCCTAGCGCAATCAGTCGTAGGACCTCGCGCTCGCGGCTGGTCAACGTGGCTTGGGTTGACAACCCATTTCTGCGCTCAAAGGCAATGTGTTCTCGGGTTTGAGCGTCCGCTGCATCGTTGAAGTACTCGCCGCGGCGCACGGCGGCGATTGCTTTGGGCAGGACCTGAATTGGCGATTGCCTGAAAACGAAGCCGCGCACGCCCAGTGCGAGCATGTGCCGGGCCTGAGCCGCCTCCGCCTGATCAACCAGTACGATCACCCGCACATATGGCACGCTCATCAACAGCGCTTCCATCGCCGAGACGCCGTTGAAGCTAGCGCTCACAATCAGGACGTCCGGCATGGTGCCATTCACAGCGTCGATCAGCTGGCCGACCTTGTTCGTCTTACCCACGATCTCAATGCAGGGATGCCCTTGAAGGCAGGAGTGCAACCCGACCAGAAAGATTGGATGCTCGTCAGCCAAAAAGACGCGAACCAGGGGCTCGCCCGACAATGCCATGCCCAGTTCCTTCGGATGATTGGCGATTGTAGCAATCCAACTCGCCGCGATGTCTCTGGTTCTCCTTGGGCGAGCGCGCTCCGGTTAATTCTGAATGCCTGGCGACGCGCTGGTGGGTGGCCGCGCGGCGATCGACCGCAGCCCCGCTCGTTCGATCTTCACCACGTCACCGGGCTGGATCGTCGAACTTTCCTCTATCTGGATTTCCTGAACCGCTTCTCCATCCTGGCGCAGGATGCTGAACCGCATCCGCGCCAACGCTCGCTCTTGCTCTGTCTGAAGCGCCGGCGCGACCGCGCTGGATTCATAGATCAGCGCGCGCAAAGAGTTGATCCGATCAACGGTCTGCTTCAGGGAGAGCTGGGTCTCGCGGAGCTCACGCGCAATATCGATCTCGCGCTCATTCGAGACCTCGAGGATCGAAGCTTCGAGGCGGCTGATCTCCTGCTTTGTCCGCGCTGTAGCTAGTATCAAGTCCAGGGCCTGGCTTTCGGATTGCGCCAGATTTTGCTCGACCGCGAGTTGGCGCGGATTAACCGTCAAACCCCGCCGAATGAGGCTATTGATATTGTCGAGCTCGCGCTGGATGAGATCCTGTTGGCGCTTCTGAGTGATTTCCTTCGCACCAAGCGTCTTCAGCTCCTCGTCCAGCATCCTGCGGGATTCCCGCAGGAGTTCGATGCGCGACACGATTGCCTTGCGACGCGAAGTGAACAAGGCGCGCTCCTCGCGCATCGCGTCAGCCGCGCCGTCACCGCTATAGCGCTCGATCTCGCTTGCGAAACGAATGTCGTCCGCCTGGCGAGCCTCGGCTTGAAGTCGGTCTCGACGCAGCAGAAGCGAGACGAGTTGCGACTGCTGTACGCGGATTTCGCCTTCGGCGACGATCGTCTCCCGCTCGAATCGACCGAGCGCCATTTCCGCGCGCTGATAGCCACCCGCGATGCTTACCGCATGCAAAGCCGTCATTGCAGGGCGGTATGCGTACTCTCCTGGGCGCTCGACCGCCCCAACGACATAGATCGGGCGGTACTGAGCCATCTCCACTGCGGTTGCTGGTGCCGAGACGAGCCCAGCGGCCACTTTCAATCGGTCGGATATCGTTGCTGCGATATCCGCCATCGTCATGGTCTCGACAGAGAATGCGCCGATTACTGGGAGCGACAGCATGCCTGCAGGGCTGACTGTGAATTCACCGCTCAACGTCGACCATTCGAAAAGCTCACGCGTGGTGGGTCGCCATTCGGATACCTTGATCCTGAGACGATCATGCGGACCGACGTGATACTCCGCTGCAATGGTAAACCCACTCGGGAGAGCCGCGAACATGCAGACCAGCGCCAGAAGTCCCCCACGAGCAGCGCCGATGCACTTTCGGCCGAAATCACCGCGCTGAGGCGGGCGATGGATCTGAACGCATTGCTTCACGGAACACTCCAAACGGATTGGCCGTAAGTACCAAAGCAAAACAGCGGCCAATTCTCGCACTGCCGTTAACATTCCCTTAAACGGTGCTCCTTCAATCTTTCGGGAGGGGCGGGATCCGGCGTGCTTCTCCGGGACGGCGATTAAGGCTAAGGTCCTATTGGGATGAAGCGCTGCGGAAGCGAAAACCGATGCTGATAGTCCTGTTCATTGTCGCGCTCGCAAGCGGAGGGCTGACGATCTGGCTTTTTTGGGCGCAAGGCGCCCCCTTGGCGATAGTCTTGGGAACGGTCGCAGCCAGCGCCACGGTTGGCCTTCTCAGCATTACCCTCGGCGCCAGGCGCTCGCGCAGGGCGGCAAGGGAAGCAGAAACGCCTCGCGTCATTCCACGTACCTTGGACGCGGGCCCACGGCCCTGAGCCGGCGACAATACCGCCTGGCTGGCTGCTAAGCACATTTGGCACATGAATTGCTGAGCCTCCTGCTGGTGAGGCGGCAGTCGCCGTCTCCACCGTCTGCGGACAGGGGATCGGCATTGTCACGTCCACTGCGCTTTCGAGGCGAAGACCGAGACTTTCAAACCGATATCGATCGGATGCGTACCATCCGAAACGATCTGGTCACCGCGCTCGCCTCGATCAATCTTGAAGTGGACGGCCTGACGCGCCGCCTGGAGACAGCCCGCATGCAGGCTGCTGAACTTATGGGGAATGAGGACGGCATCTATTACGAACGCGAGGCGGAGGATGAGGCTAGCCTTGTCGAGGCCGAAGCCCAGATGCGCAATTGTCAACGGCGTCTGGCCGAACTCCTGACTCAGCGTGCGATGCTCGGAGATTGGCGGGCACAGATCGAGGGATCCAAGGCAGGGTCCTCCCGGCAAAAATCGGGGATTCCGCCGGCGACGGGCGCGCGCCCGTGGCTTCGAGCATTGGGGAAAGTAGTAGCGCCCCGCAAACTCTTCCGTGTTCTGGGCTGGGTGCTGGCCGGCATCATTGTCTACGCAACCCTTTCGGGGGTCGAGCAGCGGCCAGCCATCCCCGGTGGCTTTCCGGATCTGGAGCGGATCCTAGCGTATCTACTCACGGCGGTTGCGTTCGCAATCGGGTACCCGAGGCATCGGTTAGTCATTTTCGCGGCAGGTTTCGCCTCGGTCGCGCTGCTGGAGGTGGCGCAGAGCTGGGTACCGAGCCGTCACGGCACCGTCCATGATTCTATGGTCAAGGCGGCCGGCTTGGGGATCGGCATTATGCTGGTGCTGCTGACGGAGCGCCTCAAACGGCATGAAGGCTACTCGTGAAGCTTGCCCCCCATTTCGATGGTTCGTCGACGCGCCAGGTAAGTGGGCGATGACCGGCGGCCAACCCAGCAGAGCCCTTGGCCCGTCAGACCGGCGATGGGCCCGAGGAGTTGAAGATGTTGCTATCGGGTGAGACGAAATGCACTGCTCCGGGCGCGGCAGTCGACGGCCATGCAAATGGGGAGGCTCACAACGACCCGCCGATCAGCGTTTTTGCCCATCTCGCTTATGACAAAGACGCGGATGGCTGGCGTGAGGCCTGGGCGAACGGAACCCTGGTCGGACGAAACGATATAACGCCCTATGGTTACGGAAGAGCCGGCTCGATGGGCTGCCGCGTGAGGTTCTCGCGATCCCGGAACGAAGGCATGCTCGGTCGCCTGATGCGCCTCGGCGCCAGGGTGATCCTGGGATTCGACATGGCCCATGCCGTGTCCCAGAGAGATGCGATTTTTCGATCCGATGTAGTGTGGACACATACCGAATCGCAGTTCCTGGCGGTGTCGGCGCTGCTCATGGTGCGAGGAAGCGGCCCCAAGCTGATAGGCCAGAGCGTATGGCTGTTTGACCGCTGGCCGCGCTTTGGACCGATCAGGAGGGCGCTTTACCGCTTCTTGATCCGCCGCGTGGATGTTCTGACGACGCTGTCAACCGCTAACGCCGAGATCGCTCGAAAGCTCTTTCCTGACAAGCGCATTGAAATGTTGCATTTCGGAATCGGGTGCGAAGATCTCGGCAAACCTGCCCAGGCGACGGAATCAGGGGCTTCGGTTGTTGCCGTCGGAAACGACCGCCATAGAGACTGGAAGACGCTGATCGCCGCAGTCAACGATCTCAAAGGCGTCGAAGTCGATATCCTCTCTCACACGGCCGGGAGACACAGGGGGCTCGCACGATCGCATGTCCGGATGGGACCCGCCAAGACGAACGACCAATTGCGTGCCGCGTACGGACACGCATCAGTCGCCGTCGTCCCGCTCACAGAAAATGCCCACGCCAGCGGGATCACCGCCATCCTCGAGGCCGTTCTGGCCGGTGTCCCCGTCATCGCGTCCGATGCCGGAGGCCTGCGCTCCTATTTTACCGACAACGAGGTAATCTTTGTTCCGGTGGGAGATGCTGGCGCCTTATCGGCCGCAATCGCCCATGTCCTTGCCCAGCGCGAAACGTCTTTGGCGATGACAGCTCGTGCCCAGGCGCGGGTCGTCGAGGGACCGGCTAACCTGGATGCCTACATTCGCAGACATGTCGAGATCAGTCGCGAACTCGTACGCGCCGAAACCCGGCAGCCCGGCGCGGTGCAGGAGCGCTGAGATACAGCCCGTCGCCAGTCGCCGCGCAACATGGAGATCGCAGGTGAACTCTAATCTTGTATACGACTTTGGCCTGCACCGAGGCGAAGACACCGAATTCTACCTGAAGAAGGGCTTCCGTGTTGTCGCGGTCGAAGCCAATCCGCAGCTCATCGAGGAATGCAGGCTCAAGTTTCGCGATGAGCTTGAGGTCGGTCGCCTCCACATCGTCGAAGGAGCGATCGCGCCGCCTTCAGCCGGTGATACGGTGACCTTCTACAGGAACCCGCGTGCGTCCATCTGGGGGACCATCGAGCCCGATTGGGCCGATCGCAATGCGGCCCGTGGCTTTGAAAGCGAAGCCATCCAGTTGCCCCGGATCGACGTGCCGGATGTATTCGCCCGCTTCGGGGTCCCTCATTACGTCAAGATCGACGTCGAGGGGGTCGATATTCTGGTTCTGGATGCATTGCGGGAGTTCCCGAAGCGGCCGAACTATCTTTCGATTGAATCGGAAAAGGTCGATTTCGACGAGCTCATCAAGGAATTCGATCTCCTTGAAGGGCTCGGCTACACGAAGTTCAAAGTCGTTCAGCAACGGTCTATTCCCGGACGGACCGTTCAGGTGCGCACCGTCGACGGCAAGCCGATCGCCTATACCTTCATGGAATGCGCCTCGGGCCCGTTCGGAGAAGACATCCCTCAGCCCTGGCTGACAAGGGATCAGGCGATCGCATCCTACAAGGAGATCTTTGCCAGATACCGGATGTTCGGAGATCGCTCGGTCTATTCGAAACTCCCGCGCGTCGCGAAGGGTGTGATATCGACGGCCTACAAGGCTACGACCGGCTACCGGGGCCCGCTTCCGGGCTGGTTTGACACCCACGCCTCGCTTTAGGCCGCCTTATTGTCTGGCATTCGGGCAGCACCCTGGCGGCGATATGGCAGACCGTAGCCTTGTACGCTCGTAGCGCTGCGGCGCGAACTCGCTGCGAGCCTATCGCGGCAGTCCGATAGGACATCCTTCGGGAGGCCCGGAGCCACGCTCATAAACATGCACATAATCGACGTAGAGCCTTGAAGGGTTGGGCGTCTTGTCGATTGGCCAGCCGCTTCCAAGTGCGAGATTGACCAGTGGGTACATCTTGCTGTTGAGCTCAGGTGGCGTCGGGTAGGACCAAACCTCATTCCGATCCAGGAGGAAGGTAATCTTGCTCGGGGATATATCCACTCCGAACGTGTGAAAGTCGGCGACAAGCGCTCCGTCCTTCACATCGATGACCTTGGCCTGCCCCCTTTTTCTGGTGATGTCCTTGTACCAGACATGCACCACGGACTGGAAAGCAGCCGTGAACTGCCCATAATATTCGATGACGTCGATTTCGACATCCCCGTCAGTACTGTTGGCAGGCTTGAGCGGCGCCAGCCAGAACGCCGGCCAGGTGCCAGGGCCCGGGGGCATCTTCATTCGCACTTCGAAATAGCCGTACTGAGCGCCGACACCGGCTCCGCTCGCGTCGGCCCCAGCGATCAGCCCGGATTTCCACTTCCCGTCGGGCGTCTTTGAGGCCGTTATGACGAGCTCGCCGTTTTCGATCTGGAATGGCCCGTGCGGCCCCGGATCCATGAACTGCGCGTCTCCAAAATCGCCGTTCCAAGGCGTGTGGGCGGTCCAGCGCGCGGAGCCGAGCGCGCGGGCCGCAATGCTCAGGCTGTCGAACTCTTCGAGCAGAACGGGGCGCAAGGCGCAGCTGTCCGAGCGATCTTGCGCCGAAATGTTCTGCTGGCTGCCGAATGCGGCGAGCAGGAATGCGGCAGAGCTCAGTTTCAATAACTCGGCCATTGCAAAGCCCTCTATATCCGGGTTCGCGGGGTACATGATCCGGCCTTCGACAGGCACCGGATACGCCCCCATCCCTCTTCCGTGTCTCACCTTGTCAGCCAGGCTCCCGCCGCGGCCCCAAGCAAGTGCGGTGGCCTTCCAAGGCGGTTGTGCAAATGTAATGCCGGTGTTTAAAGCGGCGAAGCTCCGAACCCCGCTCTAAGGGTCAAGCGGATGTTCTTCCGCCCCAAGCATTCTCCGCTTCGCGAGGCGGGGCGCCCGCGACTGGACGGCCAGCTGCCTTCGTGAGTGCCAGGGCGTGCTCCGTCGCCACTTTCGAGACATTGAAGCGCGCGACATAAGCCGCACGAAACTCGGCGAACGCGCGCTCGGCAACGATGTTGTCGTGATAGTAGAGCATCGCCTCGACCGCGCCCGCCTTGTCCTCCGTCGGGACGAGTCGGCCCAGCCGCTCGTCGGTCAAAATATCGCTTGGGCCGAATTCGCAATCCGAAGACACCACCGGTAATCCGAGACGCAAAGCCTCGCAGATCGCAAGGCTCCAACCCTCCCAGCGCGATAGCGAGACGTAGACGTCGGCAGCCGCCAGCGGACGAACAGGATCCTGCGGGTGATGTTCGAAGCTGACCGAATCCGCGATCCCGAGGTCGCGGGCCTGGGCTGCCAGCCCAGCTTTCTCCTCTCCGTATCCTACCAGGACGAGCCTGGCCTTCGGCCGCAGGCGAACGACGTCCCTGAAGGCCGCAATGATCAGGTCTTGCCCCTTCTGAAAGCAAAAGCGTCCAACGTTCACAAATACAACGCGTCCATCTTCAGCGCGTGCCTCGCGCTCCATGGCCGGGAATTCACGGACGGGATTTGGAGTCCAGTGGCTCGCCACACCCGGGAAATCCCGCCCAAAGGCCCTCAATTGCTTTGGGCTGGTGCCGAAAACATAGGTCAGGCGGTCCAGCACCAGCATTCGGAAAACGCCAAAAATAATATGGGCCTTGGGATGAGTGTTCTCGTGTCGCGGGTTTCCGTGCAGGTGGAGGATTAGGCGCGGACCGAGGCCGAGGCACGCGAGCCAGACGATCGCTGTCGGTTCGATCTGGGGCACCACGACGAGATCATAGTTCCCGTGCCCGATCATCCGGCGCAGGACGCCCATCTGATGTAACCGTCCGCGGATCGAGCCCTTCAGATACGTGTACGCGCGTGGCCCAACGGCATAGTCGCCGTAGTCCGACAGATGCAGAACCGCAATCTCGAACCGCGCCTCGTAGTCGACGGCTATCGTATTCGCGATCTCGTCGACCACCCGCTCGATTCCGGCAAATTTCCCCGTCGGTGGCAGTACATAGAGAACCCGAGTTCTGGTCATGTGCCTGTTACTTCTCTTACGTCCGCAGCTGAACCGCTAAACCTGGTGCGCGGCCGTACGGCTGCGCCTGCAAGAGTCGATCCAACCGCATGGATCGCTTCGATTACAGCGCGATTGATCTCGTGGTTTTCGCAAGCAGGGATCGATAGTCGAGCATCGTATCTTGCGGGCCTACAGGAGAGGCAAAACTTAAAAATTCTGGATGGATAGATGCGATTTCAGCGCGAATCTGCCTGATGATTGAGCACATGGTGCTAGATTGATTTGCTTTTAGGGGGAGGGCGCCTTGTCTATACTCTGCTTTTCCAGCCGTTTAACCGGTCATCATTATGCAAGGGTCTGCGCTCCCGACTCCGCCTGCCGTGACAGAACGATGCGATGCGGTCGTGCTCGGCGCGGGGATTTCCGGACTGGTATCTGCTTCCGTGCTTCTGGAGCAGGGCTGCGAGCGGGTAATCATCGTCGAAGAATATCCGCATATCGGCGGAAATCACATCGACTGGTCGTCAGACGGCTACACCTTCGATATCGGCAGCATCATATTTCAGGACGATTCACCGCTCCTTAAGCATTTCCCGGAGCTACTTGAACACTATGTGCGGATCGATCCCAGTTGGAGCAGGCTGACACCGCAAGGGATCGTGACTGCTTATCCGATTTCGGTCAGGGATGACATCCTCGCGGCCGGGCCGATCGAAATTTCGAAGATCCTTGCCTCTGTGGTCTATGCGCGCGTCTTCCGACGAAAGATGCGGAATGCCAAGGAATTCGCGCAGTTCTGGATCGGCGACCGGCTTCTGCAAAGATCGGGGCTCGATTCGTATATGACGCGCTTCTATGGCGTTTCTTCCGACCAGATCGACATCGAATTGGCTAGGAAGCGGATGCTCTGGATCAGCGAGCACAGCTCGCTGAGGTCCCTGCTGGCCCGCCTCACAAAGCCGAAGCCACCACCTCCCACGAACCGCCAGCTTGCGCGTCCGCGTGAGGGATATGGCCACCTGTACGCTGTTGCTGCCGCACGATTGGCGAAACGCGGCGCATCCATCATTACGCATGCCAGGATGCATCGGCTTGAGAAGCGCGACGGTTACTTTCGCCTAGCCCTGGACGACAAGGTCATCCTGGCCGAACGCGTCATTTCGACGATCCCACTTATGAGGATCGAAGCGCTGTGCAATCTGCCGATCTCGGACAAGCTCGAAACGATCACGCTTCTGACTTTGTATTTCAGCTTCTCGGGCGAACGGGGTTTCGGAGAAACGATACTCTATAATTTTTCTCACAAGGGGGCCTGGAAGCGGTTGACCGTGTACTCGGATTTTTATGGGCGACGCGGGGATCGGGAGTACTTTGCCGTCGAGGTCATCGCCAACCACATCCAGGGATCGGTCGTTAAAGCCGAAAAGGACTTCCGAGATCATGTGGCGGCTAACGGGCTTTTCGCCGGAGATCTCAATCTCGAAGGAAGCCAATTTCTCAAGAATGCCTACCCGATCTACAAAGGGCGATCGGATCAGAAGGCCGCAAAGGCCATCCAGGCACTGACGGCGCTGGGGATCGAGTCGTTCGGACGGCAAGGGGGCTTCAATTACCAGCCGACAGCGCGCGTCTCTACTTTGGAAGCCGAGGCCGCCTTGCGACGTGCAAGCGGGCTGTAACCACCTAACCATGTCTCTAACGTAGACAGCGGCGCCCGACGTTCTCAGCCGAGCAACCAGCACGATGGCCCCCAACGTTCGCGACCGTTTGTCTAACCGACAGGGCGTGATCGGACGATCGCCGCGTCAACGCCATCGAGGTGTGTTTGATGCCGACGTGACCCCTCACCAACGATCTTGGGCGGCGGAGGCCTGGGATGGACGGCGGAAATACGTCGAGATGCCCGTGATACCTGTCCCGGCTCGCTTCATGCCGGGTATGTGCATCAACAATGTCATTCGAAGCCGAGGGCATGTCTATGGCGCCGTGCACCGACCACTGGAATGCAAAATTAGGGAAATTCACGTGGACGAGCAGCTTAGCGAGCAACACAGCGTTAACCTGAGCCTGCCTTCCGTTCCATAACGAGGGGCAGGATGGTACTCGCGCTCTCTACGCGCGGAGCAGTGAAAGTTAGCACCGCCCCGCTGTAAATGGTCACGGAAATCTTGAGGGTGAGCCCGCCGACGCAGTGAAGTTCCATTTCGCTCGACATCCCACAGCGATCGATGTGGCTAATGTTCCCGGTAAAGGATCCCTCCCAGATGCCTTCCCGCCGAGCGGCCTCGAATTGATAAAGGCCAGGGATAGAATAGTTGTGGCGCAGCATAAGCCGGCCTCTGCCTGAGGGCATCAAATGTTCCTTTGTGGCGTAGCTTGCTCGATGTAGGCCTCGGCGGTTCTTGATGTTCGAGGGCGCAGCTCGACTGCGCTGGATCTCAATCAAAAAAGCAAAACCGGGAGACAAGTCTTTTGTTCCCCCCAATAGGATTTTCCAGACAACTGGGCCTTCAGCGGATCGCGCCTTGCACAGTTCCGGCAGGTTGCAAACGCGTTCCCTCCACGATTGTCCCGTGTCATCGGCCTCGCACGTCAGCGTGCACTCACGCGAGGAAATTGACCTACCGCGATCGAAGCGCCTCTTTTCAAGCGAGCTGACATGGCTGAGTTGAACCTGAACGCGCGTGAAGTTGCGGAGTGATATTGCGCGCGTGGCTCCCGCGTTCCGATGCGCGGGGCGCCGCAGGATCACCCCAGAATGGGGCATGGTAACGAAGCACTAAGGATAATGGGCGCAATTATCTTCAATAGGACGCAACAACTGCCGCCAGCGGCAGTTGGCTAAGGGTCACACCCGAAAGCACGTCATGTCGAAGTTGGTTGTCCTGGTCGTAGAAGATGAGCCGCTGCTCCGGATGGACGCGGTCGACTTCATCGAAGATGCGGGGTTCCGAGCTATCGAGGCTCGCGATGCGGATGAGGCGATGGCCATCTTGAACACCCGCAACGACATCGCGGTTATGTTCACAGATATCGAGATGCCCGGCTCGATGGACGGCATTAACTTGGCCCATGCCGTAAGGGAGGGCTGGCCACCGGTCACAATCGTGGTGGCGAGTGGACGCCTCGTTCCTGCGGCCGAAGATTTGCCGGACAACACCCGATATCTGAAGAAGCCGTATCGACCAGCCGAGGTGATAGAGGCCTTCCGACACGCGGCTTGATCAGTCCGCGGTCAGCGCCTCTATAGGTCCGCGAAGCGCGAAGAAGACCCCGGATGGCTCATAGTTTATCCCCGCCGTACCGCTGAAGTATCCCGCCAAGGCGCGCTCGATCATGCGCGATCCAAAGCCACGCCGGGTGGGCGGGCCGCTGCTCTCCCGCCACTCGAAATTGAACTCCCCTCCCACGACCGACCAACTCACGTCGATACGTCCGTTGTCCTGGCTGAGGGCGCCATACTTCGTGGCGTTGGTCGCCAGCTCATGCAGCGCGAGCGCCATCGCCAGGGCGGTTTTCGACGAGAGCTCGACCGGGGGGCCCTCGATCCGAAAGCGGGTGAGATCACTTTGCCCCTTTAGCGATTCCTCGACGAGGTAGGCCAGGCCCGCCTTGGCCCATACGGTCTGCGTTAGGATGTCCTGCGCGGAGGCCATCGTAGTGAGGCGGGCGACAAACGCCTCCTTTATGGCGTCTACCTCGGGGCCGCCGCGGATCGTCTGATTGGCGATCGCCTGGATCATGGCGACCGTGTTCTTCATTCGGTGTTTCAGTTCAAGAGCGAGCAGGCGTTGCCGCTGCTCATGGCGAAGGCAGATCAAAACAAACCGACAGGCCAGCCCGGGAGGACAAGCGATAGCCGCCCGCGGCCGGGGACAGGCATACCAAAAGACGATCGCGCCAAACCGGCGGCGGATGCGAATGTCGCATCACCAGCAAAAGGGGATTTAAAGCCCTCTAGAGCACCGAGCGCGCTCAATCCGGGGCGGCCGGTAAAGAAGAAATGACTGGACAGTCGATTCTTCGGAACCCGCACGCTGAAGCAGTTTGCGCGAGGTCAGGAGCAGCCTGCGTTGCTGGCTCGCGGGCGTTTTGACATGGACCGGCTTGAATAGGCCGACACGCATCATCTGAGCGATGCCCATCGCGTCGTTGCGGTCGGTCTTATTGATGCGCGCCGACAGGGCGGCCTCAACGCAGATCGCCGGCAGCCCCGCTTCGACCAGGCCGGCGTAGAGCCATGGCGAGAGCGGCCCCGCCTCCAAGCCGACACGAGCGTAGCTGTAGCCGAGGCCGATGAGGTTTGCCGATCACCTCGGGATGGCTCTCGACGGTGGCACGGTGCACGATCTTGCCGTGGGGATGGACGATGCAGATCGCAGTCTTCTTGACGGAGACATCGAGGCCGACGTGCAGTTGCTGGCTCATGGTAAGGCTCCGAGGTTGGATCGAAGCACCATCATGCTGCGGCTTCCGCCGCGCGACGCGCCCCGAATACCCCCCGCGCGTCGCCGTGCCTGCATCGAGCATGTTCGGCTCGTCCTGAAGGTGTCGGAGCGTTCGTGGAAGGCTCCTGGTTACCAAGGATGGTGACGCCGAGCACCCGGCATACCAGTCCGCCGTGACCTCGGCGGCGCGAGGATGACCGCGTTCCACTCGATCGATACCGAGAGGGAACTTTTGCTTTCAGAGCAGCATTGAGAACGCACGTTGAGGGAACGCGGGACAGATCGGCTTTCACTGGCGGAGAATGGTGTTGTACGAGCAAATCCTCGACTTTTGGTGCTAGCGGAGTGGCCCTGCCCAAGGCCGCTTACCGCCACGCGAAGATCGCCACCTTCAACGTCAACGGCGTGAATGGGCGGCTTCCGGTGCTCTTGCGCTGGCTCGGGGAAGCCGAACCGGATGTGGTGTGCCTCCAGGAACTCAAATGTCAGGACGAGCGCTTCCCGGCGCGCGAAATCGAGAACGCGGGCTACGGCGCGATCTGGCACGGACAAAAGAGCTGGAACGGTGTCGCCATCCTGGCGCGGGGTCAGGATCCCATCTTGACCCGTCGGGGACTTCCGGGGGATCCCGACGATACGCACAGCCGCTACATCGAGGCCGCCGTTGACGGGGTGTTGATCGGGTGCCTCTACCTTCCGAACGGCAATCCCGTCCCTGGTCCGAAATTCGACTACAAGCTGCGCTGGTTTCGTCGCTTCGAAGCTTATGCGAGCGATCTGCTCGCGCTCAGGATTCCTGCCGTGCTCGCGGGGGACTTCAACGTGATCCCAACCGATCTCGATGTCTACAAGCCGGAGCGGTGGCGCGGCGACGCCCTGTTCCGTCCGGAAGTGAAGCAGGCCTTCCGTGCCCTGACGGGACGGGGTTGGACCGACGCATTGCGCAGGCTGCATCCGGACGAGCGCATGTCTATCTCTTATGTTCGTCCATAAAGTTCCGATCACTCCTTAGCGAACTGCTCATGCTTCGGTACTTGAGGTGCATGCCGAGGGTTGTAACTGCACCCCCAAAAATCATTCCACTAACAGCGGGTATCCATGCCTTGTGATGTCCGAGACTAGGCATCAAAGCAGCGACTTTTGCATTCGGCACGGCTTGCCGAGGTCGGCCGATGAAGTAAGCAACGAGGATCGCCACCACGGCGATCGTCGCCAGAAGCGCGGCTATCATCAGGCTGGCCTGGATTACTCCGAAATTCGATGCTAGCCGACCGTGAAGTGCGTCCAAAGCGTATCCGGTAGCAAATATGAGCAAAATTCCGGCTGCCCCATAAAGCAAATAGACAGCCGCTATCCTTTTCAACCGACCGGTGATCTCCGACGCAATGACTGAGCTCAGAGACGGTAACATTAGCGAGCGACAATAAAGCCGGCGATTAGGCCGATAGCGGCAGCAAAACCAAGGGCACGAACCGGCCTTTCTAGAACTTCATCGATTATCATCTGTTGGAAATCGGTGGCCTGCTCTTGGGCGACATTCCCCATTCTCTCGTCCCACGCCCTGTTCACTGCGGCTCCTAACGAGTCAGCCATATCGCCGACGCGGTGGCCAACAACTTGGGCGACTTCGGAGATATTCTCGGTCGCGTTGACAGGTTCGGGGATCATGTTTTTCTCCAGGGAAGAAGATGACTCGCATCTTCGAAACGCTCGCCGAAGACGCGAGTTCCGTACTGTTTGCGGAAGCGCAGCGGTCGTGCCCGCGAGTAATCCTCAAGACAGTCGGGCAGGAGCGGTGTCTGCTGCCGCCTCGCCTTCGAATGTACCTTGCAAGCCATCGGAGGGGAGCAGAGCTTCACCTAAGCCATGGTCGCCGTCCGATCTTGAAACTTAGAGAACCCTGGCATCTGCTGCTAGCGTGCCCACCCCGCGGCCGCTCCGAGTACAATCATGCCCACCAGCAACCCTCTGTCGTGGAACGCTGACATCCTCCGGCGCGCTATCGGCGCAGCCGGGGTCGCCCTGTGGTCGTGGAACGTTGAGACCGACCGGTTCGCCATGGACGAACGGGGATACGCCTTATGGGCCGTGCCGGACGACGGCAACCCAGTGAAGTTCGAGGACCTCTCAGCCCGTATCCACCCGGCCGACCGGGATCGGGTGCGGGGCGCCTTCACGGCGACGCGGGCGATCGTGGGCGCTTACGAAATAGACTTCCGCATCATCATCGGCGAGGAGATCCGATGGATCTCCGCTCGGGGCATTGGCGACGACTCGCATCTACATAACGGCATTGCCTACGGCATCTTTCTTGATGTGACGGGGCGCAAGCAGGCCGAGGAGGGCCATGAGCTTCTCGCCGGAGAGATGAGTCATCGCGTCAAGAATCTGCTGGCAATTGCTGCGGGGCTGACCCAGCTCTCGTCGCGGTCCACCACGACAGCTAAAGAGATGGCCACCGAACTGACGGGGCGCCTGGCGGCTCTTGGACGAGCCCACGATTTGGTGAGACCGCTTCCCGGCCATCAGGGGCACGCGGCTCTGCTCGGCGACCTGTTGTCGATTCTTCTGTCTCCTTACGAGGACGTGGGCGCCTTCAGTGGGCGCATCCGCGTTGCGGTGCCGCGGATGGGCGTTGGTGAAGGTGCGGCGACCACGCTGGCCCTGATCATCCATGAACTTGCGACCAACTCGTTGAAATATGGCGCGCTGTCGGCCGACACCGGCACCCTGGATGTTTCAGGTTGTTCGGACGAGGAAGAGATCAAGCTCGTGTGGACAGAGCGGGGAGGTCCAGCCGTCGAGCCCCCGAACGGTGCCGGTGGGTATGGTAGCCGCCTCGTGGTCCGCAGCATCTCGGGGCAACTGGGGGGCTCGATCGACTACAACTGGTCCGCTGAGGGTGTTATTGTCACGCTACGGATCAAGGCGGAAAAGCTAGCTGACTAGACAGCGCGGTCCAGGGCTTCGACGCATGACGCCCTTGAGTGCGGCTTCCGCAGAATGTTACCCGCGTCCCGCCGGTTGAGATCGAAGGAGGCGGATCGATTTCCCGGAGCCTATGCTGCCAACTCGATCGCCTCCAATACGGCGGCATGGCTGTATGGCTTGCGTAGAAATGTTACGTCGGCGGGCATTTCTTTGGGCTCTGGTTGGATGCGCCCGCTCGCGATGATGATTGTAATCGAGGGCCAGCGGCCCCGCACCAAGAAGGCTAGCTTTAGCCCATTCATCGAGCCCGGCATCTCGATGTCGGTGAACACGATGCGAATGTCGGAGCGGGCTTCCAGCAACGTGAGAGCGTCGTCGGCATTACTCGCCTCGAGGGCCTCGAAGCCGGCGTCCTCAAGCATCGAAGCGGCATCCATTCTGATAAACACGTCATCTTCGACGATTAGGACAACCAGGTGGGCCATTGGCTAAACTCACAGGGGCGACTCAAGCGCCGTCCGAAACACTGAACTATAAAGAAAAAGCCCGCAATTTCATTTCGACTAACGTTAAGTCGGGATGGCCCGCCGAGTGCCGCTCGGCGGGCCATCCCGATGGCGCTTACGCCGCCTTGGCGACCGTGACAGCGGCCGTGTTGGCCGGGCCGCCAAGCTGGGTCAGCAGCTTGTCCGTCTTGGTCTCCTCGGCAAGCGTCGCGTCGAGTAGGCTCACCGCATCCTTATGCCCGAGCTGCTGAGCCCAGGCCTTCAAAGTTCCATAGCGCGCCATCTCATAGTGCTCGACGGCCTGCGCCGAGGCGACCAGGCCGGCGTCCAGGGCTGGGCTGTCCGCGTAGTCCTCCATCACCGCTTTGCCTTCCTCGATGATGCCGAGGATGGCATCGCAGGTCTTGCCCCGAGGCGCCTTGCCAATCGATTCGAAGACGTCACCCAGGCGCTCGACATGACCTTCCGTCTCGGCCCTGTGGGTCTCGAAAGCCTTCTTGAGTTCAGGCGATTTCGCCGCCTTCGCCATCTTGGGCAGGGTCTTCAGGATTTGCTTTTCTGCGTAATAGACGTCCTTGAGCATGTCGTGAAACATCTCGTCGAGCGGCTTGGGTGTCATGGCCATGGGTCATCTCCGATCCGAAAAGGGATTGCCTGAGCAACGGATGCCAGCGCGGAGTGTTCCTCACGGGTCCGTGAATAAATCCGGAACATTCGTGAGCAGCTATCCGTTGGATCAGCATCAGCGGACTTCACCGCTCCAGGACCTCGAAAATGAAATCTCTGCTCACTGTCGCGCTCGTCGCGGCATTGCCGGCGTTCGCCGTGATCGCCCAGACGTCGACCACTGCTCCGACGCCGACCTCTCCCGTCGATGCCAACGCCCCCTTGCCGGGCGCGAACAGTTTTACTGAGGGCCAGGCAAAGAGCCGTCTCGAAGCCAGCGGCTACTCAGATGTGACCGGCTTGAAGAAGGACGACAAGGGAGTTTGGAAGGGGTCGGCGATGAATGCCGGCGCCAAGGTCAACGTCTCCGTCGATTACCGCGGCAATATCGTTCGCAACTGATCGATGCAACGCATTCCCACATATCATCTGGAGAAACACATGACCCATACCATAACCCGCTCCTACGAAGACTACGAGACCGCCGCCGCCGTGATCGAAAACCTCGGAGAGGCCGGGATTTCGGATTCGGATATCAGCGTCGTTGGCCGGGACGAGCGCACCAATGACAACAATGCTGCCGAAGGGGCAGGCATCGGTGCCGGGGTTGGCGGTGCGGCAGGGCTGCTGGCCGGCCTCGGCATGCTCGCCATTCCCGGGGTCGGTCCCGTCGTGGCGGCGGGATGGCTCGCAGCCACAGCCGCTGGCGCGGTCGCCGGGGCGGCAGCCGGCGGACTGGTCGGCTTGCTCACCAGCGCCGGTCTCAGCAAGGAGGATGCGAACTACCACGCGGAGACGGTCCGTCGCGGCGGCACCGTGGTCTCCGTAAAAGCACCCGACGAGCATGCTGCGACGGTCGAGAGGATCATGGACGGTTTCTCCCCGATCGATCGCGACACCCGCCTCGCCAGCTATCGCACTGAGGGCTGGACAGGGTTCGACGAGAATGCCGCTCCCTATGCCGGGAGCACGACCTCGCCTGGGCGACCGCAGTTTCCGGTCGACTAGACCGCTCACATCTTGAGTAACGCCGACCGTTGATCGAGGCCTCCGAGGAACGCCCCGGGGGCCTTTTTCGTAGTTTAGGCGACTGCGTTGATGAGCCGATCGTAAACGCCTTCCGGCGTGCCGTATGCGTCCGCGGCGAATTCAGCCAAGCCGGGTCTATCGACAATGGTGATCAAGCCGCGTTCGGCCAGAATGAACTTGCGCCCTTCCAGGCCGTGGAGTGCGGTCGTGACACTCGGCCTCCGCACTGCGAGCAGTACGGCGAGGAAATCATGCGTCAGCGACACTCCCTGGCCATCGGACCGGTCGTGGCACATGAGAATCCAGCGCGCGAGGCGCTCATCGACGGAATGCACCGCGTTTGACAGGGCCGTGTAGGCCGTCTGGACGGCCAGTGTATGAGCATAGCGGGTCAGCAGATTGAGAAACGCGGGGCGTTCCGCCAGTATTCGCGCGAGCATCTTGCTCTTGATCCGATACCCATTCCCGGTGATCTGCATGATGACCTGGAATGGGCTCAAACCGGCATCAATCATCAGTCCCGAAGGCGTCATTCCGTCCCTGCCGAACAGTCCAACCTCCGCGCGGAGCCCTCCGGGAGATACGGCGATGATGGAGGCGACGCCGGACTCGAGGAAGTAACTGTGCCCATCCTTCTCATTTGCCTCGGACAAGGCAATGCGGCGAGGCAATTCAACAAGATCGAGTAGATCAAAAATCTCAGCGAAGTCCTCATCGCTCAAAACGGCGAGAAGTCTATTTCTAACGCGTAGCCGATCATCGGGCATCAAGGCTCTTCTCTCAAAGGACAAGAGCGTCAATTCTCTTGAGAGGGCGTACCTTACCGGTACTGAATTCTTTTTGTTTACATCACAATGGTGTTCGAATTGTCGTTTTGTCCTTTATCAGACGGAAAATAAGATATATTAGTACGATAGATTACGAAGGTGCCGACAGTAACCGGGGGCGAGAACGGCCACGGCGATACCTTGAGTAAGGCAGGCCTTCCGATGAGCACCCGCCGGCCAAAGAAATCCGTCCTCGTCCTCGAGGACGAGCCGATAGTCGCCCTCGACATAGAGGGCATCCTGTCGGAGGCAGGCTACGATGTGCCGGCGACATTCGCGACCAACGCAAAAGCGATAGACTGGTTGACGACCAACACTCCCGACATGGTGGTGCTCGACATCGGTCTGTCGGACGGGTCGAGCGTCGAAGTCGCGCATCGGCTTCTCGCGGGAGCCATCCCGTTCATCGTGTTCTCCGGAACCCGTGCGAGCGAGACCTCGGTCGATCCCGTCTTCCATGCCGGTAAATGGCTGGAGAAGCCAGCACCACCCAACCGCATCGTCGAATTTGTCCAGTCCATGCTCCCTACGGACGTCGGGGCGGAGTAGGACGTCCGTCGATTGCTGGGAAAAAGGCCGTTTAGCCGGAAGTTGTCACAGAGTGGGGACATCATCAAAGACTCAACGCTGCTTATCAGGAGCCGAAGACCGTGCGCGAACGCCGCTTCCTTTCTGGGCGCTAGAATAAGATGCGGGGCGTTG
This sequence comes from Bosea sp. BIWAKO-01, assembly GCF_001748145.1. Lineage (NCBI taxonomy): Bacteria > Pseudomonadati > Pseudomonadota > Alphaproteobacteria > Hyphomicrobiales > Alloboseaceae > Allobosea > Allobosea sp. BIWAKO-01. The sequence continues at coordinate 121,407 of NZ_BCQA01000002.1, forward strand.
GTTAACGGCGACGCGACCGAGAGTCGGCGCAGGCTCTCGCACTATTGCCCGAACGAACGTCAGCTTCCGGACCGGGGTCAAAGGAGCAAAATCGACCCTTTGCCGACCCTCGCAACGTCCTGTTTAAGGCAGGTTAGCAGGCGAGATTAGCTTGGGCTGCAGGCGCCCAGAACGCTAGTGCGCTCGCTACCCATATACCTCAGCACCCATCGCCGGATGTACCGATCTGAGCCCTCACGGCAAGACGGCGACCCGAGCGAGCAACGTGACCAACTCGGCCTGTCGATTGGTGTTGGTCTTGGCGAAAAGCGCGGCCAGTTGCGAACGAATGGTAGTAGGGCTGAGTTGGCAGTTCCGGGCCACATCTCTCGGCACATCGCCATGTGCCATTCGAAGAGCCAGACGCGTTTCGGCCATTGTCAGGCCGAACATGCTTTGAAGCCTAACGGGATTGGGTTCAGGGTGATCGGCAAGATCGAGCAGCATGACTACGCTCATTCCTACGGGGATGTCGTCAGCGAACTGATTGAGGATAAAGGGCGCGTCCTGTTTGCCCCAGATGGCGATCCAGCTCAGTGCACCTAGTCGTTGGCGGTTTGGGGAGCGAGCGATCAGTTGCTTGAAGGCGCTCGTGAGTTTGTCGAGATCGTGCAGTGACTCTTCACGGCCAAGGATCGCGCGTGCCGTGGTGTTGGCCTCGATGATCTTTCGGTTGCCCTCAATGACAAGATAGCCACAACCTATGCGGTCGAGCATGCTGAGGAAAACAGCGCTGCGATAGATGCTGGAACCCTCGCTTTCGTCTTGGTCTCCTAGCACGCCGTTGGATGATCGAGCCGGATTTGAGATCATGGGTTTAACCTCATGGTGCAAGCCGTTCGGTTCTCGGGAGAGCCCCCTTTTCTGCCGGTCATGGGTTGGCGACATCCTGTCGCTATCAAGCGGCGCTCATCATTCCCCGCATTTCACTTGTTCGCGCCAGCGTGCTCACGTTCTCAGACGCGAAGGCGTCATTGAGCGCTACGGACGCGCGGTAAATGCTCCCGTCAGTTGCCCATCTTTCTACAAGGGGTAAGTGCTCGTCGTTGCGCCAGATCAAACAATGGCACCCGTCGCAAGGCCGGCCGCTGCATCCCGGACGGCCCAGTTCGACGCTGCGAGAAGCGCGCAGGTAAACCGCGCGCCAAGGTCCGTGGATGGCAATTCGTAACGAGCAGGCCTACGCTCCGCCGCGATCGCGACTAATCGAAATGGCGTTTCTGGGCGGGAACGACAACGATTCAGATGCTTAGGCGAGTCCTGGGTGGTCTTTGCTACGTAATGCCGAGGAAAAGTGGATGACAACCGCCAAAAAACCAGACAGCGAATTCGACCGCGCCCGTACAAAGATTGAAGGCCAGGACAGAATCGGGATGCCTGCCTGATAAAACTATGTCCGCGGCAGGGCCTCATGTGAAAGAGGGCTCGACAAACCATGACGCGACGCCAGGCGCCGGAGCGCTTCCCTCAACCAAGCCGAGAAAAGTCGTTGACGGGCTGAGCGAGCCCTAGGCTTTCCGAAGGTTTTGCCGCCAAAGAAAGGCGCCACCCAGCATGAGCGCACCCGGCGATGACAGGAGACAGCTCCGGCACTGCTGAGAGGGGCGCGGCGCTCATGACTTGGCGCACGCGAATTTGACGGCGTCTTGGCTTCCAGCCAGGCTAATGTGGAACATTGTGCCATATCAAAGGTTTGGTGCTCAAATTCGGAGCATCATAATGAATTCTCGATCGATCGTTCTGTGTGCCGTCATCGTGCTGTTTTCACCAGTCTTCGCTTTGGCCGAGAGTCCGGCCGCACCGCGCAGTCAAGTCGGCCCTATGGTACTGGGGGAGCGGCTGTCCATGTCACAGGGGTCCGAAATTAAGCGGGCTGTCGATGTGCAGCAACCGTCGGCCACCCCCGCCGATGAGATCCATCCAAGCGTCAAAAGCACACGTAAAGTCAGGGTCGTTTATCCATTGCCCGTCAATCCCTGAATTGGCCCGCTGGCCTCGACGCGTCGCATCATCGATTCTTCAGAATAAATCTACCTGACTCAATTGAGGCGGCGCGGCGCTGACGGCTGAATTGAGGATACGCCCGCGCCGCCACAAACGGCCTGCTGCTGCTGAGGAAGGACATTCGCAATTCCGTCCTCCGTGTTCGGCAGGAGCCCGGTTATCGCTGTCCTTAGGTATCCGTCTCCGATCTCATCAGCGTCTTTCGGCCGAACGCTATCGAAAGAATGCGAGCAGGATGATGATCGGCAATGGAATACCCAACATCCAGAGAAGTATGCCGCGGCCCATGGTTTGTCCTCCAGTTTGTAAAGTTTGATCCCGCGACAAGCCTTGGTGTTCCCGGCTCATCCGTTCCGGGTGGAACTATTTCGTTCCGCCGTCTGTTGATCCGACGCCACATACGTGGCGGTGCAACCGGAGGGTTCTATGAACGGCGTCATCTACATCGTTGGCCTCATCGTGGTCGTATTGGCCATCCTTTCATTCCTCGGTCTTCGGTAAGGGCTGCATCATGTCCGTGAGCACACCCGACGTCGTCGTCGTTGCCCCTCCCGCCTCAAGAGCTTCCGGCGGGTCCTATCTCGAATGGGGCGCGATCTTTGGCGGAGCCACGCTTTCTGCCGCTATCACCACGGTCATGGCGGCTTTCGGCTCTGCCGTTGGCCTATCGATGGTGTCCGCCGATCCCGCGCGGTCGTCCGGCGTGGCAGCCTTGACCATCGCCGCAGGCCTCTGGGCAATCTGGATCACAGTTTCGGCGTGCAGCGCGGGCGGCTATCTCGCCGGTCGGATGCGTCGACCCGTGACCGAGGCCAGCGATCATGAGCGCCACATCCGCGACGGTGCGCATGGTCTGGTCGTTTGGGCTGCCGGAGCGCTGATCGTAACAATGATCGCCAGTTCGTCGTTGATTGGCGCGGCCAAAACAGTCGCCACCGGCGCGGCTGCCGCAACTGGCGGGGCGGCCGCTCTGATCAGTCAGCAGGCCGATCCGTTGGGCTCGGCCTTGGATTCCGTAATGAGGTCGAATGGCACCACGCCACCGACTGCCGGTGAGCGTGAAGAAGCGTCCCGGATCTTTATGACTGGCATGACATCGGGAAAGCTGGATCAAGCTGATCGCGACTACATCGCCACCCGTGTGGCTGCCCGGATGAACATCCCTCAGCCCGAGGCTCAAAAGAAGGTGGATGACGCTTTTGCCAAACTGGAGCAGGCGAAGGCCACCGCAAAGCAAGCCGCGGAGCACGCTCGCAAGGCTGCGGTGATCGCCGCATTCATGACGGCCGCAGTGCTGTTGTTAGGCGCCGCGGCAGCCTGGCTGGCGGCCCAACTTGGCGGTAAGCATCGCGACGAGGAAGTGAATCTCGGGTCGCTGTTCGGCCAGCGATAAGAAAGGTGGGCGAGGCTCGCAGGAGCCCCGCCCACGTCCTGGCGGCAACGGCATCTGCTTCCCAACGGCAGCCCAACAAGAGTCCTTTCGGGTGCGAAATCGAGCCACCATGTCCCTCCTCAATTGAGCCAAGGTGCGCAATGGCAAACTACCAGGATTCAATGGCCGACCTCGGAAGCGATGCTTCCCTGTTTACCCGGCTATCCCAGACCACGGCCCGGTGGGCGGGAAAGCCTCAGACCTTTTTTGTGGCGCTGGCGATCATCGTTGTTTGGGCATTGTCTGGGCCGTTCTTTGGCTTCAACGACACCTGGCAATTGGTGATCAACACATCCACCACGATTGTTACCTTCCTGATGGTCTTCATCATCCAGAACAGCCAAAACCGAGATACCTGCGCCATGCAGATCAAGCTGGATGAACTGATTGTTCGTCTTGAGGGGGCCCGTGAGGAGTTACTTGATCTTGAGGAGCTCGACGAAGAGAAACTCGAGGGGCTTCGGACCGAATTCGAGCGACGCGCGAAGCGTGCCCGAGAACGCAACGCCCCCGTACCGGAAGCCAGTTCCTAGCCGTTTCCCGCGCTCAATATTAGGTCAGCAGCCCCGCCCCGCTGCTGGTCCAGGATGTAGGGCCGTGCCTCGCCGTCGATCTGAACGGTCGCTCGGCCCGTCGGCTGTGGTTGATCTCACAATTATACCACCGGCGACGTTGCAGATGTAGGATACGTGGATAGCCAGCGCTACAGAATTGCGAAATCATCGCGGCCTTTCAAATCCATGCCTAGTTCAATCGATACGTCGCGGCCGAATTGCCGCTGACCAGTATCCGCTCGCATAAAACGAGAAACAACGCGGCGGCGGCGCAACCATAAGCAAGTCTACATGCGCAGCTACACGCTAATTCCCTAATTATGAACGGTTATTCATGGAACACGCGATCCAGCCAGCCGTTTAGATTTGCGGCGGGGGCCATCAAGGGAGAAGAACCATGATCAAGAATCTTGTTCTGGTCGCCGCGCTCGCCGTTGTTCCTGCGACTGCTTTTGCACAGTCGAACTCGGGCGCAGCGGGTGGAGCCGCGAGTGGCGCGGCCACAGGCGCTGTCGGCGGCGCGATCGTTGGCGGACCTGTGGGAGCAGCCGTGGGTGCCGTCGGCGGCGCTGCGGCGGGCGCGATTGTGGGCGGCATTGCGGCCGACCAGCGCACCGAGTTCCGCACCTATGTGACGGAGCAGAAGGTGCCGTCGGTGGCATACCGCGAAAAGGTTGTCGTCGGCGCCACGTTACCCGACACGGTGACCTATCGAGAGGTTCCGGCTCGCTACGGCAAGACCGAATATCGCTACACCGTGATTAACGGCCAGACCGTCCTGGTCGAGCCGAAGACCCGCAAGATCGTGCAGATCATCGAGTGATCAACTGGAGCCCACCCTGACAGGGTGGGCTCCTTTCGATCGGGTTCGCCCTGATCAACCAAGGAGACAACGCCATGTTACGGCCAATCCTGATCGCCGCTGCTATGGCGGCTACCGCCGCCTTCAGCGCTCCGGCGCAAGCGCAGGTTCAGTTAGAATTCGGTATCGAACGGCCGGGCTATGACGGTCCGCGCTATCACGAGCCCCGTGGCTACCGCTCTGTTGGGGAACGGCGTGGCTTCCGAGGTCCCGCTGTTCTCGACGACGACGATGACGATTGCCGCTCTGTCATAAAGCGTCGGGTCAATCGCTACGGCGAGCTTGTCGAGCGCCGGATGCGCATCTGCGACTGACGTCTGGCGCATACAGCGGGTGTGTTGGTGCTTTCCAAAGCCCGCTGCTTGGTCATGAGGAGGAACCGATGCGAAAATCAGTCTTCGTTGCAGCGGCCATGCTGAGCTTCTGCTCCCTGACGCCATCGATTTCACAAGCCGCCCCCGTGGCAGGTCTCGAATATCACCATTCCCATGACGAATACTGACACGGAACGCTAATCGCCTCAAATGTACTTTGCATAGCGATCGACGATTTGCGCTTGCGATGCGGCGTCGTAGTTAAGACAGGTTTTTCGGGTTCACAGAAAGTTGCCGCCGCAGGGGCTTCCAGGGCCGCCTTCACATCAATGATTCAAGCCGAGCACTCCAAAGCAGAGTACGAGCGCCTGTCGGCAATCCACAGCATTGACGCTTTGGTGGTCAATCAACCTCTCGCCGTCGAGACAAGGGGGCGTTTCCGATCATGCCACGGGGCGCTTTTGAGCTTGGGCCCTGTAGGCGTTCGCCCGATCCAACAACATGTTCCTGGCATGAGGAATGTGCTCGGCGCCCGGACCTGCCCACGCGTTAGCATCATGTTTTTCGGTGCCGCTCTTCAGCTGCAATCCGTCAATCGGGACGTGGCTCCACTCGTGCTCGACGTAAAATTCGTTGGTGTCGGAGTTGTAGCAGAGATGCCACCAATCTTCGTTCTCGGCCGGAGGCCCTTTGATGCGGGAAGCGAGCTGTTCGAACAGAATCATATCGTCTCCATGCTCTTCGCTAGACACATTGGACGTGAAGGCTGATTGCGACAACCGCGTAGGGGGGCAGCGATGCAGGCTTCGAAGTCTGGGCGAGATCTTCGGCACGATCTCGACACGCCGGAAATTCGTCGATCACCGGCTGGAACTCGCCAAGCATGAATGGGCGCGGCTGAAGGCGAACGGCTCGCTGGAATGCCGCAACCGCCAATCCAACGTGGTGCAGGGCTTTACCAAGCAGACGCGACGGGCAGCCGAGATCCACAGCCGGTTCCTGATCCGAAGGATGGAAGGAAGCCCCCGAACTCCAGGGCAAGGGCAGCGCCTCCTGGCATGGGCCCGAACGGGAACTGCGCGCCTATCTCGCCAGCATCGAAGGCAAGCGTGCCTGCCAAGCGAGCGCGCCAATCAACGGCGTCCCACGCCTCCGACGGCCAGGGCGGATGGGCATGCCCCCCTGCAGTATCTCTGCAACACGGCGCGGAATTCTTGTCGGAGCAAGTCGATGCCGTTTGACAAAAATTATCGACTCTCGAACTCTTCTCTTGGTGCGCGACTCGGAGTTGCCACTTTGCGATTCGAAGTCGCCACATAGGTGAGAGCGGGCCTATTAGGCGCGCGACTTGAGATGTGGAGGCTGCATGACTTGCGATGCCGCAATTCGACCTCCCTGCATCTTGCGAAGCGTCGGCGCTGGACGTCGAAAGCTTTTGCTTATGGCGGCGTCCGCACTTACGCCCTTGACCTTAAGCGTGGCGGAGCCGGCGCTGGCGCAGTGCGCGGGTCTCCTCGACAACACGACCTGTACGCCGGGTGGCAACCCCTATCCTAGCGGCATCAATGCCGACGGCGTTGGTACTAACGCCCCCATCAACCTCACGCTTCTGCCGGGTGTCAATGTCGTCATCCCGCCCGGCCCGGGCGGCGTCAACGCCGTCAACGCCGCTAACACCACCGGCGTGACCCTGGGCAGTGCTAACATCACCATCACTGCGAATGATTTAACCATCGCCAATGTCGCCAATCCGCTTAGCAACAACAACACCGGTTTACGAATACAATCAAGCGGCGACGCCATAATTACGGCAACGAACACCACGATTGATGTGAACGGCACCGCAAGCGACTGGGCGATATTGGCGTTCGCAATGCCAAACCTAACGGGGTTTCCTCATGTGGCGAGCGTAAACTGGAGCGGTCAGCGCCTCACCTCAAGCGGACTTGAATCGGGCGGCATACAGGCGGACAACCGCGGCATTGGCAACGCCATCGTCGTGGCTTCGGGAGATGTCAACGTCGTCGCGGGCACTGGTGTCGGGCCCAGCCAGTACGGCTTGCTCGCTCATTCGGGTGACACGTTACTGGTAGCCAGTGCGGCCGGCGATGCGTCCGTGACATACAATAGCGGCACGATCAACGTTGACGCAGCTCGGCCCCGAGGCATCCTCGCGTGGGTTGGTGGCAACAGCGGTTCGGCTACGGTCACCACCGCGGCCGGCACCGTCATCAACGTGAGCGGCACGCAATTTGGGGGCCCCGGGGTCTATGTCTTTTCAAGTTCGAGCGCAGCCACCGACAAGTTAACTGCGAACGTGGCATCGGCAATCACGAGTTCCGGACCGGTGACCACCAATTCCGCTAATCTACCGGCCGGTATTCGCGCCCTAAACGGTGCAGCTGCGCAAATCGATGTGACCTATACCGGCCCGGGCATTACAACCTTTGGCGGGAACGGCACCGGCATCACAGCCCTTTCTGGCAGCGGCAGCATAACGGTGAATTCCTCCGGGCCGATCAACACGACGAACGGCTCCAACGCAGTCGGCATCCTCGCCGACAGCAGCGGCACGATACTCCGTAGAAGCCCTGGATTACTCACTGACCGATATCAACTATTATCGTTGAGAAATAATTCAATAATTTATAAACCGAGCCTTAGTTCTCTAAGCATATTCTTGATTAAAGGTTCAGAGAAAATATTATTGCTGTTTATGAGTTCATGGGCGATCGATATGGGCTCCCAGCCGTTATTCTCCAATTGCACCCTTTGCGACGTATCATCGCGTACTGCCTGCATTCCTGTCAGCTGAACTGCGAATTGCTTGAGCGTATATCGACTATTTTTCTTGAATATTAGGACATTTTGGAACTGTGTTGTAGTGTAAGCTCCATCAATAAGGAAAGTTGAGTTCGAGTGGGTGGCCGTCGGCGTCATGGTTTGAATATTGGACCGTTCCCGATAGCTGATGAGAAAGTCCGCAAGAGCGCCGGCAGGGCTACGCGCGTCGGGATCAAGGTTGGTCGTGTCGATGCTCGAAAACACCTCAGTCCGATATCGCGCCCGCGTCAGGCACACGTTGAGGATTTTGTCGCCTTCCATGGCGCTCAAGATCCCGAAGTTTCGTCTTTGCTGCCCCGTTTCGTCCGGTCCATGCGTCAGCGAGACATACACGATCTCCCGTTCGACACCCTGAGAGGCGCTGGCGTGCATGATCGTCACCAACCTCTCAAATTCAGGCGCCTTTTCTTTCAGCATTTTTGCTATGATCGCGCACTGCTTATGCGTCATGGCGATAATGCCGACTGACCGCTGGGAGCTCTCGATCTGGCCCAACACGCCCTCGACGAGTGCCGACGCTTCGATGATATTGGCTCCGTCCTTGAACAGTCCGCCGTCGACTTTGCGCAATACACAGCCATAGGCACCGTGGTTGTGCGGCGACGGAACGGCTTTCAACGTGCAGGCATAAAATCGCTCGTTGGAGAACTCAATCAGGCTGGGATGACGCGACCTATAGTGTCGCGTGAGCTTTACCGACGGCAGCTTCGCCGATCGCGCAGCGTCGAGAAGGCTGATGTCGCCAGTGTCGACGACTGTTCCGTCTACGGCCAGTTTGATCGTTCGGATCGGACCACATTGCTGATGGTCGCCGACGATCACAACCTGCGGCGCCAACGCGAGAGCGGGCAGGGCGTAGGCGAACCGGGTTCTGGACGCCTCGTCGAAAATGACCGCATCAAAGGACCAGAGCGGCGGGATGCCCATCAGACAGCCAGCCGGAGTTGCGATAACAAGCGCAGGCTGTTCTGAGCGCGGCAGCTGCGCCAGGCCGTCGCAGAAACCGTCCACCGCGCCGTGTCCGGCGGCGGGGCTGTTGTTGGCGGCGCGAAGATCAAGGAGGTTCGGCGAGGCCAGGCTGTCCAGCCGTGATAGCACCGGATCGAGCGCATTGACCGAGTCCGAGAGCAAGAGCACCCTCTTCTTCTCCGCGAGAAGGTGCGCGATGATATTGGTGATGGTCTGGGTCTTACCGGTTCCCGGCGGTCCGTAAATCAGCAAGCTGTTTCCCGTGGCAACCGCTTGGGCCGCTTCGAACTGATCGGTATCGGCGGGTAGAGGGCATCTGGGCTCGGCCGGAGCTTGATGCGGCCCGTCGGGCCTTGCTGGTTCAACGCCCAGCAGTCTCGCAATCGACGGATGCCGTTCGATCGTACGATCGAGGAGAAACTCGAGCCTCTCCAGCAACGCCTGGCTGACGCGGTTGAAAAGGCCGAGCACGGCCTTGTCGGAAAACCCTCTCACCTTCGCATGCGACTTCTTCGGCCTGTAGCGAAGCGGGTCGTCAGGAAGAGCTGATCGCGTGAGTCCGAGGCGTCGGATCAGGACATCGTTGAGAATAGGGGCGCCGGCCTGTTGAATTGTGAGTGTTCCGGTACCCAGTCCGACGACCCGCACGGGAATGAGAACGAGTGGCGCGTAGCAGCTCTCCTGCTCAGGCTGATCGGCCCATTCGACGAGGCCTAGGCCAGCGTAGAGCGACGAGAAGCCACACTGTTGGATTGAGGCGACATCCATCGAGGCCATCAGATACAGGTTCTCAATCGAGCTGCCTGCTCCCGCCAACATGGCGTCGCTGCCGAGCGGCAGCGTGTTGCCGGGCGCCAACGCGCCGCGAACGGCAATGCCTGTTCCTGCGAGATAGACGGCCTGAGCGCTCTCGGGCGGCGGAAGCTCAAGCAACGCGCCTTTGGCGATCTCGTCGACCAGCGCTTTCTGGAATTTTCTAATCGAGTAAACGCAAAAATTAATATTCACAATATTATCGTGCCCATCGAGGTATCGAATATTTAAGTGAAATAAGTTGTCGATTCTATTTTATGGCAATTGGATCATTACGTCGCAGTACCCAATTCCGGTCAGGATCATCTGACTCGCGATCTGCAATTCGCTATCATTCGCCGCAAAATCGATGAGCTCTTGCTGGGTCGGCGGGTGGTAGTCGAGCTTGGGGCTCGTGTCGACGAGATGGCCATCGACAAAGGCGGCCGCCAAAGCGCTCGGAAAGGCCCAGGCGGGAAAGCCCTCGTGGACGCGGCACCTCGCGCCCGGGCCATCCGTTCCGGCCCATTTCCTTAGCTCCGTCGGAGAGAAGCCAGAAAACCAGTGCATCGCCTTGGTAAGGGAGCGATAGACCGCTTGCGCCGCGAGCTCGAGTCTTCCGACAAGGCGAAAATCGTCATAGGCGCAGAGTGCTTGCGCCGTGTCGCGATCAATCTCGCCCCGGGACAGCAGCATCGCATACCATTCGACCGAGCGCAGACGGCGCTCGATGTAGGGCCAGACCTCGATCCGCAGGCGCTCCGCGTTGATGATTGGCTCAAAGTGTGAACGAAAAAAGCGGTAAAACCTCCGGGCGTCTTTGAATTCCTTCATATACTTTTCAAAATCGGCTGCAGCGAAATCGATATCATTGAAGATTCCAGCCTTCATCCAGGCTTCGAGATCTTCGAGCGGCATGCCTAGATCAGGGTTTTTCTCATCGTCAGTCGGACTGTGCCGCGACAGCCCCAGCCCTTTGCAGACTGCCCGAATCTCGGCGTTGACCTTCGACAGATCGAACGGATCGCTGAAGTCGTAATCATGCAGCTTCGCGCCATGCTGGCCGCGTACCCAGGGGCGGATGAGATGATGCTGCTGCACATGAGCCTGTAAATAGGTGCTGCGCAGTGCCACGTCGTGCGCGCTCAAAGACTGCGTTGAATCAGCCATGAACTGGAGGGCTCTGAGCGCCAGAGCATGATGCTTGGCCGCCACGTCGGCCGGGTCGAGCGGGACTGGCTCAGCTGTCTGTGGCGGGGCGTCAGCGGCGGGGCAGGGAGCGCCGAACCATCGAGATTGAGCAGGTCCTGGCGTTCGCCTGGTAATGCTGAATCGCCGCCACCAGCCATGAACTCGTCGTGGTTGGTATGGGCTGGCAGCTGCGCCTGAATAACCACCGCGGCGGCTGCGGAGGATCGCAAAGTCTTGGCGCGCAGCCGGCCGGCGAGGGTCTTTGCCCGGGACGGCCGTCTCGGTCTTGGATCATCGGGGCCGTACTTTGGAGGCCGCCCTCGTCCGCGTTTTTTTCCCTGGCCGTCAAGCAAGCCAAATTTTGCCGCGACGTCTAGCGCGGTCTTGCGATCGTAGCGCCCGCCCGGCGTCGACAAGTGGACAAATTTCAATTGCAGCTTTTCGGCGGCGACGTCGGCATCGATCCGGGCCAGGCGGCGTTCATAGCTGCGGCGCGCATCCTCGAATTCTTGCTCGGCCTCGGCCCGAGCAGCGGCGGCCGCGACTGTGATGTTGAGCGTGTGACGGCGAATTTTATCGCGGGGGCGCTCGACGCCCCAGACGTATCGAAAGACCGGCATTCAAATTCCAGAGCAATATTAAATGGCAATATACGTAAAATTATACGCAAATATATCTTACCTCACCTTCAACCGCCCGAGCAAGGGCCTGAAGCAAGTGCATCATTACGACGCTCGAGATCATGCAGTGTCACGAACGTCGCGGTCTGCCTTCGGCGCTGCGCCGTGGTCGGGCCAATTGCGCTATTATAGCCGCCTGGGTCCATGCATTTTTCGAGCTCGGCCCTTTTGCCCAACCTCGCCATAGTGCAAGGATTGCGCTGCCGCGGAGGCCGCACACTGCAAGAGCAGAAGAGTGCGGAAATTGTCGGGCCGCGCTTCGCGCAGTGCTGCGGGATGAGCGTGCCCTGCGCCGGGTGAGGCAGAGTGCCAATCCATCGTGCCTCAAAACGGACAGTCTCAGTGACGTGTGCGAAGATTATGCGTGCGGGATAGGGCATTAAAAGCGGAGTTTGTTAAGTTCAGTCGCGCTCGTTCGCGGCCAATATTTCTGGCAGGATGGCGGGCAGCTAAATCGTGCCGACAGGTGCCGCGGGAGCGTAAACGTTCCATAATCTTCCTTATGCGAATCGGCTGGTGTAGGCGCAAAGCTAAAATGTCCCACCGTGGCAAACTAGGAATGTCACACTCCCCGGGCTGATGGGTTTGGGGGGGGGTGGCATGGGCTGGGTGGAGATGAGCGAACGAGAGCTTCGGCGTGCTGAAGTGCTGGGGTCGGTTTTGTCTGGCCGGCTGACGATGACGGCGGCGGCCGGTTTGATGGGCGTGTCTCGGCGCCAGGCGCATCGTCTTGCGCTTCTGTTTGCAGATGGCGGCGCGGCGGGCCTGCGCCATCGCGCGCGCGGACGTCCGTCGAACCGTTTGCTGGGGCCGCATGTGCGCAATCTGGCCCTGGCATATGTGGCGGAGCACTACCGGGATTTCGGGCCGACCTTTGCGAGCCAGATGCTGCTGGAGCGGCATGGACTGAGCGTCTCCCGGGAGACGCTACGCAAATGGATGAGCGAGGACGGGCTCTGGCTGTCGCGCACGCAGCGACGCCGGTTTCACCAGCCGCGCATCCGCCGCGATCATTTTGGCGAACTGGTTCAGATTGATGGCAGCGAACACGCCTGGTTCGAGGATCGCGGCGGGCGCTGCACGCTGATCGTGTTTATCGACGACGCGACGAGCCGCCTGGTGGCGCTTCGTTTTGTGGCGTCGGAGAGCGCCTTTGCGTATTTTGAGACGCTGAAGGGCTATCTGACGAGCCATGGTCGGCCCCTTGCCTTCTATTCCGACAAGCACTCGATCTTCCGGGTGTCGAAGCCCCAGGCTCTCGGAGGCCAAGGCATGACGCAGTTCGGGCGGGCGCTGTCCGAGCTGAGCATTGAGATCCTGTGCGCTCATTCGAGCCAGGCCAAGGGCCGGGTTGAGCGGGTGAACCGCACCTTGCAGGACCGGCTGGTGAAGGAGCTGCGGCTGGCCGGGATCTCGTCGATCGAGGCGGCGAACACGTACCTTCCGGGCTTTGTCGAGCGTTTCAATGCGCGCTTCGCGACGCCCGCCTTCCCGTCCGGAGGACCTGCATCGTCCTCTCGAGAGCACGTCGGATCGGCTCGACACGATCCTGGCGTGGCGCGAACAGCGCTATGTCACGCAGCAGTTGGCCCTCTCTTATGACGGCAAGCGCGTCATTCTGGACGAGACGCCTGTGACCGCTGGCCTGGTGGGCAAATATGTTGAGACCTACGAGTTTCCCGATGGCCGGCTCGAGATCCGCTGGAAGGGCGTTTGCCTGGCCTACCGGACCTTCGACAAGAAGCAGCGTGTGACCCATGCCGCGATCGTCGAGAACAAGCGCTTGTCGGAAGTTCTGGCCTGGGTGAAGGCCCGCCAGGATGAGATCAGGCCGGCACCGGTGAAGACCACTAGCGAAGCCGGTGGCTATGTGGCTCGTCCCAAGGGACGAAGGCGAGGTCGCCCTTCTTTCGTCGATCTGCACATCGCCGCCAAAGGCGCCCTTCCCCACGCCTCTGTTGGGGCTGCTGCGATATGTGAGGTCTCCGCAGCCCCAACAGAGGCTCCGTCGAGAGCGCGGCTGTGACATTTCTAAATTGCCAAAACCTGAGACATTTCAAAGGTGTTGCAACAGGCTGGTGTAGGCGCAAAGCTAAAATGTCCCACCGTGGCAAACTAGGAATGTCACACTCCCCGGGCTGATGGGTTTGGGGGGGGTGGCATGGGCTGGGTGGAGATGAGCGAACGAGAGCTTCGGCGTGCTGAAGTGCTGGGGTCGGTTTTGTCTGGCCGGCTGACGATGACGGCGGCGGCCGGTTTGATGGGCGTGTCTCGGCGCCAGGCGCATCGTCTTGCGCTTCTGTTTGCAGATGGCGGCGCGGCGGGCCTGCGCCATCGCGCGCGCGGACGTCCGTCGAACCGTTTGCTGGGGCCGCATGTGCGCAATCTGGCCCTGGCATATGTGGCGGAGCACTACCGGGATTTCGGGCCGACCTTTGCGAGCCAGATGCTGCTGGAGCGGCATGGACTGAGCGTCTCCCGGGAGACGCTACGCAAATGGATGAGCGAGGACGGGCTCTGGCTGTCGCGCACGCAGCGACGCCGGTTTCACCAGCCGCGCATCCGCCGCGATCATTTTGGCGAACTGGTTCAGATTGATGGCAGCGAACACGCCTGGTTCGAGGATCGCGGCGGGCGCTGCACGCTGATCGTGTTTATCGACGACGCGACGAGCCGCCTGGTGGCGCTTCGTTTTGTGGCGTCGGAGAGCGCCTTTGCGTATTTTGAGACGCTGAAGGGCTATCTGACGAGCCATGGTCGGCCCCTTGCCTTCTATTCCGACAAGCACTCGATCTTCCGGGTGTCGAAGCCCCAGGCTCTCGGAGGCCAAGGCATGACGCAGTTCGGGCGGGCGCTGTCCGAGCTGAGCATTGAGATCCTGTGCGCTCATTCGAGCCAGGCCAAGGGCCGGGTTGAGCGGGTGAACCGCACCTTGCAGGACCGGCTGGTGAAGGAGCTGCGGCTGGCCGGGATCTCGTCGATCGAGGCGGCGAACACGTACCTTCCGGGCTTTGTCGAGCGTTTCAATGCGCGCTTCGCGACGCCGCCTTCCCGTCCGGAGGACCTGCATCGTCCTCTCGAGAGCACGTCGGATCGGCTCGACACGATCCTGGCGTGGCGCGAACAGCGCTATGTCACGCAGCAGTTGGCCCTCTCTTATGACGGCAAGCGCGTCATTCTGGACGAGACGCCTGTGACCGCTGGCCTGGTGGGCAAATATGTTGAGACCTACGAGTTTCCCGATGGCCGGCTCGAGATCCGCTGGAAGGGCGTTTGCCTGGCCTACCGGACCTTCGACAAGAAGCAGCGTGTGACCCATGCCGCGATCGTCGAGAACAAGCGCTTGTCGGAAGTTCTGGCCTGGGTGAAGGCCCGCCAGGATGAGATCAGGCCGGCACCGGTGAAGACCACTAGCGAAGCCGGTGGCTATGTGGCTCGTCCCAAGGGACGAAGGCGAGGTCGCCCTTCTTTCGTCGATCTGCACATCGCCGCCAAAGGCGCCCTTCCCCACGCCTCTGTTGGGGCTGCTGCGATATGTGAGGTCTCCGCAGCCCCAACAGAGGCTCCGTCGAGAGCGCGGCTGTGACATTTCTAAATTGCCAAAACCTGAGACATTTCAAAGGTGTTGCAACAGGCTGGCGTATCCGCGGCGTCCGTCGGCGGTACGCGTCACGTTTGCGGTATTGAGCCTCATTACCAAATCCATCGTGCTCTGCAGAAAAACTGAGGTATTGAGCCTATTTTTGCCCCATCCAAAAGGGGCCCGAAATGGGCGCCTACGCTTCAGATTTTGTGGACTCGTACAAACCCCGCGGTGGCTGGCGACACTCCGCTTCGAAGCGACGATCCCGCCGGCGGCATCTGCTGGCTGAAGCACTGGCAGCTGCTGCCGGCGTTCCCCACCACGACGAGGCCCGTAGACGGGCTTAAAGACCCCATGGAGCCTCCCTCCCCTCCAAGGACCAGGCTCTGCCCTTCGCTGACGGCGTTGCCCGCTCAGGGCGCCTGAGAAGCCCCCAGCCAAGGACGGCGCCCCCCGCAAATGCGCAGCCTCACAGTGGCTGCCTCCCACCAAGGACAGGCTCGGAATGGGCCTCATTCCCCAAAAAATGAAAAATAGGCTCAATACCTCAAAATTTGTGGGTGCCTTCGCACGCCACAATTTTTGAGTGACGCCTTCGCGTCATTTCGGTCTCCGACAGCCCCCAGGACCACACCACTTCCATCCTCTTCCAATCTCGAGGCGTGCCTGCGCACGCCAGCCTAGGCCTTCGCCCCGGCCCGATCGCTTTTGGATGTCGTTTGGCCGCCCTTCGGCGACCCTTTTTACGGTGGTCCAGCGCCTGCACGCTCTTGGGGCTTGGAGACGGGATGGCCGTGAATTAAGGCACGAAAATTCGCGTGTCCGACGCCTCATGACGAGGCTACGGGATAGGCGCCTTGGCCTACGCCAAAGAGCCTTCCGTGACCCTTCCGCGTGCCTGCGCACGAGCGAATTTTGATGCCTTATCGGTCGCCCTCTTCGGGGCTCCTAACCCTGGCCAGTGAGGCTGCTTCGCTGCCTCGGTTTTGCTGCCACCATACGGCGTCAGAAGCTTCTTTTGGCCCACGAGCCGGGCTCTTTTCACTAAGGGTTTCGTTCTACGAACCGTCAGACCGTGCTGCCTCCCTTGGCTTTCCCTTAGTTCGCCTCTGGCACTCTGCCGGTAGGAGGAGCAGCAATGTCGTTCCGACGGGCTTTGGCCGGCATGAGTTCGCCACAATGCGAGATCGTCTGCGGATGCGTCTTCATCATCTCGATGGGGGCTGGTCTCGGCCTACTCACCCCATCGCCACATCGACAAGCCGAAATCAAAGCATCGCTTCGCGCCCCCCTCACCTCGGGGTTGCCCGATCGTTCGGATATTGAGGTTGTCCGCCCGGGCAAGTCGGCTTCGTCGACGATGCAGCGGATTACAGCTGCGCCCTTCCCAATCTGCCGCCGCGGCGCGGAAAACTGCGTCATCGACGCTCAGGAGACAGGCGGTGCCCGATGTCCCAGCGAACGCGCTCTAGGCGATCGCGCGAAGTACCGACTGGTAGAGTTGCTCTCCGCCGGCGAGTTCAGCCTGGCGGCGTACGGCAGCCGGGACAGAGACCAGTATGGACGCGCCCTCAGTGTCGTCTATCAGGGTGGTCAGTCCGTTGGAGCCGTCCTGATCTCGGAGGGCCTAGCACGGGCTTGGGAAGGCCGTAGGCGGCCATGGTGCTAAGCAGCCGCCCCAAGCGCCTCCCGCAGGCAGAGAGGGGTGCGTGACGCGTCCCTGCCGATCCGTCCATCTGGATGCCTCGTCAGTCCACTCCGGATTTTGCGCAAGGCGATTAAAGGGTTTCGAAACCATCAGGGGCGACACTACAAGCGCCCCAGGTATTGCGTCGGCAATAGCGCTGGCTCGGCCCGCGAGACACAGACCGGGCCAGCGCTAATCCTGTTTAACTGGACCGGACTTGACCGATATTCCTGCCTGGACTCTCGCAGGGTGTCACTTCGGCTCGACCCCAATCACCGCCGGCACGCGCGATACAGATGCGCCCCACGCTCTCGCACCGCGCTCCCGACCCAACTCCGACATTTGCGGTGAGCCGCAGGACGGTCAAAAGTCGCCCATTCCCGACCTCTGGGACGTCCGCATGCGGGCGGTTCAACTTCGCAATCAGCAACGCGCCGAAATCGCGTAGCCAACGCGGTGAAAAGCTGCTTTCGGCCACAGCCCGTTTCCTAGGCAGAGTATCGGTTGCATTTGAAACGAATGATGCGCTCACCGCATGATTAGGCGCACAAATCACTGATTCACAAGCTATTCATGCGACAAGCGCATATCAGAACTGAATTGATGCCCCTGTTTGCGGCGGGCAGCTCGGCTTATGTGCAGTGCACAACGAGATTGTCGCTGTGGGCACCGCCCCTGTCCGGAATATCCGCCAGAGGAGTATCACCATGCTCGTCACCATGATTGCCGCCAAAATCCGCACCTTCCTGCGCTATCGCGAGACAGTTCGCGAGCTGTCGCGTCTGACCAACCGTGAGCTCGACGATCTTGGCCTGTCACGCTCGGAGATCCCCTTCATCGCCCGCTCGCACGCTGCGGCCTGAAGTCACTGAATAGAACCGCCGCGTCACCGGGCGCAGCGCGTTCCAGGTCGTTTCTCCCGGGGCTCATGTTTCCCTCCCCTTGAGCTTCGGTCGAAGAGCGAATGCCCGCCTCACGGCGGGCATTTTGCATTTCAGGGCTGCTTTCACTTGACCCGGAATCCGGCTGCGTACTCGTCCGAGCCGTAAGAGCCCGAGCTCAACTCCTCCTTGTCATCGGAGGCGGCCTCGCCGCCACGAAAACCTGGTTGGGGCAAACTTTCCAATGGGGCGAACGAAGCCGGAGGATGCCAGGCTCGAAGCGAGCCCCGAACATCCAACAGTCAAGTGGCTCATCAGGATTGGGCGCAATGGGCAGTGGCAGGTTGCACCGATAGACGCGAACGGGTCGCTTGGGCTGAGCGATGACGAGATCTGCTCGGATCTCCGTCGTACGGCGGGGCAGAACGGGTTCGATGTCTGGCGGGGAAAGGATGAACTGAGAGCGCTCCCCAGGCGGCAACACCCGCCCGAATTAGACGCCCATATACTTCCGGAGTTGATCCCCAACCTGGGCCATTGTCGTCGGCTTGATCCGACCCAGCTTCTCCGCGTGGCCTGCCTCGATCGTCGCGATTTTGCATGGACGAATGACCGATGGCGCCGGCAACCCGGCCTCGCCATAAGTCAGGCCCAGCGACACGTCTCCCGGCCATGACCGGTTCTCGGCACTGGTGATCATGACCACCCACAACAGGCCTTCGCCTTCTCCTACGCCGCCATGGCTGACGACAAGCGCCGGCCGATGCTGGCGGGCATTGCGGTCGGTGTAGGGGAATGGCACGCGCACAACGTCGCCCTGGCTAAAGTCAGAGGTTGGCATAGGCCCTCCGGTCGGCTTCGCCATCCCACTCGCTGAATGTGCCAAACGGATCTTCGATCGGGGCTGCTGCCGGTGCCTTGCGGATCACTACCGCGTCGCCCTCAATGCTATAGGCAATCTCGTCGCCCTCGCGCAGATGCAATGCAGCCCGGATGGGCTGCGGAATCGTTGTCTGCGCCTTGGATGTCAATTTGCTTGTGATCATCGCGGGGCCACCCCAGTAAGGAATCTCCTTACTGTAAGGAGATTCCTTGCAGATAGCAAGCTAAATGAGCTTTACGCGGCGGGTAGAGCTGCGGCCTCAGCGGTTAGCGGCGAGAAAGTTCCTGGGAGTGTGTCCCAGGCCGGTATCCTATTGAAACCCCTCGCCGCGTGGCAGGAGCGGCGCCGAAGGGTTCATTGGGAGCGGAGGCCCACCCACTGGCTCATCTGACGTGATGTCGACAATCTCCCGGGTGCCTGCCTTCACCAGTACGACAATTCGCCCTTCGACGATCACCATGCCGAACGGCAAGGCACGAGCCTCGCCGTCGACACCAATGACTCTGATTGACCGAGGGACCGCGTCTCCAAGCCGAGGGATCCACTTGCCCCCCTTTTCGGGCGACCCGAGTTCAGCCGCTGCGAGGGTCATTGGGAAGGATGCGAACAGAACGAATCCTCGCAGCACGAGATTTCGCATTCTGCTTGGCACGGAAATGAGAGATATGATCGAGGCTCCAAGGTCTCGGGTGTCGTCTCGATGCGCGAACGCGGTGCTGGGGGCCATCGGTTTGTTCCTCCCGATCATCTGATACTGAGAGTTATCGCCCTTCCCGATCTGGCTTGAATGCGCTTGATCACATTGGAGCGCCGACACGCGACGAGACGAACCTGAGTTCGTTCGCGGCGCCCTGCACAGTGATAAGCTTGGAGCGGGAAGGCCCGTCCGTCCCTCCCATCACGGACGACATCCTCGGGCCCTTCGACGATTTCCGCTCCGCTGAAGCATGCCGGCTGTTCACCGCAATGGCGGATAGCGGCCAAGTCATCGTCGCGACCCATCACCGACATCTCATAGATATCGCTCGTCGGACTTGTGCGGATATCACTGTGCTCGAGCTACCGGCATAAGCGCAGGTCACTCGGAGACCTGCGCCAATCGACTTGGCGCCAATCAGGCCCTACCACCTACTCGGCGGACGCTCTTTCGATCATCGGCGGGGTCGGCCACTACCCGCATTTCACGCATGTCGATGCTACTATGGGGGCTTATGACCAAGCGAGCATCTCGCGCCGTGCTGCTGCTGCTCAGTCAGTGCCATGAAAGTAATCAAGTATGAGTAAAGTTCTCGAATCTCACCACAAGAGAGACTGAAAGATCCAGAATCTCAGAATCGGTGAGACTGGAACTAAAGTCTAGGAATAATTGCCAAAACGGTGCGAACTTGGCTGTGGAATCGCATTGGGCGCGCAGGTAGCGGACTGCATGCTTCCGCAGTTGGCGCAGGTTATGCGTCAGATTAAATGTTCGATGCTTGAGGCGGCAATCGCTGAGCCGGTCAGCCTGCCCGAACGTAGCTTCCAGGTGCCGGTTCGATCGGTTTCAGGCCGCCAGTACCGGGCCGATAGGCGGGAACCTCCTCGACGCCGCAATGCGCCTCCATCCAGGCCGACCAGTGAGGCCACCACGACCCCTCGTGTTTTTTGGCGCCAGCCAGCCATTCCTGCGGGCTTTCGGGATAGTCGCTCCGTGTCCAGTAGCCATATTTTGACCGATTGCCCGGTGGATTGATTACCCCCGCGATATGGCCTGAGCCCCCCAGCACGAAGGTCGTCTCGCCGCCCAGAAGCTGCGTGGTTGGATAGATCGAGGTCCAGACCGCGATGTGGTCTTCCTTGGTGGCAAGCACGTAGAAGGGGACGTCGCTCTTACCGAGGTCGATGGGCGTACCGTCCATGGTCAAATGGCCGGGCTTTCGCAAGCCGTTCTCGATATACATCTTTTCCAGGTACCAAAGCAGCATCGCGGCGGGCAGCCGAGTACTGTCGCTGTTCCAGAACAGGAGATCGAACGCGGGCGGCTTGCGGCCCATTAGGTAGTTCATGACATGGAAAGACCAGATCAGGTCGTTCTCGCGAACCATCGAGAACATGTCCTGCAAGTAATGGTTTTCCAGATAACCCTTCTCGGCCATGTGCTCGCGCAGAACCTGAAGGCGGGCGCGGTCGATGAAGACGCCAATCTCGCCCACATCAGTGAAATCGACCATCGTGGCCAGAATCGTCGCTGTCGCGATACGCTTGTCGCTGCGCGCCGCCATCCAGGCCATTGTGGCCGCCACCAGGATCCCGCCGATGCAGAAGCCGAGGATGTCGAACTTTGTTTCGCCGGTCGCCTTACCCATCACGTCCAGCGCCGCGAGCGGGCCGAGGCGCATGTAATCCTCGAAGCTCAGATGGGCGTGCGCACTCGTGGGATTCACCCACGAGATCAGGAAGACACTGTGGCCCTGCGCCAGCATGTAACGGACCATGCTGCTGTCCGGCTTCATGTCGAATATGTAGTATTTGTTGATCCAGGGCGGCACGAAGAGCAGCGGACGCTTGTGCTGCATCTCCGTCAGCGGCTCGTAATGGATGAGCTGCATCAGTTCGTTTTGCCAGATCACCTGGCCGGGCGTCGACGCCAGATCGCAGCCGACGTGGAAGGCCTTGGGGTCGTGGGTGGCGATGTCGAGCCTCCCCTCTCCGCGTTCCAGATCGTCCAGCAGGTTGCGGAAGCCATCTAGCAAGCTGCGTCCTTCAGTTTCCAAGAAACGGTCACGCGCCGCCGGGTTCAACGCCAGGTAGTTGCTGGGCGAGAGGGCGCTGAGCAATTGCCGGGTATAGAAGCGGACGCGCAGGCTGTTCTTGCCGTTATCGGGCAGCGACCCGAGAAACTTCTCTGCCGCCCGCTCGATTGCCAGGTGGACGTCGCGCAACCCTCGGCTGAACGGTTCCGAACTCCAGCGACCGTCGCGGAAGCGTCGGTCACTGCTGTCCTCGCCCGGGCCGGACCAAGCTTCGAGCCAGGCACTTGAGGCGTCCCTCCACAAGTTTATCTGGAATTCGGCCAGCGCCCAGGGATCCTTTAGGAGTTGCAGCGCCACCTGGGTGTAGGCGTTGGCTACCGTCTTGGCATCGACCACTGAGAAATCCTGCCCGGCAGCTTGTGCGACCGCCTTGGCGTGGCTCCACAGCGAAAGATCCAGCGCGCGCTGCATCAGCCCGACGAATTCGGCGGTTTGGTCGGCCATTCTCGACTGGTCCATCCCGTTCCCCTTGTCCACAGCCATGCTGCGCTGGGAAGCTTCTGCCTCAGTGCGAACAGGAGCGGCAGAAAGTGTCCGATCGAGCGCGGCCCCGAATCCAGATCATCAAGAATTTCCTAGCCGGCCTCCTCGAGTTACTTGGGCGGAAGGGTGGCGCAATATCGGGGCGAAAATACAGGGCCGTTTCATCAGAGGCCCCCGGGCTCCGATGGAGCTGGCCCAACGGTCAGGTCGACAATCAGCGGAACCAGCCACACATTTCGCCATATGGCGCGAACGTTCTTCCTGAATCGCTATCGTGGACGATGATCCGTCCGTCCTGAAGTCCTTGTGCCACGCGTGACCATGCCGGACCTTTCGGTTGCAATCGTCGATGATCATCCTTGCTGATGGAGGGGGTTTCCGCGCTGCTGAAACGATGGGGCGATTTCACACTCACCGCGACCGGGAATGTCGCGGATCATATTGTGTCGATCGCCAGGACGCATCACCCCGATGAGATGATCGTCGATCTCAATATGGCGGGGGATGTCTTTCAGGCGATTGCGGACGCGTTGAAGATCGCTCCCGAGATGAAAATCATCGTGTTCACAGCCTCGACCAGCCCCGATGATGCGATCAGGGCTCTGGATGCCGGAGCAAAGGGCCATGTATTGAAAGGCAGCCCCGGAGAGGATCTGTTCCAGGCCCTTCAAGCCGCGCGGCGCGGCGACGTCTATGTCACGCCCGCCCTCGCAATCAAGATGATCGGTGCCTTGCAGGACAAGGCTCTCGAACGACAGAAGGCGATGAGCAACAAGCTCAGCATTCGAGAGAAGCAGATCGTCAAATTGCTACTGCTCGGAAAGATGAACAGCGAGATTGCCCGCGAGCTGTCGCTCAGCGCCAAGACTGTCAAGGGTTACATGACCAACCTGATGGCCAAGCTGAACGTCCTAAACCGTGTGGAGTTGGCCCTTGAGGTTCAAAAGCTGGAAGCTGCGGCTACCCGCTGATGAGCGCCCTGCCTCAATCAGAACCCCATGCGTGTCGTAAATGTTCGCCGCCGAAGGCCCTAAGGCAAACGAAGGCTCCGAGATAATCGCTGATGGGTTCTCGTCAGTGGCATGGTCGAATTCGCCGCCAACTTCAGTCGCCGGCCCCCGATCTTCAATTGTCTCAAATAGGTCGAGAGCGGAATTCTGGCCAGCACACTCGAAGCGTCTGCTTCTGGGCAATGCGCCGATGTCCGCAAATGGCGCTTCTCGCCCGAAGCTCTCCGCAAGAACGCGGGTCAATTTCTCTCGACCTTCCGTTGGCGTGGCGGCGAGGTCCCCTGAGCTGCTGCTATAACCCTACGGAATAATCCATCCCCGATTTCGACTTGGACAGCTTGGGACAATGGCTCCCAGTATTCTCCAAACGGAAAATGGGGGATCACATGATGAAGCAATCTGTCTTGGGGCTTGCGAGCCTGATGGTGGCGGCCTGTCTGCCGGTCGCGGGCTCGGCCCAGGAGACCTTGCTGCGCGTTGCCGGCGATGGCGACATCTCGACGCTCGACGCTCATCGCGCCAGCGCCACCAGCGACAAGACGCTGATCGGCTGGGTCTATAACGGCCTCGTCCGTTTCAAGCCGGGCAGCTCCGACCCGAAGGATCTCGAACCCGATCTCGCCGAACGTTGGGAGACCTCTGCCGACGGAAAGATCTGGACCTTCCATCTCCGCCCCGGCGTGAAGTTCCAGGGCGACTGGGGTACGCTCAGTGCCGACGATGTCGTCTATTCCCTGCAACGCTCGGCCGACCCCAAGCGCTCGACCTTTTCCTCGGACTTCTCGGCCATCGCGAGCGTGGAGAAGGTGGACGATCTCACTGTCCGCATCATGCTGAAATATGCCGATGTCAATTTCCTCGGCCGCGTCTCCAACTATCACGGCGGCAATATCGTCAGCCGCAAGGCGGCGGAGGAGCTTGGCGACAAGTTCGGTGCGAAGCCTGTCGGGACCGGCCCCTTCGTCTTCGTCGAGCAGGTGACGCAGCAATATGTGAAGCTCGCCGCCCATCCCGGCTATTTCCGCGGCAAGCCGAAGATCGATACGATCATGGTGCGTGTGATCCCCTCCGACAGCGCCCGCGAACTCGCGTTCACCTCCGGCGAAATCGACCTGATGTATGGCAAGCGCGAGCAGCGCTGGGTCGATTCTGCCCGCCGCCGGCCCGGCCTCAATGTCGAGATCTTCCGGCCCGGCGAGTATCGGCTCCTGCACCTCAACCAGAACATTCCGCCGCTCGACGATATCCGCGTGCGCCGGGCCATCGCGGCCGCGATCAATGTCGACGACCTCGTGCGCTATGTCGGCAAGGATGTCGGCCCCAAAGGCTGCTCCGTCGTGCCGCCGGGTTATCTCGGCGAGGACTGCACGGTGCGCTACAGCTTCGATCTCGCCAAGGCGAAGGCGCTGCTGGCGGAGGCCGGGCACAAGGACGGCATCACGATCAAGGCCATCGTCTCCAACATCTCGGCGCAGCAGCCCTTCATGGAGATCATGCAGGCGCAGCTCGCCAAGGCCGGGATCAAGCTCGAGATGCAGGTCGTCGACCACGCGACCTATCAGAGCCAGACCCGCAAGGACCTGAGCGCTCTCGTCTTCTACGGCGCGGCGCGCTTCCCGATCGCCGATACCTATCTCAGCGAATTCTTCCACTCGCGCGCCATTGTGGGCACGCCGACCGCCGCGACGAATTTCTCGCATTGCGCCGTCGCGGACAAGGAGATCGAGCAGGCCCGCACTGCGCCCGATCCCGAGGCCCAGAAGGCGCTCTGGAAGGAGGCGCAGCAGAAGATCATGGATAATGTCTGCGCCATCCCCCTGTTCGAGCTGCGCCAGGTCTGGGCTCGCAGCGATCGGCTGGATTTCGCCTACGAATTGAAGGGGGCGCTGAACCTCGCCCCGCCGATCACCGAGGCCACCACGCTGAAGCCACGCTGAGCGGGACCGCTTCGAAAGGGGCAAGACCCGCCCTGGCGTAGACAAGGCGCCTGCCGTGGGGGCGATCCCGCTCCACGGCAGGCGCTCCTGCGACGATCAGTCTTGACCAGGTTCAGTCATGGTTGGCTCAATCCTGGCCCGGGGCGAGGATCGTTCGCGAAATCTCGGCCGCGGCTTCCCGTGCGCCGTCGAGGAAGGCTTCGACGAGCCGGGCGTTGCGGCTGTCACGGATGCGGCAGAGCTGGAAGTCGAGTTGAACGGACGGCTCGAAGGCGCGTATGGCGACCTTGCCGCGCAAGCCCCCGACAGCCGACGGATGAACCAGCGAGACGCCGACGCCGGCGGCCACGAACTCGCAGAGCGTCGGCGAAATGCTGACGACCATGACGACCTCCGGCGCGACGCCGTGAGCGTCAAAGACCTGCCCGATGCGCCGGCTCGTAAAGCTCTCCGGATCGAATGAGACGAAAGCGGTCCGGTCGAGATCCTGGGGCGTGATCACGCTCTTCTCCGCCAGCTTGTGGTCGAGCGGCAGGATGCAGACGAGCGGATGAGCCATCAGTGGCTCGGAGACGACGTAAGGGTTGTCGATCGGTGCGACGGTGAACCCGACATCGAGCTTTCGGGTGACGAGCCCGTCGGCGATCCATTGCGAGCTGCGCGACTGCACCGAGCAGAAGACACCCGGTTGGCGGGCGAGGAAGCGCGTCGTCGCCTGCTGGATGAAGGCGCCCGAGAGCGCCGGCATGACGCCGATCAGCAGACGGCTCTGCTCGTCGCGGCGGATCGCCTCGACCGCATTCTCGACCTGGCGCACGCCGGCGAAGATCCGGTCGATCTCTTCGTAGAGCCGCATCCCGCGTCGGGTCAGCACGAGCCGCCCCTTGACGCGGTCGAACAGCTGCAGCGCCGTGTCCTCTTCGAGATGCGCGATCAGCTTGCTCATGGCCGGCTGCGAGATGTTCATCATCTCCGCTGCGCGGCTCACCGTGCCGTATTCGATCACCGCCTTGAAGGCTTCGACCTGACGCAGGTTGAGCCGTCGCACCATTGTATAACCCTGGAGAATAGCATCGAGAGAAAAACGACTTTGACGAATTACAACATGGCTCCCTAACGTCGAAGCCGGCAAGGGATTTTCACATGCGGCCGGACATCATCGTCATCGGAGGGGGCACGGTCGGCGCGGCGATCGCGTATGGCCTCGCCAGGACGCGGCATCGGGTTCTGCTGCTCGACGGCGACGACGGCGATTTCCGGGCGGCCCGTGCGAATTTCGGCCTGGTCTGGCTGCAGGGCAAGGGGCTCGGCATGCCGGCCTATCAGGCGCTGACGCGCGGCAGCATCGCGCTGTGGCGCGGCTTCTGCGATGAACTCGAGGCCCAGGCCGGGATCGATCTCGCTTATGAGAGCAATGGCGGGCTCGCCTTCTGCCTTGGCGAAGCGGGCTTCGAGAAGCGCCGCCTCGAGCTGCAGCGGCTGCATAACCAGGGCGGCGAGGGCGAGCCGGACTGGGAGATGCTTGATCGCCCCGCGTTGGAGCGCCTGCTGCCCAAGGTCACGCTTGGCGCGAACGTGACGGGGGCGAGCTTCGGTCGGCAGGACGGCCACGCCAATCCGCTGCGGCTGCTGGCGGCGCTGCATGGCGCGCTCGCGCGCCATGGCGGCTGCATTCGCCATCGGGCCCGCGTCGAGCGGATCGAGCCGGCGGGCCCGGATTTCCGCCTCGTGCTCGACCGCGAGACGCTGGTTGCGCCGCGGATCGTCATCGCAGCGGGGCTCGGTTCGCCCGCCCTGGCCCGGCAGGTCGGGCTCGAAGTGCCGGTACAGCCCGAGCGCGGGCAGGTGCTCGTCACCGAGCGGCTCGAACCATTCCTGCCGCTGCCGGCGAGTGGGCTGCGCCAGACCGGCGAAGGCACGGTGATGATCGGCGCCACCAAGGAACATACCGGCTTCGACGCGTCGACGACGGCTGAGGCTGCCGCCCGACTGAGCCGCAAGACGGTCGAGATCGTCCCCGCGCTGGCCAGCGCCCGGCTCGTGCGGCAATGGGCCGGCCTCCGGATCATGACGCCCGACGGCCATCCGATCTATGCGCAGTCGCAGAGCCATCCTGGCGCCTTCGTCGCGCTCTGCCATTCCGGCGTGACGCTCGCGGCCTTTCATGCCGAGACGCTGGCGGCGGCGATTGCCGCCGGCATCCTGCCCGAAAGCCTTTCTCCCTTTCACCAGAGACGCTTCGATGTTCCGCAAGCTGCATGATCCCGGGGCGCAAGCCGTAACGGTCCATATCGACGGGCAGCCCGTCATTGCCGAGGTCGGCGAAAGCGTCGCCGCGGTGCTGCTGCGCCAGCCGCAAGCCTGGAGCCGCACCACGCC
The DNA here is from genome assembly GCF_001748145.1 of Bosea sp. BIWAKO-01. Classification (NCBI taxonomy): domain Bacteria; kingdom Pseudomonadati; phylum Pseudomonadota; class Alphaproteobacteria; order Hyphomicrobiales; family Alloboseaceae; genus Allobosea; species Allobosea sp. BIWAKO-01. The sequence continues at coordinate 148,723 of NZ_BCQA01000002.1, forward strand.
GGTTTCGCAGAGCCCGCGCGCGCCGTACTGCATGATGGGCGTCTGCTTCGAATGTCTCGTCGAGGTCGACGGCCTGGGTTCCGTGCAAGCCTGTCTGACGCCGATCCGCAACGGCATGCGCATCGCCCGCCAGCAGGGCCCCAGGAGACTGTCGGCATGACCGGAAACGAGACCGATCTCCTGATCGTCGGCGCCGGCCCCGCCGGCATGGCCGCGGCCGTGACCGCGCGCAGCCACGGCCTCTCCGTGCGCGTCGTCGACGATCAGCCTGCGCCCGGCGGCCAGATCTGGCGTGGCATCGAGACCGTCGCGGCGACGCCGCGGCTGGCACGTCTCGGCGAGGCCTATCGGGCCGGAGCGGACAAGGCTGCCGCCTTCCGTTCCTGCGGCGCGCTCTATGAGCCGGAGAGCCAGCTCTGGCAGATCGAGCCCGGCTTTCGCGCCTTCCTGACGCGCGAGGGCCAGGCGCGCCGCGTGGCGGCACGGGCGGTCATCCTCGCCACCGGTGCACAGGAGCGCCCGGTGCCGTTTCCGGGCTGGACGCTGCCAGGCGTGCTGACGGTCGGCGCGGCGCAGATCCTGCTGAAGACGGCCGATTCCGTGCCGTCGGGCCCCGTCTGGATCGCCGGCTGCGGGCCGCTGCCGCTGCTCTACGTGACACAGCTGCTCGCGGCGGGCGGCACGATCGCAGGCTTCCTCGACACCACGCCGCGCGGGCGCATCCCTGCGGCGCTGCGCCATCTGCGGCAGGGGTTCAGTCGCCTCGGCGATCTCGCCAAGGGCCTGTCCTGGTCGCTCGCGCTGAAGCGGGCCGGGTTCCCGGTTATCCGCCATGTCGCGGAGCTTCGCGCCGCGGGGGAAGGGCGGCTTGAAAGCCTGCATTACCGCACGCAGGACGGAGGCAAAGGCGAGGTCGCCGCCGAGGTGCTGCTGGTCCATGAGGGCGTGGTGCCGAATATCCATGTTCCGCTCGCACTCGGCTGCGCGGTGAGCTGGCATGCCGGCCAGCACTGCTATGTCCCGGAGCTCGACGGCTGGGGCGAGACCTCGCAGGCGAATGTCTTCGTCGCGGGCGACGGTGCCGGCATCGGCGGCGCCGAGGCGGCCGAACCGCGCGGACGGATCGCCGCGCTGCGCGTCGCCGCCAGGCTGGGCAGGCTCGGCGAAGGTGCCGCAGACGCCGCCGCCCGGACGGAGCGGGAAAGGCTCGCCCGCGCGCTCTCCCTGCGCCCCTTCCTCGATGCGCTCTATGCGCCGCGTCCGCAGGTCTTCGCGCCCGTCGATGAGACGCTGGTCTGCCGCTGCGAGGAGGTCACGGCCGGCGAGCTGCGCGCCCGCGCCGTGCAGGGCCGGCCCGGCCCGAACCAGATCAAGGCCTTCACCCGTGCCGGCATGGGCCCCTGCCAGGGTCGGCAATGCGGCTACACCATGGCCCATATCATCGCGGCGGCTCAGGCGCGTCCGGTCGGGGAGGTCGGCTTGCAACGCATCCGCCCGCCGCTGAAGCCGGTGACGCTCGGCGAGCTGGCGAGCCTGGACGACCGGGAGCCGGCGGCATGACCGTCGAAGCGTTCGACGTTGCGGTCGTGGGCGGCGGTCTGCACGGCCTGTCGGCAGCCCTGCATCTCGCCCGCGCCGGCCGGCGCGTGGCGGTGATCGAGCGGCGCTGGACCGGCCGGCACGCCTCCGGCGCCACTGCGGCCGGCGTGCGCACATTGGGCCGCGACATCGCCGAGATCCCGATCTCGCTCGAAGCGATGGAGATGTGGCACGCGATCGAGACGATCGTCGGCGACCCTTGCGGCTTCCATGCCAATGGCCAGCTCCGCATCGCGGAGACCGTGGAGCAGATGCCGGCCTTGCTGCCAGCGCGAGGCGACCATCCGCGGGCTCGGCCACCGGCATGAAGAGATCATCGATGCTGCAGAGCTGTGCCGCCTCGTGCCGGCCTTGAGCCCGCACTGCGTCGGGGCACTGGTGGCACGGCGCGACGGCGCCGCCGATCCCCACCGCACCATCCTCGCTTTCCGCCGCGCCTGCGAGGCGGCCGGTGTCGTCATCGCCGAGGATTGCGGCGTCGAGGCGGTCGACCGGCAGGGCCATGCCTGGCTGCTCGCCTGCGGCGAGCGCCGCTTCCGCGCGCCCGTCGTCGTCAACGCCGCCGGGGCCTGGGCCGCCCGGCTCGCGGCCCTGTTCGGCGACGAGATCGCACTCGGCGTCCGCGCTTCGATGATGATCGTGACGGAGCGCCTCGCGCCGCTGCTCGATCCGGTCGTCAGCGTCGTCGGCCGGGCGCTCTCCTTCAAGCAGTCCGACCAGGGCACACTGGTGATCGGCGGCGGCTTGCAGGGCGCAGCCGATCTCGACCGGGAGCGCAGCAGCGTCGACTTCACCGAGCTCGCCAAGGGCGCGCGGGCCGCAAGCGACCTTTTCCCCGCTGTGCGCAGCGTGCGCATCGCGCGCTGCTGGACGGGGATCGAAGCGCAGACGCGCGACCATCTGCCGGTCATCGGGGCCTCGCCGAACGCGCCTGGCCTGTTCCATGCCTTCGGTTTCTCCGGTCACGGCTTTCAGCTCGTCCCGATCGTCGGCGCGATCCTGAGCGATCTCGTCACCGAAGGAACGACGCGCCGCGAGATCGCCGCATTCGCGCCGCGGCGCCTGATGCAGGAAAGGGTCGCAGCATGATGAGTTACGTTCTCAGGCGCGTCCTTCTCGCCGTGCCGACGCTGTTCCTGATGCTGACGGCGATCTTCGTGCTGGTGCGGCTCGTGCCGGGCGATGCCGCCTCCGTCATCCTCGGCGACCAGGCGAGCGCGGCCTCGCTCGCCGCACTCAGGGAAAAGCTCGGGGCTCGACCAGCCGGTCCCGGCCCAGTACATCGCCTTCCTCGGCAAGGTTCTGACCGGCGATCTCGGCCAGTCGCTGAGCAGCGGCCGCAGCGTCGTCCAGGAGGTGCTGCTCGTCCTGCCTCGACGATCGAGCTCACCGTCGCAGCGGTCGCCATCGGCCTCGTCCTTGGCCTGCCGCTCGGGGTTGCCGCCGCGCTCAGCCGCAGCGGCTGGATCGACTACGTCTCGCGCGTCGTCTCGCTGGTCGGGCTGTCCTTCCCCGCCTTCGTCTCCGGCATCCTGATGCTGATCGTCTTCTCGATTCAGCTCGGCTGGTTCCCGGTGCTGGGCAACACCAGTGGCGCCGGCAACCTTGCGGAGCGGCTGCGGGCGCTGGCACTGCCGGCGCTCAATCTCGGCATCATCATGACGGCCTATGTGATGCGCGTGACGCGCGCCGCGATGCTGGGGGTCCTGACCGAGGATTATATCCGCACCGCCCGCGCCAAGGGGGTGGGCCCGGGTCAGCTCGTGGTGACACATGCGCTGCGCAACAGCCTGATCCCGATCATCACCGTGGTCGGGCTCTATTTCGGCACGCTGATCGGCAATTCCGTGCTGACCGAGATTATCTTCAACCGCCCGGGGCTGGGCAAGCTGATCATCGGCGCGCTCAACGCCCGCGACTACACGCTGCTGCAGGGGCTGATGATCATCTTCGCCATCTGCGTCATCGTCGTGAACACGTTGACCGACTTGGCCTACGGCCTCGTCGACCCAAGGGTGAAATACACATGAGCACCGTCGCCACCACGACCGTCGAAATGCGGCCGGGCGGCCTCTGGCTCGCCTTCTCGCAGAACAAGCTGGCCTGGGTCGGGCTCATCCTGCTCACGCTCATCATCTTGGTGGCGATCTTCGCGCCCTGGCTCGCCCCCCATGACCCGTTCGAGCAGAACATCGTCATGCGCCTCGAGCCGCCCTCGGCCGAGTTCTGGCTCGGCACCGACAGCTATGGCCGCGATGTGCTCTCGCGGCTGATCTACGGCGCGCGTATTTCGCTCTTCGTCGGTTTCGTCGCCATCCTGATCGCCATGCTGGTCGGCACGACGATCGGTGTGCTGGCCGGCTATATCGGCGGATTGTTCGACCAGATCGTCATGGGCGTCCTCGACGTGCTGCTCGCCTTCCCGACGCTGCTGCTCGGCCTGATGATCGCCGCCATGCTCGGCGCGAGCCTGGAGAACCTGATCATCGCGATCGCGGTCACCGAGGTCGCGCCGTTTGCCCGTGTGGCGCGCGCTCCGACCATGACGCTGCGCCAGCGCGATTTTGTCGAGGCGAGCCGCTCCTATGGCTGCGGGCCGTTTCGGATCATGACGCGCCACATCCTACCGAACATGATCTCGGATGTGGTAGTGATGAGCTCGCTCTGGCTCGCCTCCGCGATCCGCACGGAAGCGTCGCTCAGCTTCATCGGCCTCGGCGTGCCGCCACCGGCCGCGACCTGGGGCAGCATGATCCGCGAGGGCTTCGAGAACATCCTCGATGCCTGGTGGCTCGCCGTTTTCCCGAGCCTCGCGATCCTGGCGACGGTGCTGGCGCTGAACCTTCTCGGTGATGCGCTGCGTGACGCATCCGATCCCCGGACCCGCTCGCGATGAGAACAATGACCGTTCTGGCCTCGGCGCTTTCGCCAAACTTGGCCGGCGTGGCAGACCTGAGCGCTCTGAGTGAGCCAGATGCGCTGTGATCACCCGTGCGCCCCGGAGCTTGGACAAGGTATCGGCGGCACGGTCGTCCGATTTGTGTTGGGGTCAAGTTTCGGGCATACGAGGCACCTCACTCTGCCGGCCTGCCGCAGAGCGCACGGCGTCACGTCTAGGGCTTCGGCCTGAAGGTGCCGAGGCGTGAAATAGCGCCGAACGTGGTGTCCCGTAAGCCCGAGCCCGCTCGCTGCAGGCGATGCCAAGACTATTCCATACTTGACGGGAGATATTCGACTGGACCCGTCTCCAGGGCCCCATCGAGGCCATTTCGCCAATGACCGGCATGGGTCGAGGCACCCGGATGGGCCGGCGCTTCGGCAGGCTTGCCGAAGCGAGCCCTTCCACGGGCGGCGAGCGCCTCGCGTCCTTGTCATGGCGACTGACGGTGTGCCGACGCCATTGGCATCCGAAATCGGCGACCCTCGAGTGGTGGCTAGCGGTGCGCTCACCCGCATCGCGCGCCGTCTCATGCAACCCTTACATTCCGTAGCCAATGCTGGATCATAGCTGAGATCATGGACCGGCCGTCTGCTTTCGGGCGGTATCCCAATGTCGGCTCGTGGCGCATGTTCCCCGGACAAGAGACGGGCGTTTGTGGCCCTTCTCAGGCTCCGGCAACGTCCGCTCCCGGGCATTCTGGTTCGGCTGGCAATGGGGTGCGCGCCTCGCATCCGCAGGCCGCCGGCCTGGTCGAGAAAGGCCGCCATCTGCGAGGTCATCCGCCCGTAACGGGTCCCGGTCCCGACGATGATGGTGTCGTAATTCTCAACCTCGGCGACTGGTCGATGTCAGCGATCTTGCATTCGCTCCCACGCAGCTCTGACGCGACCTGGTCTCCGCGGGCCGCGCTTCGGTCCGCCGCTTGGCCGGCAAAGCGCCAGTCTTTCTATTTAGCCTTCGTCCGTTGCCGGTAGATCTCGATGGGAATGGCGAGCACGGCGACGATCACGGTCAGCAAGGTGGCTGCTGCGGGCACGACCGGCGTCAGCTCCTGCTTGACGTCCGCCCATATCCTGACCGGCATTGTGGCATGGCTGCCGCTGATGAACAGTGTGACCACCAGTTCATCGAACGAGATGAAAAAGGCGAAGACCGCGCCGACGGCAATCGACGGCGCGACGGCGGGAAAGGTCACATAGGCGAAGGCCTTCGCAGGCGTCGCCCCCAGCACGCGCGCGGCCAGGTTGAGCCCCTCGCCGAGCTGGCGCAGCGCGGCCGTCATCGTGATGATGACCAGGGGAAGAGCCATCATGACGTGCATGATCAGGAGACCGGCAAAGGTGCCGTAGAGGCCTGACGCGTTGAGGAGAAGGAAGGCGCCAAGCGCCGTTATGACGGCGGGAACGATCTGGGGCACCAGGAACATCGTGCTGACCACGAAAGCCGCCCCCCGCTGCAGCCGAACGATCGCCATCGCGGCGAGCGTGCCCAGCGCGGTCGCGAAGATGGCGGTCAGAACGCCCAGCAGCAGGCTCTTCTGGAAGGCACGAAGCCAGGCGGGGTTGGAGAATATCTCGGCATACCAGCGCCAGCTGAAGCCCCGCGGCGGGAAGACCAGATAGGTCGTGTCGCTGAAGGAGAGCGGCACGACGATGAGCAGCGGCACGACGAGATAGGCCAGGATCAGAAGGAAATAGAGCGGCAGCAGGGTGCGGCCGCAGGTGTCCCAGAGCGTGCCCTTCACGATCTCACTCCCCCGTCATTGGCCTTGGCGGCGAACTGTCCGAGGATGAGATAGGTTAGTCCCGCGACGCCCAACCCCGCGCCCAGCAGCACGATGCCCAGCGCCGCTCCGAGGCCCCAGTCGAGCGTCTGGTTGATCTGCGCGGCGATCACGTTCGAGATCATAATGTCCCGCGGCCCCCCCACAAGCGCGGGCGTCACGTAGAACCCCAGCGACAGGATGAAGATCAGAATGGCAGAGCTGATCACGCCGTTCATGCTCAGCGGCAGGAACACCACCCGGAACGCCGAGGATGGCGGCGCGCCGAGCACGCGCGCGGCCTGCATCAGGGTGCGGTTGATCTGGCTCATCGCCCCGTAGATGATCAGGATCGCGAGCGGCAGCAGCACCTGGATTGACGCCACCAGGACGGCCCCGCGGGTGAAAATCAGCTTCAACGGCTCGTCGATGACCCCCGATCCGAGTAGCAGCAGATTGACCAGGCCTTCCCGGCCGAGAACGACGATCCAGGCGTAGGTCCGCACAAGGACGCTGACCCAGAGCGGAAAGGTGATCAGCAGCACGCAAAGCCGCTGCAGCGGACCGCTCAGCACCGACAGATAATACGCCACAGGATATCCGATGACGACGCAAAGCGCCGCAACCTGGGCGGAGAGGACGAGGGTCTGCCACAACACCAGTACGAAAAGTTCGTCGGTCAGCGCCGTCTCGAGATGCTCCGTGGTGAAGCCCTGGCCATCGAAGAGGCTCCACCGCACCACTTCGATCATCGGTATGATGAAGGCGAAGATCGTCAGCAGCAAAGGCGCCGCAAGCAGCATTGCCGTTGTCATGATGCGGTGGTTCATGGTGTCAAAGCCCCTGTCTTCGCCAGCGTTTCAGCGAAGACGCCAGGTATCCCAGCGCCGCTGAAGCTTGGCGCGGTTCTTGGCCCAGAACTCGAAGTCGAAGGTGAACTGCTGCTTCAGGTTCTTCTCGGCGGTGGGCAGGTCCGCGCGGACCTGCTCGCTCAGCAGGGCCGGCAGCTTCGGCGACAGTCCGGGATAGCCTGTGATCTCAGCGCCGATCTTCTGGATGTTGAGATCCATGAAGCAGACGTTGAAGAACTTCATCATGTTGCTGACGTTCTTGGCGCCCTTCGGAATCGAATAGAAGGGCACGTTGAGCGAGCCGCCGCTCCAGGAGATTTCGACCGGGACCTTCTCGCTCTTCATCTGCACAACGCGGCCGTTCCAGGTGTTGGTATAGAAGACCTCACCGCTCGCCAGGAGCTGCGCCGGCTGCTGCCCGCTGGTCCAGAATACGGAGATGTTCGGCTTGATCTCGTCCAGCTTGGCGAAGGCGCGATCGACGCCCTTTGGCGTGTCGAGAACGGCATAAATCTGGTCGAGCGGCACGCCGTCGGCGAGCAGCGCGAATTCGAGGTTCTCCAGCGGAGTGTCGCGCATGGCGCGCGGGCCGGGAAAGCCCTTGACGTCCCAGAATGTCTTCCAGCCATCCACGGTCTTTCCGGCCGGGACTTTGTCGGTGCGATAGGCCAGGATCATGGAATAGACGCGGCCGGCGACTCCATATTTGTGCCGACCATTGGCGGGCATCTCGTTGTTCGGGTCGACGACCGACCAGTCGATCGGCTCGAGCCAGCCATTGTTGCTGGCGGTCACCAGGACCTCGCCCTCCGCGGGGAACATGTCCCAGAGGATGTTACCGGTCGCCTGCTGGACCTTGATCTGACCGAGCGGGTCGCTGATCGCTACCTGTTCAAGCGCGATATTGTGGCGCTCCTTCAGGAGCGGAGCGCAGTATCGGTTGTAGAAATCGGCAACCATGCCGCCATAATTGGCGATCACGACCTTTTCCTGGGAAAAGGCGGATGATGCGAGGCAGGATATCAAGAGCGCACCCGCGATCCGCAGACGCTTGTTCATTAGGCGCATGGCGATTTCCTCCTTCGGTTCACGACACGACGTCGACGACAAGCACGGCATCCAGGGGGTCGAAGCAAAGCCAGACCGGGTCCCCGGCCGCGAGGGACTGTGCGGGGCCACGAGGCTGGCGGAAGTAGAGCACCGTGCCCGAAGCCGTCACCGCGCTGACCGAAATCGTGTCACCGAGGAAGACCGTCTCCTGGACAGTTGCAGGAAATTCGACCTCGCGGCCTTCAGCCCGTTTCGCCGACAGCTTTTCCGGACGCAGGTTGAGGTAGAGCGGCTCGGAGCCGGCCGGGCAGGATGCCGGTGTGATCGTCAGGCCAAGCTGCGCGAGAATGACGTCGCCGCCGGAGCGCTCGGCCGGGATCACATTGGTCTGGCCAATGAAATCGGCGACGAATTTCGTCAGCGGCCGGTCGTAGAGGTCGGCGCTGGTGCCGAGCTGTTCGATCCTGCCGTTGCGGAGCACGACGATACGATCCGACATCGCCATCGCCTCGCGCTGGTCATGCGTGACATAGACGACGGTGCAACCGAGGCGGCGCTGGATCTGCTTGATCTCGAACTGCAGCGCTTCCCTCAGCTTGAGATCGAGTGCGCCGAGGGGCTCGTCCATCAGGAGCAGCGGCGGGTTGAACGAAATCGCCCTGGCGACGGCCACGCGCTGTTGCTGCCCGCCCGAGAGCTCGCGCGGCAGCCGGTGTCCCAGGCCACCGAGCCTGACAATCTCGAGAGCTTCCTCGCCTCGCCTGCGGGCCTCGCCCTTGTCCGTGCCGCGCATACGCAGCGGAAACGCGACATTGTCGAGGACGCTCATATGCGGAAAGAGGGAGTAGTTCTGAAACACCATGCCGACGCCTCTGCGCTCCGGCGGCAACGTGTGGACAGCGCGTCCGTCGATGGCGATCTCGCCGGTGTCTATGGAGATGAACCCGGCCAATGAATTGAGGATCGTTGACTTCCCCGAACCGGATTCACCGAGGATTGTCAGGAACTCTCCGCCCTGAACCACCATGTTGAAGCGGTCGAGGGCCGTGAAAGCTCCGAAACGCTTGGTGACGTCTCGAAACGCGATAGGGACACCGCGGCCGGCGCTCACGAGCATCGGCTCCGGCGGGAATACGTGCAACGGCTGGTCGCCGATAATGTAGCGGTGTTCATGTCTCAATGGGCCCTCGCATGGCCGAGCAATCGGGTGGAGCCGGAGTGACGCCGCGGCGCGATGCCCCGCCCGGTGAAACCACGCCTCGCGTCGACGACAGGCCGGACGCTGGCAGCGTCGGAACACCCAATTGCGCTCGTGGAGGCGATGATCATCGACGGGCTCCGGCGCGTTCGGCGAAGGCCCAGGCCCGCATGGCAAGCGGGCGCGTTCGCGCCGCCATCTGGCGGGCCTTGTCGCTCGCGGCGGTGCCGTCACGGACCCGGCCGGCGATGCCCTGGAGGATGCCGACGAGACGAAACAGATTGTAGGAAAAATACCAGTTCAGGTCCGGCAGGGCCGACCGGCCCGTCAGGTTGCAATAGAGCGCAACGACATCATCCATGGCTGGGATACCGAGCCCGGCCAGATCGACACCGGCAAGGCCGCTGCGACCGTCGGGCGTCAGCGCCCATTGCATCAGGAAATAGGTGAAATCGGCGAGCGGGTCACCGAGCGTCGACAGTTCCCAGTCCAGGACGGCGCGCACGCCGCCGTCGAGACCGAACATGATATTGTCCAGTCGATAGTCGCCGTGAACGACGGAGACACGCTCCTGAACCGGCAGCGATTGAGGCAGCCAGTCGATGAGATGCTCGACTTCCGCGATATGCTCCGTCTGCGACGCGCGATACTGCTTCGTCCAACGCAGCACCTGACGTTCGAAGTAATTGCCCGGGCGCGCATAATCGGCCAGCCCGATCGCCGCATGGTCGAGATTGTGCAGGCGAGCCAGCGACTCGACCTCGGCGCGATAGATTCGCGCGCGCCTTTCCGAGCTCGCCTCCGGCAGCAGCGCGTTCCAGTAGACCACGCCCTGCACCATCTCCATCACGTAGAACGTCGTCCCAATGACGCCATCATCAAGGCAGAGCGCATAGGGCCGGGGCACAGGAAAGCCGGTGGCGTGCAGAGCCGTAATGACCCGGAATTCCCGATCCACCGCATGGGCCGATGGCAGCAGCATGCCGAAGGGTTTGCGCCGCAGCACGAAGGACGCGGCGCCGGTCTCGATCAGGTAGGTCGGGTTGGACTGCCCTCCCCTGAACTGTCGGATCGTCAGCGGAGCCTGGTAGCCAGGGACGTTGCATTGCAGCCAGGCATCCAGGCGTTCGAGGTCGAAGGGCGGCGTAGCTTCGACCGGCTTTACGCCGTGGAAGGCATCATCGTCGACGGTCGTCGCCTCGGCTCGCAGCAGGGCTTCTTGCGAGGGTTTCATGGCACGGACCTGGCGCGTTCGAGGCACAGCACGGCCGCGCGTCGCAGGTCGCCACGGAGATAGCCGCGCCGTAGCATCCGGTTGAGGGCATGGGCATGGGCGGGCTGCAGATCCTGGTTGACGCTGCCGCAGCAGAGCTGGATCGCCGTGGCATGCAAATGCGCCACGACCTTTAGCGAGACGAGCCCAGCCATGACGAAGGGAGCGGAGCATGCGGCCCCCCCGGCTCGCCGGACAAGTCGCCACAGCGGTCTGCGATCTCCAGAAATCGGCGGGATGGCGATACCTCCTGAGCGCGCGCCTCAAGCAGCATCGGCGCAACCTTGCGCCGATGCCTCCGGCCGGGCTGGCCGACCCATCTTCATGCAGGAATGATGCGGCAGCGCCTGTACTCCAGTCGCCAGCCGCTCCTTATTTCGAAAAGCTAGCATGTCAAATTGTCGACATCAATCCCGATATATGCACTAAAATTGGCTATAACTTGAGGAATTCGTCTGATCGACTCTTATATCGAAAATTGACCCTGCAATCACGAGACTCACGATCCAACCGCTCCAGCACGCATCGGCAAGACCACCAAGACAAGCGCAACGCAGCAAGCGACAACGATCCCCGTACCGGCGGCGGGACTGGCGCCCGACCCCGCCTTGCGCAACCTTCCCCGGCATTGCCGAATGAGAATTGGCCGGGACCGGAAGCACGCCCAAGCCCTGCGACCCCAGGGCATCGTGGTTGACGGGGCCCCGCCAAGCACGCATCCCACTCTCCCAGGCAAGAACCGGCGCAACCCATGACAAAACCCGAAGACGAAATGACCGGCCTCGAAGCCTCGACCGCGCCGCCCGATGATGTCGCGACACGCGGCGCCGTGCGCCAGACCCGGACCAAGCGACGCTCCGAGGCCCGGCGTTTCGAAATCCTCGCCGCGGCGGTCAGTCTGTTCAACGAGAAGGGGCTGCGGGGGACGATGTTATCCGACGTCGCGCAGGCGGTGGGCCTGAGCACGAACAGCCTCTGCTATTACTTTCGGAAGAAGGACGACCTCGCCGCAGCCTGCTTCATGGATGCAATCGACATCCTGCGGGCGATCGTCGCAAAAGCCACCCTGCGCCCGACGCCGGAACTGCGCGTCCGCGAATTCGCGTCCGGTTTCGCTGCGAGGCTCGCCCGAGAAGTGAACGGAGGCGGCGGCAAGCTTGTCGGGATCTACGACCTGCGCGCGCTGGTCAAACCCCAGTCGGACGTCGTCTTTGCGGCCTATAACAGCCTTTTCCGCGAGGTGAGAGCGCTGCTCTCGGCGCCGGACCGTCCGAGTCCGGACAGGCGCCAGCTCAATGCGAGCGCGCACCTGCTACTCTCACTCGTGCACTCTATGCGTATCTGGATCGGACAATACGCGGCGGAAGATTATGAGCGGGTCGCCGACCATTTCTGCGATGTGATGGTCGCGGGCTTCGCACCCTCCCCCGGAGCCTGGCCGCCCGCCTCGCTGGCCCCGATCGCATGGCCCTTCGAGGCGGACGCACCTTCTGCGCGCGATGCATTCCTGCGGGCCGCGACGCTGACCATCAACGAGTTCGGATTCTCAGGAGCTTCCGTCGACAAGATCTCAGCAAGACTGCAACTGACCAAGGGCGCCTTCTACCACCACAACGACAACAAGGAGGGCCTCTTCTCGGAATGCGCGGCGAGAACCTTTGCCGTCATCCGGGAAGTCCAGAACGAGGCGCAGCGCCAGCCCACGGGATGGGACGAATTGGGGTCTGCAATCACACATCTGGTGAGATTCCAACTGTCCGATCGCGGCCCCCTGCTGCGCGCCACGGCACTTAGCGCACTGCCAGCCCATGAACGCGCAGAGATGATCGATGCGACCAACAAATTGTCCGAACGCTTCGTCTATCCCATTGTGAAGGGAATGGCCGATGGCTCCATCCGCCCCCTGCACCCCCTGGTCGGCTCGCACCTGGTCAGCGCCATGATCTATGCCGCGACCGAACTTCCGCTCTGGCTCGGCGAGATATCGCCGGATCAAGCCGTAGATCTCTATGCCAAACCCCTGCTGCTCGGCGTCCTCGCCGCGCAGGAGTAATCGCCCCTCGGGCGAGATCGAGCCGTACGAGAGCAGCAAAGCCGGGACCCACTCCCCGGCCGCCTCGCGCCGTCACGCCCTCCGCCCCATTCAGGCCTTCCATGCCTCACAGCGGCGAACGATCTTCGCCGCGCCTGGGATCTCCCGAGCTACGTCCGAGTCGGCGCAAGAACATACTCTTACTTCGAAATAAAATTCATCATGAGGTCATTAACGAAATTTCATTCGAAATTGCGCTCTTTCTGCGCTTGCCACCCAAAAAATCAACGTGCTAAGTTTTCTAATCATCTGGCGCAGAAGCGCGCCGAGCAACGCCTTGCCTTGACAAACCCGCTGCCGTGAGAAGTGCGCAGTCGGGCGGGACATCGGCGAGGCGCGCGTCATCTCCCGGTGGCGCGAAAGGTCCGACTTACGCGTGAAACGTCCTAGGAGGCGCATCCATGTCGCTACGCTACGAGAAGCACGGCAACATCGCTCATTTCATCATCGATAACGGGCCAATGAACGTGCTCCTGCCGGAGTTCCACAAGGAGTTCTACCATCGGCTCAGGGAGTTCGAGATCGACCCCGATATCAAGGTCGGTCTCTTCTATGGCGCGGACGGTCGCTGCTTCTCGGTCGGCGATGATCTCAAGAGCATGCACAAGCCGCCGCGGACACGGCAGGAGGAGCTCGCCGCCTTTCTGTTCCTGCACCAGAACGAGGGCGACAAGCCGATGCGCCCGGGGTGGGAGCACGATGTCTGCGCCCACCGCCGCTACAAGCCGATTGTCTCCGCCATCGAGAGCTATTGCCTGGGCATCGCGTTCTCGTTCTGCCTCTATCACAGCGACGTCCGGGTGGCGGCCGAGAACGTCAAGTTCGGCCTGACCGGGATCAAGTTCGGCGCCGGCGGGGGCAGCGGCCCCAAGCGTCTCGCTCGCCATCTGCCGTTCACCGCAGCCTATTGGATGGCACTGTCGGGAGAGTTCATGGAGGCCGAGGAGGCCTACCGCTATCACCTCGTCAACAAGATCGTGCCCAGCGACAAGCTGATCGCCACAGCCGAAGAGATGGCCGGCAAGATTGCACTCAACCCGGCAATCGCCATTCGGCTGGAAATGGAAGGGCTCGAACTCGGCGCCGATCTGAGCAAGGCGGACGCCTATCATTTCGGCATGAACCTCTACCGCATGGGCTGGATGGCCAACGAGTCGGAGGGAGTGACCGCCAACTACCTCAAGGACCGCAAGAAATGAGCATGGACATGTCTGCTTCCGCGCCTGTCCGAGAGACACCGGCCGCGTTGCGGCAGCGGATCGAAGCCGAGCCGCTGCCGGTGAATTACGGCCACCATCTCGATGCCGTTGCCACGGCACATGGCAGTGAGCTGGCATGGATCACGATCGACGGGGACGGCCCCGACCTGACTTATCGCCAGGTTGCCGACATGGCAGCAAAGGCCGCAAATGCATTTGCGGCCATGGGGGTGCGCAAGGGGAATCATGTCGGCGTCATGCTGCCGAATGGCCCCGGCTTCCTCGTCGCCTGGCTCGGTCTGGCCAGGGTTGGGGCGGTGCTGGTGCCCGTCAATCCGAAGCTGACTGTTCACGAACTGGAGCATGTTCTCGCCGATGGCGATGTCACCGTGCTACTCGCGGCGTCGGAATGCGTGGAGGCCCTGAAGGCGACATCGACGGGCGCGCCGCTGGTCACGAGCGGAAAGATCGCCATCGTCGGGGCTGCGCCGACCGGGCTATCCGACTGGGAGGCGATGCTGAAGGCGGCGCCGACTGCTTTCGTCGAGCGCGAACCGGTCGGGCTCGATGATCCCATCAGCATCCTCTACACCTCGGGATCGACCGGCAAGCCGAAGGGATGCATCCTGACGCATCGCTATTGGTTGACGCTCGGCAAGGTCAAGGCGGCGCTGCTGCCGCCGTGCCGGCGCATTCTGAGCGAATTGCCGTTCTATTACATGTCTCCCTATTACAGGTTCTCCACGGCATCGTTCCAGGCTGCTGCGATCTGCGTGCCGCCCGCTCCCAGCCTGAGCAAATTCTACGAGCGTATCGCGCAACACGATATCGATGTCGTCTGGATCGGGGATCCGCTCGCAACGTTGCAGCTCTCGGACGCCGAACGCCGGCACAAGCTCAAGCATGTCTCGCTCTACGGGCTGAAGAAGGAACTGCATCGTCCGCTGGAGGAGCGCCTCGGCGTTCCCGTACGCGAGGCTTTCGGGATGACCGAGATTGGCGCGGGGCTCTATATGCCGATCGGGGACGATGCCATGACCGGCTCCGGTTCCTGCGGAATCCCCGCGCCGTTCCGCGAATGCGTCGTGGCGGACGAGGACGGCAACCCTCTCCCTGCGGGAGCGACCGGAGAATTGCTGATCTCGGGGCCCGGGCTGTTCAACGGCTATTACAAGAACCCGGAGGCAACCAAGACGGCATTCTGGGGAACATGGTTCCGGACGGGCGATCTCGCCCGCATAGATGAGCGCGGCTATTTCTATATCGTCGGCCGCATCAAGGAGATGATCAAGCGCAGTGCCGAGAACATCGCGGCGCAGGAGGTCGAATCCGTCATCTACATGCTGCCGCAGATTCTGGAGGCGGCGGTCATCGGCGTTCCCGACGAGAAGCGTGGCGAGGAGGTAAAGGCCTGCATCGTCCTGCAGCCGGGCCTGAGCCCCGCCGATCTGGCGCCCGAGACGGTGCTGGAGCATTGCCGCACGCGCTTGGCTGCGTTCAAGCTGCCTCGGTATATCCAGTATTATTCATCGCTGCCGAAGACCGCATCCGAGAAGATCGCGAAGAAACAGATCCCGACCGATACGGAGCGCGCGATTTCGCCCGTCTTCGACATGGCGTAAGTGCGAGGACTTGGCTTAAGCGCGAGTTTGACCAGGCTCTGGCTCGCTAGTGTTGTGGCGCTCGGTCGGAGCCGGCTCAACCCTCGGCGAACGGGATCCAAGCAAAGGATAGGATATTGGCCTTTCTGACTGAACCTGAGCCGCCGCGTGGCCGGCCGATGGAGGTTGTCCCCGGCGTCTCCCGTATCGTCGCCAATAATCCGAGCCTAATGACCTATCGCGGCACCAATACTTATCTGATCGAGGATGGCGACGGCTTTGTGGTCCTCGATCCCGGCCCCGACGATGCGGGGCATCTCGACGACATCCTGCGCGCCACGGGCGGTGCGGTTTCCGCGATCGTGCTGACTCACACGCATTCCGACCATCTCGGCGCCACCGCCGGCCTGAAGGCTCGCACCGGCGCCAGAACCTATGCCTACCATCTCAGCGCCGACGACGCCTTTATCCCGGATATCCTGCTGAAGGACGGCGACACCGCGCTGGGGATGACGGCCATCCACACTCCGGGACATGCCAGCGACCATCTCTGCTTCGCCTTCCGGGACGGGATCCTGTTCAGCGCCGACCACGTCATGTCCTGGTCGAGCAGCATTGTCGCGCCGCCGGGCGGAAACATGACCGATTACGTTGCTAGCCTGCGGCTGATGCTGGCGCGCGACGACAGCCTGTATCTGCCCGGGCATGGGCCGCCGCTGCCCAATCCACAGCCCTATGTCGAGGAGTTGCTCGAATTCCGCCTCAGGCGCGAGAATGCCATTGCCGAGGCTCTGAAGGCCGGGCCGCTGGGAACCTGGGATCTCGTCGACCAACTCTATTCGCAAACCGACCCGTGGCTGCGGCGCGCCGCCGAGCGCAACGTGGCAGCACATCTGCTCAAGCTCAGGGACGAAGGGCGCGCAGCGGCCCTGGATGAGAAGTGGCGGTCAGTCTGAATAGGTTATTGCGATGACTTTTGCGCGTGGAACCGGAATTGGACATTTAGGAAACAAGCGTTGTTTTTGGGCCGGACTCGGTCCTGATGCGGCTACGCAGCGGAGGTCGGGCTTTGGGCTGCCGGTGAAGGTCCGGTTATGGCGCATTTTCCCCGGACAACCGACGGGCGTTTGTGGCCCTTTGCCGACATCCGGGGAGTCTGCTTTCGGGCAGGTTGGCGCTCTGGCCGATGGGCAAAAGCGGCCCTTAGCCGACTTTGGCGATGTCTGATTTCAGGCAGTCCAGCTTCCGACACGGAGGCGCCGTCACGCTCGCCTAGTCGGGCGCCATGCGTTTCCCGCCCAGTATTCTTGGCGCGGCGCTATCGATCCAGATCGTTGGAAACAAATTTAATGATATGGCCAACACATTGGTTGAGGAGCGAATTACTTTTTGTAATCGGATGACAAATCCAGATTGGATGACTATTTGCCTTGAATTCCGTCTGCAACTCGACCAATTCGCCTCGCTCAAGCTCATGACGAACTGAGTCATGAATCAGCAATCCAATAGATTTTCCCCATTTTATTTGATTTATTATAACATCAGCATGATTCGATACATGATACGGGGTTGGCCAGAGATTTTTTGCACGAAGATGCGCATCGAAGGCGGTTCTGGAAGGCGAGTCCGGGCCGAAAGTGAACAGGTTGTAACCCACCAGTTCCTCGGTGCTGAGCCTATTTCCCGGGACCAATCCCGCCCTCGCTACCCAGATGGTTCTCAACTCGCGCACAAAATGCCGTCGCATGCCTGCAATATCACTGGCAGCGTGCATCAAACAGATATCCAACATTCCGCCACGCATTTTTTCGATCAAATGCTGACTGATGTCGACGTCGAAAACGATAGATATATTATCAATATTGCTTCTCAACCTATCGAATATCAGCGGCGACCAATAAGAGACGAGGCTGCTATTCAAGCCGAGGCGGAGCCGCTCGACCCGCCTGGCTTCTCCGCTCGTCTTCGACGGCGAAATCCTCAGCGAGAGTTCAAGCATCTCCTGGGCGAGCGGCAGTATGCGTTTCGCCAGATCGGTGAGGCGCGCAGGGCGGACGTTCCTCACGAAGAGCTCTTCACCCAGCGCCGTTTCCAGTGACTGGATCCGTGACGATATTGCAGGCTGCGTGAGGCGTAAGCGGTTTCCGGCAGCCTTGAAGCTACCCAGGGTAGCGACCGCTACAAAAGCCTCAAGATGCCGCAAATCCAAGGGCGCCTCCAACTGGCTTGTATAACGACGTCTTATCTTAAAATATCACAATCCTTTATCGACATCCAACGCAAGTGTCATATCCTTCTCATCAGACCCCACGCCGACGGACTAAAGAGCGTTGGTACAAAACGGGGGCGCAGGAGGGGATTGGACATGACGCTGTCACGCCGTAACCTATTGCAAATCGCTGCCGCTGCTGCCGCATCGGGCAGCCTCTCGGCTCCTGCCGCGGCGCAGACAAAGTCAATCAATATCGGGCTCTCATCCGCCGCCGCCATGCTCGACCTCGTTCGCACGAGCAGCGGTCCGGATTTCGAAGTCGTTCGGCAAATCTTCGATACGCTGCTGACGCGTAATGAAGAGACGGGAGAATTCACGCCTAACCTAGCCACGAGCTGGCGCCTGGTCGATGACGTGACCTGGCAGTTCAAGCTGCGCGAAGGTGTCACATTCCACAATGGTGAGCCGTTCAACGCCGAGGCCGTTGCATTCAGCGTGATGCGCTACCTCAAGCCTGAGCTGAAATCCCCGCATGCGGGCGTTCTGAGCTTTATCGAAAAAGTCGATGTGATCGACGCATCGACCGTCAATATCGTGACGAAGAAGCCCTACCCGGTTTTCCTTGTTCATATGGCCGTCGGATCCACGGGCATGATTATCATCATGCCGCCGAAATACATTGCGGAAAAAGGCGACGACAACTTCGCAAAGAACCCCGTGGGAACGGGCCCTTATCGCTTCATTCGCGCAGTGCCCGGCAGCTCGATCACCCTGGAGAGCAACGAGGCGTATTGGAGGGGCAAGCCAGCGATCACCCAAGTCAATTATCGCTTCGTGCCAGAGAATTCGACGCGTGTTTCGGCCCTGATCGCGGGCGATCTCGACATCATCGAAAACGTTCCGACCGACCTCATCGGGCTGATCGAAAAGTCAGGCAAGGCCAAGGTCGCCGTGAGCGAAACGAGCGGTCTCTGCCTCATGATGCAGTTGAACCCCGCTTCCCACCCCGCGCTTGCCAACAAGCAGGTCCGCAAGGCGATGAACCATGCGGTCGACATCGACACGATCCTGAAATCACTGCTTGGCGGCCGGGTCAACCGACGCGCCTTGCCCGTATACCCGGGAGCGGTCGCGGCGAAGAAAGACCTGCCTCTCTATAAATATGATCCGGCGCTCGCCAAGAAAATGCTGGCGGATGCCGGTTACGCGAAGGGGTTCGAGCTGGACGCCTTCACGTCAAATGGCCGCTACGCCGCCGACTATGCCATCGCGCAGGCATATGTTGAGTATCTCGGCGAGGTCGGCATCAAGGTGAATCTGCGCCCGATGGAATGGGCGACGCTCGTCGGCAATATGGCCAAACGCCAGGCGGGGCCGATGTACCAGATCGGCTGGAGCTTCCGTGAGGGAGATGTTTTCAAGCTCAAGGCAGCTCTTCATCCGGCGTCGCCCTACTCGACCTTTCAGAATGCCGAGTTCGGCGCACTCATAGATCAGGCCGAAGTCACGATGGTGCCCGAGAAACGGGCCGAACTGTGGGGGAAGGCGCAGGAGCTTCTGCTTGACGAAGCGCCCTTCATCCATGCCTGGCAGCCTTTTGATCTGTATGGGGCCGCCAACCGCGTCGCGTGGAAGCAGCCCATCGTGCCCATGTTTATCTTCGACATGGATCTGAAGTAGCGCCGTCCGGCGACCGCCTGTCGCCTGCGATCACTTTCACAACGTCCCCTCACCGCAAGACCGTTGCCCCTGCGACGGCATCGCCTTGCCACGTTTCCAGACTTTGAGGACAGCATGACGCTTGAATACATATTCAACCCGCGAAGCGTGGTCGTCGTCGGAGCCTCGGCAAAAAAGGACAAAGCCGGATACCGCTTTGTCGAGGCCGTGATGAAGACGAGTTTCACCGGCAAGCTCTATCTGACCAATCCGAGCGGGGGCGAGGTTTTCGGCCACCGGATCTACAAGAGCATTACCGAGATCGGCGAAGAAATCGATCTGGCGCTAATCCAGGTTGCCCGGGAGCACATCTTCGAAGTGCTGGAGCAGTGCGAGGCCGCGGGCGTGAAGGCGGTTATTCTCTACACTGCCGGGTTCGGCGAAGCTGACGAAGCCGGAATGGAGCTCGAACGCCGCCTCGAAGCCTTCATCAAGCGCACGGGCATCCGGCTCGTCGGCCCGAACTGTCAGGGAATATTCAGTGCGAAATCCCGCCTGGACCTGACCGGCAGCGGAAAAATCCCGGCGGGCGGCATCGGGATGATCAGCCAGAGCGGTGGTGTCGGTTCTCAGGCCTGGATGGATGCGAGCATCTTTGCGGTCGGCTTCAGCTTGTTCGCAAGTATCGGCAACCAAACCGATATCGAGATTCACGAGTACATCGATTACATGGGCGACGACGCCGATACGAAGGCCATCGTGCTCTATATCGAGGGGCTTCGACCCAACTCTGGCCGCGCCTTCTTCGAAGCTGCCAGACGCGTGGCGCAGAAGAAGCCGATCGTCGCCATCAAGGGCGGACAAACACGCTCCGGACAGAGGGCAGCGAACTCACATACCGGGAGTCTCGCGGGCGCCGCCGAAACGTTCAGCTCAGCGCTCCGTGCGTCAGGCGTGATCGAGGTCAACAATGTCGAGGAGATGCTTGGCATCACCCAGGCTCTGCTGCTCTGCGAACCACTGACCTCGGACAGGCTCGCTATCGTCGGTTATGGCGGCGGTCACTCGACCCTGAGCGCAGACGCTGTCGAGAAGGGAGGGTTCGTCGTCCCCGCGATGAGCCCCGAAACCGACAAGCGTCTCCAGGAAGCGCTCCCCTATTGGGCACCGCGCAAGAACCCCATCGATCTCGCCGGGGGCTATCTCACTGACATGCGAGCCTGGATTCGCGTGATGCGCGCGGCCTTGGAAGAGGACGGCATAGGCGGAGCGATGCTTTATGGCGCATGGGCTGCCTATGCCCCGACGATCCAAACCGGCGATGACAACTGGCAGACGGTCACGGCCGAACTCGCTGCGCTGCAGAGGGAGTATCGCAAGCCGATCATCGCCTTCTCGCATACGGGCCGCGGCGATCTCTATCAAAACAAGACGCTTCGAGACGGAGGCGTGCCGATCTTCGAGAACGTCGACACCGCTGTGAAGGCGTTCAGAGCGCTGGCGGATCGGCAGAACTGGCTGAAGAGGCTTGCGCACGACGACGGCGGCAGTCCCGCCAAGAGCAAGCCCTCGCACATGTCGAGCCCGGACGTCGGCAATCTAACTGAAGCCGAGGCCTATGCCCTACTCCGCGAATACGGCATCCCGGTTCCAAACCATCGGCTTGCATCGAGCGCGCAGGAGGCCGCGGAAGCCAGCGAAACGCTCGGCCTGCCGGTGGTGATGAAAATCAGCTCCCGCAAGATTGTTCACAAGAGCGATGTCGGCGGGGTCATCACGAACCTGAAGACGCGGGAGGCCGCCGAGCGGGCCTATCGCGAACTGATCGAAAGGGCGCGTGCCTCGGGGCTCGACGCAGACGCAAGCGAGGTCCTGGTCGCCCAGCAGGCGGGCGGTCTCGAAGTGATTTGCGGTTATATCAGGGACGCTCATTTCGGCCCAACCGTGCTGGTCGGCCTGGGAGGCATATTCGTCGAGGTGCTGAAGGACGTTGCCATCCGCCTGGCACCGATCAGACGTGCCGACGCGCTGGAAATGGTGCGCGAACTCAAAGCCGCACCTCTGTTGACCGGCGCCCGCGGGCAGGAACCGCTGGATGTCGAGGCCCTGGCCGATATCCTGGTGAAACTCGGCCAGCTGGGCAGCGCCCATCCCGAGATCAGCGAAATCGATCTCAACCCTGTCTTCGTCTCACCTGGATCGGCGGTCGCCGCGGATGCAAGGATCATCACGGGCACGACGGAGTGAGGAACGGCCCGCATCGCGACCTCTGATCGCGATGCGGCGCGGATTAGTGCCCGCGAAGGAGCAGTGATGCCCAATTTCATCTTACGACGACTAGGTCAGGCGGTGATCGTGCTCTGGGCCTCGGCGAGCGTCGTATTTGTGATCATGCGTCTGTCAGGAAGTCCGGTTGATCTCATTCTCCCGCCCGAGGCAAGCTCTCAAGACCGGATCAACCTGACTCTGCAGATGGGTCTCGATCGCCCCATCCTCGTCCAATACCTTTCGTTCCTGTCGGACGCGCTTCAAGGGGATCTCGGGACTTCGTATTGGCAGAACCGTCCGGCACTAAGCGTCGTCATGGAGCGGTTCCCGGCAACCTTGCAGATCGCAACGGCTGGATTTCTCCTATCATTCTTGATGGCGGTGCCGATCGGAGTCGTCTCCGCCGTGAGGAAGGGCGGCATGCTCGACAACGGGCTGATGGCCTTCGCGCTGCTTGCGCACGCCATGCCGACATTCTGGCTGGCTCTTGTTCTCGTGCTGGTTTTCTCTGTGCATCTGCAATGGCTGCCTTCATTCGGACGTGGCTCCTGGCAGCACATGCTGCTCCCCACGATCGCGCTCGCAACCTATTCGCTCGCCCGCATGGCGCGGATCACCCGTTCGAGCATGCTCGAGGTCTTGGGCCAGGATTATATCCGGACGGGGCGCGCGAAGGGCCTTTCCGAAAAGAGGATCGTTTGGGTTCACGCCTTGCGCAATGCGGCGCTTCCGATCGTCACGATCGGTGCATTGGAGCTTGGCGTTCTGATCGGTGGAAGCGTTCTGACCGAGATCGTCTTCGCTTGGCCTGGTCTCGGCTGGCTCGCGATGGAGGCCATATCCCGACGGGATTTTCCTCTGGTACAGGCCATTATCCTGACGGTGTCCTCGATCTTCGTCGTGCTCAACTTCGTGACCGACGTCGCCTACGCGTATGTCAATCCCAACGTCAGGCTGAACTGATGACCGCGCGTCGAGTTGGGATTTCCTTTCTGGGCCCCCACAATGCACTGATCCTGCTGGCAGTCGTGATCCTTGTCACATTTGTCGCGGTCGCCGCATTTCCAGGCTGGTTCACCAGCTTCGATCCTGCGCGGCAATCTCTGCTGACACGTCTGCTGGCGCCAGGGTCGGTCGGGCGAGGTGGAGCGGTACATTGGCTGGGGACCGACAAACTCGGCCGCGATGTGCTCAGCGGCCTCATATACGGCGCACGCGGAGCACTGTTCATCGGCGTCGCGGCGGCCTGTTCAGCCGCTACCATCGGCGTGAGCTTGGGTTTGATCGCGGGCTACTACGGCCGGCTGACCGGCGACATCATATTGCGGGCGGCTGATGTGCAGCTCGCTTTCCCCTTCTTTCTCCTGGCTATCACTGTCGCCGCTGTGCTCGGCCCCAGCTACGCAGTCATCATTGCTATCCTGACGATGAGCAATTGGGTCGCCTATGCACGGGTGGTCCGCAGCGAGACGCTCGAGATCAAGGAGCGGGCCTTTGTCGAGGCAGCGCGAGCGGTCGGTGCGAGCAACCTGCGCATCATGGTCGTTCATATCCTGCCGAACTGCATTCCCTCAGTGATCGTGCTGGCAACCTTCAATATGGCTCACGCAATCATCCTCGA
Source organism: Bosea sp. BIWAKO-01 (assembly GCF_001748145.1). Taxonomy (NCBI): domain Bacteria; kingdom Pseudomonadati; phylum Pseudomonadota; class Alphaproteobacteria; order Hyphomicrobiales; family Alloboseaceae; genus Allobosea; species Allobosea sp. BIWAKO-01. Next base: position 172,049 of record NZ_BCQA01000002.1, read on the forward strand.
AGCGGGTTTGAGCTTTGTCGGGCTCGGCGTGCCGACGCGCTCCCCGAGCTGGGGCGCCATGCTGGCCGAGGGGCGGGAATACGTCGCGACCGCATGGTGGCTCGCGACATTCCCCGGGATTGCAATCTTCCTGGTCGTATTGGCGGTCAACGTGCTGGGCGATAGGCTGCGCGATATCTTGGACCCCCGCCTTTCGGTGCGCGATTAGCCGAGCTTCAGCGAGACCTCAAACCCTACCGAAAGCCCGTGGAGGTTACCGTGCCGCAGATCGTGCAAGAGACCATTGATCGAGTCCGCATTCTGACAATCGAAAACGAGCCAAAGCGCAATGCGATAACGCACGCCATGGCACAGCAACTCCTTGACGCCCTGCGCGCCGCGGAATCCGATCCCCTGGTGCGAATTGTCGTGATTACCGGCGCCGGGAAGCTCGCGTTCAGCAGCGGCCACGATCTCAGTGAGCCGCTCGGAGATCCGGACCGGGAAAGCGAGCTCGCATTCGGTTTTCCGAGAACGATGCGAAAGCCCGTCATTGCCGCAATCACCGGCCACTGCCATGCCGCAGGCCTGATGCTCGCCGTGGCATGCGACATGCGGATAGCCGACGAATCCGCCCGCATTGGCTCTCCAGGTGCCAAGTTGGGTGGGATGCCGATGGGCGGGCAGCTCCAATGCCTTCCTGAATACATGTCGCCCGGACGAGCCAAGCTGTTCATGATGACGGCCATGATTCTGGATGGACGGACGGCCAGTGAATGGGGACTGGTCGATATTGTTACTTCCGAGATGACCGCGCTGGAGCACGCCCTGAAGCTTGCGCACGCCATAGCTGCCAACTCGCCGGCCGTCGTCGCGGCGATCAAGGCAGGCGTGGCGCATTGGTCAAACGTCTCACCTGCGCAGCTCGCGAGCTGGGAAAAGACGGAGTCGCAGCGCGTCAAAGAGGTCGGAGACTGGGAAGAAGGTGTGAAAGCATTCCTCGGAAAACGACCCCCCGTTTTCACCGATCTGGGCGTCGAGAGATAGACGTGGCGAGAACACCCGTGTTTCTTTGCCTGCCTTTCGACTTCCGCCTTTGGACGATGCATAACGAGTCTCACTCGCAACGCGCAAAGTATGAATGCGAGCGGCGGGGCGGCAGTTGGCAACACCAACTGATGAGTTGATGGAGCGTCCTCTCCGGGTCGAGCAAAGCCACGGCACTCGCAAGAGTGAAAGGTCCGCTTTCGGACAAGGAGCCAGAGTCCGCTCCTGGCGCTACGCCGCCTCGAGGCGTCCACCCGTGGCTACCGACAGGGTTGGGTGGACTGCGGACGTTTCCCGGCCCCCAGCCTGAAATGCAGCGCGGCGTAGTGCAAATGCCTTTGGACATTCAGCCGATTCGATCAATCGCTCCCTGCTGCCTTCGCCGCATCTGCACTACATGACCACCAGAACGGCTACCGAACTGTTGGAGAGCACCTCGGAGGTCTGGCTGCCCAGCAAAAGGCGACGGAGCCCGCGTCGGCCGTGTGAGGCCATGACAATGAGGCTGCAGTGACGGCTATTGGCGACTTCTACGATTGCCTCGGCCGGGTGAGCCTGGGGAATATGAACGGTCTCGGCGTCGACGCCGAGACGATCTGCAGCAGTTCTGGCATCAGCCAGTGTTTTCTCAGCCGCTTGTGTCTGACTCGCCTCATACTCCACCGTCTCCATCGGTGGCGGCGCCCACCCGGCGCCGGCCGTGGCGGCGCCGGCATAGATCGGAAGCGGCTCTGTTACGGTGATAATGATGACCTTGGCTCCCACGCTCTTGGCTAGGTTCAGGCCATGATTCACGCCCTTCTGGGCAAATTCCGATCCGTCTGTCGGTATGAGAATTAGCTTGTACATTGTCCGACCTGCTCCCTTCGTTCCCACAGTTATAGGTTAGGTCTGAGCGGGTTTTGGTGCTCCCGGAACAGCGGGCGGGTTGATTTGACGCAAACGCGAACTCTCTCACCTGGAGTACAATTCACCAGTCGCTCCTTCGTTCGGAGGTCGCCATGAAGACGACAATCCAACACGCGCCGGAATCCTGTAGGTCCGACCCGCCCACCTTCACGATCGAGACAGATGAGGACTACGCCCTCGCGATCCACCGCATCAAGGCGCTCTCGGTCCAGGATGGAAGCAGTCACCGGGAGTTGATGGCACTCAAGAACGCGATCCACGTCTGGGAGACAAACAATCCGGGTATCAGACGGGACCTATAGGCGGACGCCGAGAACGCCCACCCCGTTCCATTCGGCGGGAGCGACTGCAGCGCCAACGCCGTCTCCCGGCAAGCTGCGCTCGTCGGCTCGGGCGGAATGTCCCCATAGCCCATAGGGTGGTCGAGAGCGGAACTCTGGTCAGCAGACTCGTAGCGTCTTGTGTGGATGGCTCCCGCGTTGCAAGGGGTCTGTGACGGTTTGGCGTGATGGTCGGGTGCAGTCTTGTGTCCGGCCTGTTCGCGCGGTCATTGACCGCTGGCCCTGATGGTTTCCGTGGATAAGGTCCCATTCTGCTTTGCGGGCTTTTATGCCCTCGACGTTAGGCGGGTTGTCCTCATCCCCAGTCTGACCGGTGCGCCATCATCACAGGGTCCTCGCAACCTCCTTCGCGCGTGTAGCGCGCTGATTTGCCACTGATCCTCAGCTGCTGCCACGCTGGGCGCTGGCATGCGATAAATCTCGCCCCGAACCATGATGGCCCAGATCGCCCGCGCTGCCCGGTTCGCCAGGGCGACGGTGACGAGCCGTATCGGCTTGCGGGTGAGTAGCGCGTTCACGCGAGGATCCGCTGCATCGGGGTGGTGCTTGTTGCGTCTGACCAGCGACGTCATGCCCGTGACCAGAAGGCGCCGCAGGTATTGATCGCCCATTTTGGAGATGCGGCCGAGGCGCTCCTTGCCGCCGCTGGAGTTGTTGAGCGGCGTCAGTCCCAGCCAGGCCGCGAACTGGCGCCCGGAGCGGAACTGGGTCGGATCGGTGACAGTGGCCGCCAGCGCGCTCGCTCCGAGCAGGCCCACGCCGGGGACGGTGGCAATGCGCCGCGCGAGATCGTTCGATCGGTACCAGACCAGCAAGTCTCGTTCGAGCTGGCGGATGCGGTTCTGAACTTCGATCGCTTGCTCGGCCAAGGCGCTGATCACCTTGGCGGCGAGATCGAGAACCTCATGCGCGCCACCGGCCACAGCGCGTCGCACAAAGGCCAGGGCGTGGGTGATGCCCTTCGGGATATCGATGCCGAACTCGGCCAGGAGCCCCCGGATCATGTTGATGAGTTGCGTACGCTGACGAACGAGGAGGTCGCGGGTCCGATGAAGGGCCAGCGCGGCCTGCTGCTCGACAGACTTGACCGGGACGAAGCGCATGGTCCGGCGCGTGAGCGCCTCGCAGATCGCCTCCGCATCAGCGGCGTCGGTCTTGCCTCGCTTCACGTATGGCTTGACGTAGGCCGGCGGCATCAATCGCACAGTATGCCCCAGAGAGGTCAGTTCGCGCGCCCAGTGATGGCTCGTGCCGCAGGCCTCCATGCCGACCAGGCAGGGAGAAAGCCTGCGGAAGAAGGGTATGACCTGAGCTCGCCTCAGTGCTCGACGAGCGAGGACCTCTCCTGTTCCGCTGATAGCGTGCACCTGGAAGACATTCTTGGCCAAGTCGATGCCGACAGTCGTGATCTCCATCGTGGTCGCTCCAAGCTCGTGCTGCGTGACAGCACCACTGTGGCGCTGCACGCCGGGAGCGGGAGCCATCCACCCCATCTGCTTTTGGGCAATGCGCCAATGTCCGCAAATGGCGCATTTCGTCCGAACGAGCGATGGGTGGTGTGACCCTCCGGCGACGTTCGGGACGTCTGCTAGTGGGCACGGCCTGGCGGCCTTCCGCGAGCCAGGAAGGGCGGTCGTGAGCGGGTAAGCGTTAGCTTCTATCCACTAGACGCCGGACCAATCTCTAGTAGCGTCATTAGTTGCGAACCTTGCCCCGAAAAGAGGAGTCCGCCATGCGTCTCCAAGCGTTTGCTCTCGCATCTTTGGCTATCTTCGCATCGCCTACGGACGCCAGGCAGAGCGGCGCGAAGGGCGATAGCGTTCGCGAGGCGTGTCGCGAGGAAGCCCGCAAGGCCACCAAGCCAGGACACACAGCTCGGGTCGATCGGGAGCAAATCAAGGAAATGCGCCGCGAGTACAGGCGCAATTGCATCCGTAGATCCAAGGCAAGCTAACCATCCGATGATACAATTGGACGAGCGCACTGCGCCAATCCGTAAGGTCGTAGATGCGGAAGCCTACACGCACATTCAGATCGTCTGCTGCGAGGCTGTGCTGAAACCGGTTCACGATCTGCCTGAGTGGGCTCGTGAAAAGTCGCTTGTGAAGCTCGCCGGCTCGTTCCGATGCTCGCGCTGCGGTAAGCTTGCCTCACCCGGCCGCGTTGCCTTCTGGAAACACGGCCGCAAGCGCCTGGCGGTGTAAAGGGCGAGCGCTGGGAAAGTTTCCTGCGAGCCGGCGTTTTCCGCGCGTGGTGGGGTTTATGCTGTGTGCGCGCGAATCACGCATCAGCGCCCATGGGAATCCCAAGAAGTCCACGGCTCCTAGCGTGCGAGATCGAGCTCTCGGGCGCATGGCCGAACAGGGACAGGTTGAAAAGGCGAGCTCCCCTCACACCTTCACACTCATCTTTGGAATCAATTCCCCCCTCACAGTCTTACGGGTTCCAACTGTGAGGACTGTGAGGGGATGCACCTAACAGTTCGCAATTCGACAAGGCCGGTCACGACTAGTCCTCGTAGTAGTGCCGGTGATTACGCCGGCCGCGATCGGTCCGGAGTATTTCCGCGAGGTGTTTGAAGTGGTCAACGCCGCAGCCGGTGGCCCGCCGGACTGGGTCAGGATGGCGGACATCATGCGCCGTCACGGTCTCACGCCGGAAGCGCCCCAAACATAGAGGCCGGTGAGCCAATAGGCCTGGAAGGGCCAATTAAGATCACGAGCCGGCACGTTCATGACCAAGTTTGGCTGGGAGCCCGGAAACGGGCCTTCTCAACGTCTCAGATGGTCCAACCGGGTCACCAGAGATCGATCGTCGAATGTCTCAGATGGGGTCGGAAGCGGACCAGCCCTAGCTGAATCGACCTCGGAACGCTGTGACCGGTCACGATCTCGGGATGCTTCCTTCAGCGACATGTTTGTGGCGTGAAAGAACCGCACGGAGCCGTCACCGGCATTCGTGACAACAATTACATCCTAGTCTGGCACGTAGGCGATACCCTGCGGTTCCCTTAGTCCGCCAATGCGGTTCAGGATACTCTCGGCTTTGAGGTCGACGATGTCGAAGCTGTCATTCCCAAGTTCGGCAACGAGCAAGCGCTGCCCAGCGATGTCGACGGCCACATGGCCGATCCTGCCGGAGACACCATCGAGTGGTATCGTGCGATCAAGAATCAGTGGCACTTCTGCGCCGGCCGTGACCACCGATCCAACGAGCAATCCGATCAGCACGATGACCGGCAGCGTCGCGAGGGCGCGCATGGGATCCTCCCGGCTATTTGAGACGTTCACCCCACCTGCAGGTCTCGCGGTGCGACAATTAGTTGTTCACGGAGGAGCACCCGGCAGATTCCAATCTGCGAAGGCACGCTTGAGCAGCGCCTGACCAGTGCGGGCCAGTTCCATCGTCAAGATGTAGCGGGTTTCGCTCGTGCGCCGGACCGGCACGTCGATCCATTGCCCTTGCAATATGGCGTTCGTGATATTCCGAAGCGACTGCGGATCAGCCGCGGGGATGAAGAGAAACGCCATTGGTCTGCCTGCGGCCGACCATGTCCATCGGCTCCCCCGAGCGATCTCCGGTCCGGCGAATGCGGGGCACGCCGAGCTCGGCCTCGCCTTCGCCCCTGAACCTGATCTCGAGCGTCACGCCCTCGCCCCCTGGCGAGATCGCCAGGCTCAAGGCAATCGGACGGCCGTCGATGGCGAGTTGCCCAACGATCCGGGAGATCTTGTCGGTTGCGCCCAGCATGGCCGGATCTGCAGCCCAGGTGACCGAACCGATCCGCACCGTCGGTTGCCCGATATCGTCGGTATTGTCCTCGATCATCCCGCCCCGCACCGTTGCCCCCAGTGCAGCCTGCCTTGTCCTTGCAGGGCCTGGGGCGCCGTCGTCGGCCCGATGCGGCGGATAGAGGCCGTCCAGGTACAGCGGGAAGCGCTGCACGAAACGGCTCTGCCCGAACAGCATGGGGGCCGCGTCACGGGGCAGACCGGGCGCAAACAGCCACTTTACCGCCTGTGAACGGGGCGTATCGGGCTGCAGGAAGGGAGCGAAGGCGTCGCAGCAGATCGTCAGCCCGCCGTGGCCAGCCACGCCATACACAGCCCGAGCTCGAAGGAAGGTCACGCTTCAAGTTGGCGCCCTGGCCGTCCTTGTCAAGCATCCGATCCCCGGCGACATGACGGCGCTGCGGCTCTGCATAGTTCGGGGCTCGTCCGCGAAATGAAGATGCTTAGCGAATTGGTGGACTAAGAGTGAACCATGCCTGGTGGATCGAATTGCGCTGAATCACTTTGCCGGGCATTCATCTCTCGGCGACATCTTGCCCGCCATGAGCAACTATCGCCAATGCAGAGCCTTCCTGATGCACGCGTTCCTTACACTTGAGGATGACTGCCCAGAAGACGATCGGCTGCGGCGTGCTATCGAGCTTCTGCTAGAGGCGGTGGCCCTCACCGAACGAGCCGCACGGCCTACGAACGTTGTGCGGCTTCCGACTCGACCGAGCGTCTCGATTGCATTGCGCCCTCGAACTCCGGGAGCCTGACGGAGGTTTGCCGCCTCCGGCTAGCCGGTTGGGGTCTTTGGTGCGGCGGCGGGAGTCGAACCCGCCCGATGAATGCGCGATGCAAGCCAAATTTGGATCGGTCGCCCGACGCCGCGTCAGATCGTTCATGAGCTGGAGCGAGATGATGGGGCCAGCCTGGATGCTTCGGCATCGGCTCGATAACTCCCGCTCTCCTCATCCGCGTGGTTGAAGGCCGTTTTCCAAGACAGTCCGTGCGGCCATGAACACCTCCCGCTTCACCGCTAGGCTGCCCTGCTGCTGCTCCAGAAGCAGGAGCGCGGTTTCGTAGATCTCGCGAATGTCATCCGGTTCCAGCACACCTTTTTGTACAAGACATCGCAACAGACCCGCCATTGTCGACGTCGAAATGAGATTTCCGGCGGATGCCGCGTCTGACGGATGGAGAGACATGCCGCTGCTCATTGCGCCGCTGGCTGCGGCGGGTCGGGCACGTCATGGCCGTTGGCAGAATACGCGCTGATCTTGTTGCGCAGCGTGCGGATGGCGATGCCGAGCATGTTCGCCGCATGGGTGCGGTTGCCCCCTGTCTCCCGCAGCGTCGCCAAAATCAGGTCACGCTCGACGTCGGCAACAGGCAGGCCGACGAGCTGCTCCACGACGGCGTGATCCAGGTCTAGGTCGGGCATGGTCACGGTCCTCTCCGAGCCCCCAGCTCTGATGGACGACGACAAGGGGGCGCCCTCAAGGTTAAGAATTGGTGAATTCGAGCAGGGGTGGCGGAACTGTCGACCGCGCTGCTGCGGGCCTGAGGGGCATTAGTTCCCGACGCTTTCTCAACTCGCGCAGCAGGGCATTCTGCGCCCGCCCCCCGTCCGGTCATCGGCCTCGGCGTGGCGCTCCGAAGGACTTCAACCTGTGGCGCAGCGAGGCGCGCCATTGACCTCCTCGCTCAATTCCACGAGCATTCTCACTCGAGGCCTACCGCGCCGGTTTCTCCTCCCCGGCCCGCGCGTGACTGGCCGGGCGGTTGTTAGTAGATGGTCGCCCGGCCTCCTTCCGCCCCGGAAGGGTCCGTTTCTGCAAAAGCGCCCACCCGCGGTCCCTCGCGTAAGCGTTCCTGCTCGCGGGGCAATTCGAAGCAGACGAGGAACGCCACGAAGGTGAGCAGCATCGAGACTCCGGCCCATCCAGGTCAGTAGCTTCTTGTGGCACGACGGGCGTTTTCAGCTCCTGCACGCTCGTGGATCTCTCGACCCGACGCGCCAGATTGCGCTTTGACGAGGGCATCGCCGGCACGGAAGCGATGAGCAGGACTTCAGATCATGCTTCCCGATATCGGCTGGGTCGCGGCCTCGGCTTGCGGCTGGTCGAAGAATATCCTCGAGTTCGTGCTGCATCCGGAGCCGGCTCTACCGACGCGCCTTTGGGATTCGCGGACTCTAGCTCACGCTTCGACGCGCCCATGACTGGTGAGGCGCAAGCCGGGTGCAACCCTACTGTCGAATATTCCACTCGCCATGTTGGATAATCCACAATGTGGACTAATCGGGGCAGCCCAGCGCCAGCAGCGGACTTCAGATGGCTACCAACAAGCGGACATTCAAAATCGCATGTCCAGACATGCCGGGCTCGGTAGTTGATGGCCGCACGGGATTATCCCCAGGCGGCCCCTCAACTGCTGTTATACCGCAGCACTCTCGGGCCTCTTTCAGAACGGCGGCAGCGTCTTCCAGGCGTCACCCATCCATTTCTCGTAGGTCTGGCCAATCTTGCCGTTGAGGATGTTCACGAACAGGAATGTGTTGACCCACCGCTGGAAATCGAAATCGCCGCGTCGAACGCCCATCGCATAGACGTTGTCCGTCAGCTTGACCTTCTGCTCGAAGCCCTTTTCTGGGTACCGTTTCTTCAGTTCCGCGGCGAGGTAGGACACGGTTCCGGCGGCGTCGACCTGACCGGCGACGAGCGCGTTGAGATTGGCGCTATCGTCGGCGAACTGGACAAGCTGCATTCCGGGGATATTCGCCTGGGCCAGGATGTTTGCATAAGCCGAGCCGCGGGAGACGCCGACGCGCTTGCCGGCGAGATCGGCGAGATTCGTGACCTTGAGCTCCGGCGGTCCGATCACCATCGACTGGTGCATGCCGTAGGGCGACGTAAAGAGGACTGACTTTGCCCGTTCGGGGGTGATCTGCAGCGTGGCTGCTATCACATCGGCCTTGCCGGTCAGCAGCGTCGGAATCCGGTTCTCGTTGGTGACCGAGACGATTTCCAGTTGCACGCCGAGGTCCTTGGCCAACATCTTCGCGATGTCGACGTCGTAGCCGTCCGGCTCCATCTTGGCATCGGTCGTTCCGAACGGAGGAGATGCGATGTTGACGCCGACGAGAATTCTTCCCCGCTTCAGCACGGCGTCCAGCGTCTGAGAATTGACGGCAACCGGTCCCATTGCGAGCAACAGCAGCGCAGCGGCCGAGCTACGCGCAAATCTCCCAAAGACGTTCAACATTGGATCGGCTCCCCTTTTGCTATGGATGGGCATGTCGATGCTCCAACCATTCGGACAGCAGCGTGAATGGCAGGCACATCACGAAATAAGCGGCCGCCACCACGCTGAATGCGAGTAGCGGCTGGAAGGTGGCGTTGCTCACGATTTGCCCGGCGCGAGTCAGCTCGACGAAGCCGACAAGCGCGGCGAGCGAGGTGTTCTTGATGAGCTGGACTGTGAACCCGCATGTCGGCGCCAGCGCCATCCTTAGCGCCTGCGGGAAGATCACGAGACGGAATCTGAGCCAGCGGTTCAGCCCAAGCGCAGTCGCCCCTCCCACTGTCCGGAGCCGACTGCGCGGATGGCGCCACGCCAGATCGTCGAGAAATAGGCGCCAGCGTAGAGCGTCAACGCGAGCGCGCTGGACAGCAGGGCACCGAGTTCGAGGCCTATGGCGCTCAGCCCGAAATAGGCGAGCAACAGCAGTATCAGCAGCGGCGTTCCCTGGACGAATTGTACGAAGATCGTGACGCCGTTGCGCGCCACCGAGTGACGCGCAAGTCCGACCGCCGTCAGCAGGGCGCCGAATACAACTCCACCCGCCAGTGCGCACGTGGCGAGCAGAACAGTCCAGCGGGCCGCCAGAACGATGTAGACCATTTCATTGGGGCCGAAGCTGCGCATGATCAGGCCCAGTTCGTGCTTCGGAACAGAGGGCGGCCCAGAGCCCATAGCAGCAAACGCTGCAGATAATTCAGCGCGAGATAGAACGCTGCGGCGAGCGCGAAGGCTTCGATGCTACGGAACGTGTCCGAGTTGATGTCGGAGGCCGCAGCCGTGAGTTCCTGTGTGCCGATGGCCGAAGTGATGCCCGTCGAGAGCATCAGCAGGACGTTCTGGCTGACGAGGGCCGGGTAGATGCGCGCCAGCGCCGGCGGCAGCACGACAAAGGCCAGCGTTTGCCAAGGCCGGAGCGCCAGGCTCTTGGCCGCTTCAATCTGCCCAACCGGGGTAGCTGCAAGACCGGCGCGGATGATTTCGCAGGTGTACGCGGCGTTGTTCAGCACCAGGGTGAGAGCCGCGGCCGCCACCGGCGACAGCCGTATTCCGATCGAAGGCAAGCCGAGGAAGACGACAAAGAGCTGGACGAGCAGCGGGGTGTTGCGGAAAATCTCGACATAGGCCCGCGAGAGCCAGCGCAGCGGCCAAGCATCCGCCCGGCGCGCCAAGGCAAGCAACAGGCCGAGCCCAGTGCCCATCACCACGCCGATGGCCGTCAGGAGAAGGGTGAGCGTCAGTCCCTCCAGTAGGAGCGGCCAGCGCTGTAGGACCGGTCCGAAAGTGAGGATATAGCCGGTCATGATCTGCGGTTCACATCAGGGGACGCGGCGTCATCATCGGCCCGGCCGCCCCGAGACTGTCCGGATGGCACAGTCCCATCGTCGCGGCACTGTACCACCAGGTGTTGTCGGCCCAGCGGACGATCATGCATTCCGTGCTCAGCTTGATGTGCTGCCCTTCCATCGAGTGACCCAGCGCGATATGGGCGATGGCCTCGGGCAGGCCGGCGGCGAGGCAGATATGAGCGCCGTAGACGGAATGGCGCAGCGACGGATAGCCGGTCCGGTCCGGTCTCGCCTGCCAGCGCTCCAGATTGGCTGGGTCGCATTCCCAGCACTTACCGATATCATGGCAGAGCGCGCCGGCCAGCACGATGTCGCGGTCGACTTCGACATGCGGGAAAGTGCGGCGGAACTCGTCGACGGTATTGACGGCAAGCCGTGCCACGCCGCGCAGATGCAGCTCCTGGCTGCCGGCCTTCAGCACAAAGTGGTTGGGGGCGCCTTCGCCGGGAATGTCGGAGATCCGTGCGAACGACGAGTCGCGAAGGGACAACGCCCACGCCTGAATGACCTTTTCGCGCAGCTCGTCATTGACGATGCCGGCGATCTCCGGGAGGTCTTCGAGGATGGTGGCGCGCACCGCCGAAGGAACATCGCTGAGTACAGATGCGGGTAGGCTGGGCACGGGAACCTCGATCCGGTTGATCGCTCGATCCGTCACCCTAGTCGCGCGGCTTCGCTGGATTCCAATCGAAAATGCCGTTAGCTTGATCAAGAAACCTGATCGCTTCCGGCATGTTAAATCTGAAGCTCATCGAAGCTTTCTATTGGGTAGCGAAGCTGCGCAATTTCCATGCCGCTGCAGAACGGATGCGGCTTGCCCAGCCGACCGTGACGTATCGCGTCAAGGAGCTGGAACGACAGCTCGGCCGTTCGTTGCTGTCCCGGAGCAGCCAGCCGATACGCATGACGCCCCAGGGCCAGGCATTCTTTGTCAACGCCGAGCGCCTGCTGACGCTGGCGCAAGAGATGCAGCACCAGATGCGGGCGGGCCAATCGGCGACCGGCCTCCTGCGGCTCGGCGTTATGGACGCATTCGCCGCCGTCTGCCTGCCCGAGTTGCTACGCGATCTCGCAGAACGGCATCCTGATCTCGACGTGTCAGTCGTCGTCGACCTGAGCCATACGTTGACACTCAAGCTCGAGGCCGGGGAACTTGACGTAGCGGTGGTTTCGAGCCCGCCTATCCTACCCGACCTACGCTATGATAGACTCGGTGGACAAGCGGTCGGTTGGGTCAGCGCCCCAGCCGCGGCAGAGACGATACGCGAACCGTCGGATATCACTCAGCAGCGGATCTTTATCACTCCACCCCCTTCCAATCTCGGAACGATCACCGCTGAATGGTTCAGGGAGTACGGTCTGGAGCCACCGTCCTTCAGCATGTGCAACAGCATGTCCGCGATAGTGCGATTGGTCACCGCAGGCGCAGGAATTGGCATCATGCCGCTGAAACTCGTTGACGATGCGTTGGCCACCGGTCGGCTCTGCCACCTAAACCACCTCCCGCCGGTGAAGTCGCAGGACATCTTCATCGCCTTGCCGCGGGGCGTGCTCGACTTGGCTGTGCCAGTCACAACCGACGCCATTAGAGCCGTTGCTCGCAATCACGCATTCAGCGACTGACCGCTGCCCTGATGCCCTCGCCGGAGCTGTGCCCCAACGTCTAAGACCAGCCGATCCGGATCCCATATGCGTCGCGGGTTGAAACGATCGTGGCCGTGCCGGACCGGCCGCGATGCGCCATTTGCAGACACTGGATGGTTGCCGAGAAGCGGACGTTGGGCTTACGGCCTGTCTCAGCTGCTATTGGGTCGACAAAGCCGCTTTCTCGGGACACTAAGCGCCTCCCGTTTCGGGAGCATCAATGTCAGCAATGCGGATCGCCTTGCCGTCCCGATGGAACGTGCCGCTATCGACGCAGTTGAGGCGGTCCGCGCTGTGGCTTTTCCGGAACGTTGTCGAGATCACGTTCGGATCTGGGGCTATCCCGCTATTCCGCCGTAAACGTTCTTCGCCTTCGCGAACCTACCAGCGTGCGAAAGCACGCGTTTCCAGATCCGCGGCTGACTGGGAACGTTCAGTACTTAACGCCTTCTATTCAAGCCCTTAGCCCAATGAACAAAGGCGCTCTCTTAATTCACTTCGGCCTTCGCCGCGCTGACGCATAGGTAACCGTACGCGTCGCGAATCTTATGCTTTCTGGCGAAGAATAATGGGATCTCATCGCTACTCTGCGGGCCGAAAACACTCGTCATTTCAAAATGTTGGCTGCAAGCATGTAGTTTATCCCCAAAACCTACCGATACATACAAGATGTCGTGTCCACAGGGTTTGCGGCGCACTAATACTCGACGAAACGACCCAGTCGGATGCATAATGATTCTGTCGCGCAAAGAACTCGTCCGAACAGTTCGGACTTGATGCGGCGGAAAGGAGGTAGTGGATGATCTGGCCGTTTAAGTTCGACCTGCGAATGAAAAAGACCGGAAACGCATTTAGCATGCGTTTCGCGGCCCATTTCTTCATGCTTTGACGAAGACGGTGCTGGGCGGCGGCCACCGCCCAGCACCACCATCATCATGACTCTTCGTTGCGAAACTAGCAACAAGGTCATTTTGGTCTCGGACCCAGCGCAGGCGTGGAGCGGGAGCCAAACCTAGATCAACGGATGAAAACGACGCGATTGAACGGCAAAGCGCAGTCGCAATTGAAGCGTGTACGCTGCCAAGCTTGAGCGATGCCGGAGTCTAGACGTAACCGAGGAACTCGCCGTGCGGCGTCCGGTGAACCCGCCAGTTGTTCGCTCCTGCGGGCGGTGAGCGTTGGTCGCAGATCGTGAGAACTAATTGCTTCTTGGCTCGCGAAATGCCGACGAAGTCGGTCGAACGTTCTTCGTCTTGGTTACCCCAAAAGGACTGCTTCTCGACGCCAAGTACGAAAACCGTTTCGAATTCGAGGCCTTTGCTCTTGTGGATCGACATGATCCGCACCGCACGGTCGCCGGAGAACGACGCGAGCGCGTCGGCTGCCGAGGCGCCGGTCTCGAGGAGGCTGTGGGCACGGTCGATCGTATCGGCAATCAACTGGTCCAAGCGGTTCCCATGAGCATAGTCGCTCGACATGGCGACGATGCTGTCGCGTCCGACGGCCATGACGATCCTCAAGGTCCCCTTACTTGCGAGGTCTACCTTTCCTGACGCGATGTGTTCGCGCGCCTGTCCAACGAAACAGTTCCATCGCGAGCGGAGTCGACACTCCCCCTCCTCATCGAAATCGCGATCAAAAACGACAAGATCGAGGAGACGCCGATGGGCGGCGGGCTGTGGTGCGCCACTCGCAATAGGAAGGAAGTCGACGATGAGCCGCGCGACAGGCGCGGAAGCGAGATCCTGGGCGGCCAGGTCGAGTATGACGCGCTGATGCTCGACTTCCTGATCTCGATGCACTGGCTGGCCGAGGTCGACGCAGCGGAGCCGGGCGCGGTCGGGGCTGCTGGCTCTGCGATGTGGCGGGGCTCCGCCGGTAATTAGTAGGACACCGGGCGGCTGCCAGTTCGCCTCGGCCAACCTCGCCAATATCGGTGCTGTCGAAACGAAAAAGGCCCGGCTTGCGCCGGGCCTTCCTTGGAGGGGTAGAGAGAGGCCTGGACGATCAGAAGTCCATGCCGCCCATGCCGCCGCCGCCCGGCATAGCCGGCATGGCGTCCTTCTTCGGCAGCTCGGCGATCATCGCCTCGGTGGTGATCAGCAGGCCGGCGATCGAAGCCGCGTCCTGGATCGCCGTGCGCACGACCTTGGTCGGGTCGATGATGCCCATCTTGACCAGATCGCCGTACTCGCCGGTCTGGGCGTTGTAGCCGTAGGCGTAGTCCTTCGACTCGAGCAGCTTGCCGACCACGACAGCGCCGTCATCGCCGGCGTTGTCGACGATCTGCTTGGCAGGGGACATGATCGCCTTGCGGACGATCTCGACGCCGGTCTTCTGGTCGTCATTGGCGGTCTTGATCGCCTTGACGGTCGACAGGGCGCGCAGGAGCGCGACGCCGCCACCCGGCAGGACGCCTTCTTCGACCGCAGCGCGGGTCGCGTTCAGGGCATCGTCGACGCGGTCCTTCTTCTCCTTGACCTCGACCTCGGTCGCGCCGCCGACGCGGATCACCGCGACGCCGCCGGCGAGCTTGGCCAGACGCTCCTGGAGCTTCTCGCGGTCGTAGTCAGACGAGGTCTCCTCGATCTGCGCCTTGATCTGCGCAACGCGGCCCTCGATGTCCTTCTTCTGGCCGGCGCCGTCGATGATCGTGGTGTTCTCCTTCTCGATACGCACCTTCTTGGCGCGGCCGAGCATGTTGAGCGTCACGGTCTCGAGCTTGATGCCGAGGTCTTCCGAGATCAGCTGACCGGCGGTCAGGATCGAGATGTCCTCGAGCATGGCCTTGCGGCGATCGCCGAAGCCCGGAGCCTTGACGGCCGCGACCTTCAGGCCGCCACGGAGCTTGTTGACGACGAGGGTGGCGAGAGCCTCACCTTCCACGTCCTCGGCGATGATCAGCAGCGGCTTGCCGGTCTGAACGACGGCCTCGAGGATCGGCAGCATCGCCTGGAGCGACGACAGCTTCTTCTCGAAAACGAGGATGTAGGGGTCCTCGAGCTCGGCAACCATCTTCTCGGCATTGGTGATGAAGTAGGGCGAGAGATAGCCACGGTCGAACTGCATGCCTTCGACGACATCAAGCTCGGTCTCGGCGGTCTTGGCCTCCTCGACGGTGATGACACCCTCGTTGCCGACCTTCTGCATCGCGGTGGCGATCATCTTGCCGACCGACTCGTCGCCGTTGGCCGAGATGGTGCCGACCTGCGCGACTTCCGCGTTCGAGGTGACCTTCTTCGAGTTCTTCTTCAGGTCCGTGACGATGGCTTCGACCGCGAGGTCGATGCCGCGCTTCAGGTCCATCGGGTTCATGCCGGCGGCAACCGACTTCAGGCCTTCGCGCATGATCGCGGCGGCCAGAACGGTGGCCGTGGTGGTGCCGTCGCCGGCGTGGTCGTTCTGCTTCGAAGCGACTTCGCGCACCATCTGGGCGCCCATGTTCTCGAACTTGTCGGCGAGCTCGATCTCCTTGGCGACGGTGACGCCGTCCTTGGTGATGCGGGGAGCGCCGAACGACTTGTCGATCACGACGTTGCGGCCCTTGGGACCGAGCGTGACCTTGACGGCGTTGTTGAGGATTTCGACGCCGCGCAGCATCCGGTCGCGCGCGTCGGTGGAGAACTTGACGTCTTTAGCAGCCATGCGAGCTACTCCTTAATGAAAACGGGAAATGGAGGTCGCGTGGCGTTCAGCCGACGACGCCCATGATGTCGGATTCCTTCATGATCAGGAGATCCTGGCCATCGATCTTGACCTCGGTGCCCGACCACTTGCCGAAGAGGACGCGATCGCCCTTCTTGACGTCCAGGGTAACGAGCTTGCCGGCTTCGTCGCGGGCGCCAGGGCCGACGGCGACGACTTCACCCTCTTGGGGCTTTTCCTTGGCGGTTTCGGGGATGATGATGCCACCCTTGGTCTTCTCTTCGCCATCAAGGCGACGGACCACGACGCGGTCATGCAGCGGACGGAACTTCATGGTTCTGTCTTCCTATAGGTAGGATTTCGGTGCGAGCGTCATTCAACGGGCTCGCAAGGGGTACCCGTTAGCAGTTTCGATCTATGAGTGCCAACTGATGGCGGGAGCTAGGCGCGCGGCCGCCGCGAGAGTCAAGGAGCCCTCCCGCTATGAGTTCGATCTAGAAGCCGGGCGGCACTCGGCGACATCGGAAAACGGTAGAGATGCTCGTCAAGAGCCACCGGCTCCGAAACATGCGAACGGCGGCGTGGCGGCAATACCGCAAGGCGACGTGGCACCGCTCTCGCGATTAACGGGCCGATGCGGCGGCACTAGCAGCGTCTGCAATTGGTGGCACAATCGATCAGCGCCCTGGGAACTTCTCGACTGAGGTCGATCTCGTCGGAAGTGAGCGCCGTTGAATGCTCGTGATCTGCCCTCAAACTTAAGGGAGTGATCGAAAGTTAGGCGCCGGTGCTGCTCATTTTTGCAGCGGCTCGCTTGACCCGGATGCTTGGTATACCAAAAGTATCCCACATGGAGATGACCGTACATTCCTCGGGCCAAGCGCTCCCTGATGAATCGCTCGCAGTGCGCGCGATGCACGAGATCAGGCGCATGATATTTGCCGGCGAGCTGCCGGGCGGCACAGTGGTCCAGGACCGCAAGCTTGCCGAACAGCTCGGGCTCTCACGAACACCGGTTCGCGAGGCGCTCGGCCGCCTTGCGGGAGAAGGCTATCTGCGCCGCGACAAGCGAATACTCACCGTCCAGAGCGTTTCGTTCGAGGATGTGATGGAGATTCTCGCGACGCGCCGCCTCATCGAAGGCGAGACCGCGCGGCTTGCAGCGGGCCACATGGCGCCATCGCGGCTGGTCGAATTGCGTGCCGCCATCGAGGGGATGATCGACCCGCGCGAGGTATCTCACGATCGCCATTGGACCGTCGATGACCTCGTCCATCTGTCGATTGCAGAGGCAAGTGGCAACCGGATGATGGCTCGGCTCGTCAAGGACCTCCGTGAGCGCACCCGCATGTTCGGACTGGCTCGCATACCTCGCCGTTTCGCCCCGGGGAAAGATGAGCATCTCGCAATCGTCGCAGCCTTGGAACAAGGCGATGGCGATGCGGCTGCCCGGGCGATGACGGTCCATCTCGACAATACGCGCCAGGGAATCCTCGACCTGCTCGCCGGCACGCTGGCGTACGACCCACCGGCGGGCACACGCGGCGACCGAAAGAACCAAGGATCGACGTCATGAGCGGACGTATGCTTTTCCTGCAGAATGGCCCAAGGCAGGAGTCGGTGGCAAAGTTGCCCGAACGCTTTGAGGCCTGGGGCCTCGACGTCGACGCTCGTTGGGTTTTCAACGGTGACTTCCCCGAAACCTTGGACGGATATGACGGCATATTCCTCTCCGGAAGTCCCCACGGTGCGTACGAGGACATTCCATTCATCAATCGCGAGCACGATCTGATCCGGGAGGCCGATGCCCTCGGCATCCCCATGCTCGGCGTCTGTTTCGGCAGCCAAATCCTCGCCTCGGCACTCTGCGGGCGCGATCAGGTGTTCCGCCGATCGTTCTGCGAAGTCGGCAACAAGTGGCTCGACGTTAAGCCGGAAGCGAAAACCGACGCCATCGCCGATGAGATCGGCGAGCGGGTCTACATGTTCGTCTGGCACAACGACGAGGTGCGCGCCGACCACCCAGACATGCGGATCTTGGCGTCCAGCGACCTCTGCCCCAATCAGATCTGGCGTTTTCGGGATCGCAAAGTCTGGGGCATCCAGGGCCATCCCGAGATCACGAAGGCGCAGGCGCAGCTCTGGTTCGAGCAGAGTCGCGCCACGATGGAACGCGACGGTGCCGATATCCAGGATCTGAAGGCAACCGCCGACGAGGCCCTGCCGGCCAAGACCATGCTTAGCAAATTCGCCGCACTTTGCGGCGCAACCGCCGCCTAAACCGCCCTTCGGCAAAGAGGAGAGGGTTATGAAAAAGCTCATCGTCGCGGCCACAGCATTGGCGCTGTTCGCCCCGGGGTTCGCCAGCGCCAAGGAGATGACCTTTTCTTCCTGGGGCGGTGCCTATCAGGAGGCAATCCGCAAGGCTTGGATTCAACCGTTTACCAAAGAGAGCGGCATCAAGGTCGAAGAGGATACCGGGCCGGAGACCGCCAAGATCAAGGCAATGGTCGAAACCAAATCCGTCAGCTGGGACATCGTCACTGCCGGCGGTGGCGGGCTGATGCGCGGCGTCCGCCAGGGGCTGTTCGAAAAAATCACGCCCGACATGGTCAATACGGATCACATCATCGAAGGCGCGCGCAATGACTATGGTGTCGCTTCGGAGATTTTTTCTACGCTCATTGGCTTCTCGACCAAGGCCTTCCCGGCAGGCGCAGCGCAGCCCAAGAGTTTCGCAGACTTCTGGGACACGGCAAAGTTCCCGGGCAAGCGAACCCTTCCCGACAAGCCCGAGACGGTCATCGAGGCGGCGTTGCTCGCCGACGGCGTCCCGATGGCGGATGTCTACAAGACACTTTCGACTGAGGCCGGCCTCAAGCGTGCGCTCGACAAGATCCGCGCGTTGAAGCCCCACGTCGCAGTCTGGTGGGCAAGCGGCGCGCAGCCGGTCCAGGCGCTTGGATCGGGCGAGGTTGTCATGGCTCTGGGCTGGAACGGCCGCTTCCAATCCGGCATCGAGTCCAAGCTGCCGATCGCCATGGCCTGGGAGCAGCAGATCCCTCAGGTCGGTTTCTTCATGATCCCGAAGGGCGCTCCCAACAAGGCCGAGGCCGTCGCCTTTCTGAACTACATCGCCAAGCCGGAGAACAACGCCCGCCTGTCTGAATACGTCGCTTATGGGCCGACCACTGAAAAGGCTTGGGCCTCTATTCCCGCTGCACGGGCCGAGAACCTTCCTTCCACGCCGGAGCGGCTGAAGAACGCGCTGTTCCTCGACATCGAGTGGTGGGCGGACAACGGCGCGAAGGTGACCGAGGCCTACACTGCCATGTTGAAGGAATGACGATGTCGATTGCCTCCCCCTGGTTCCCGCGCGAGGACTATCTCGCGCGGGTCGAGAAAGTCCGCGCCGAGTTGGCGCGGACCGGGCGCGACGCCTTCGTGGCCTTCCTGCCCGAAACCGTGACCTACCTCACCGGCTTCTTCACGCGCGGATATTCGAGCTTCCAGTTCGCGGTAATCCCACTCGACGGCGACCCCGTTCTGTTCTGCCGGGATGTTGAGGAATATTATCTCGACGCGACCTGCGTGTTTCCGAAGCGGGTGATGTGGACGGATTCCGACGACCGTATTGCGGTCGCGGCACGTGCAATTACCGAGACGGTTGGCGCCCAGGCAAAACTCGCGGTCGAAATGCAGGCGTGGACGCTCAGTGTATCGCGTTACGACGCGTTGCGCGCGGCGCTGCCCGAAACCATCTGGAGCGACGCCTCACGATTCACCACGGCGATGCGCTTCATCAAGTCGCCCGCGGAGATCGCGTATCAGCGCGCGGCAGGTAAGGCGGCGGAGGTCGGCATGGCGGCGGGCATAGCCTCGTCCAAGGCCGGGGCGACTGAGCGCGAGATGGCTGCTGAGATCTGCGCGGCAATGATCCGCGCCGGCAGCGACCTGCCTGGACCAGGCGTGCTGTCGTCCGGCGAGCGCGCATATCACCTGCATGGCGGCTATTCCGATCGTGTGCTCGCTACCGGTGACATCGTCCAGCTAGAGACGACGCCGAATGTGCGCCACTACCATGCGCGCTTCATGCGCCCAATCAAGGTCGCCTCGGCAACTGACGAGGAGCACGCGATCGTTGCCAAACTGATCGCGATTCAGGACGCCGCCATCGCCGCCGTGAAGCCAGGCGTCGCCGCGACGGTGCCGGATTCGATTTAT
Source organism: Bosea sp. BIWAKO-01 (assembly GCF_001748145.1). Classification (NCBI taxonomy): domain Bacteria; kingdom Pseudomonadati; phylum Pseudomonadota; class Alphaproteobacteria; order Hyphomicrobiales; family Alloboseaceae; genus Allobosea; species Allobosea sp. BIWAKO-01. Next base: position 192,263 of record NZ_BCQA01000002.1, read on the forward strand.
CGCGAGGGTGTACTCTCCGCTGGCCTGCGCGAAACCTATACCAACAAGACGTTCTACTCCGTGGGACTGATGCTGCAGCCCAATGGGGGCGAGCCGCTGGAGGCGGAGCCGACCGCGACCTGGCGCTTCGAGCCCGGCATGACCTTCCACACGTATGTGCTGGCGAAGGGCTTCGGCATGTCCGAGACCATCACCGTCACGGAGGAGGGTTGCGAGCGGTTGACCAACTTCCCGCGCCAGCTCTTCGTCGCTTGACCGGCATGACGACGTCCCCCTCCGCATCGGCCCCCCGTCCCGCGGCAGTGGGGCGTGGCTTCCCGGTCTGGCTCGGGCTACTGCCCTTCGCCATCGTGCTCGGGGTGCTGTTCGCTGTCCCGGTCCTATCGCTGCTCAAACTCGCGTTCGGCGAGGCTGGCTTCACGCTCTCGCATTTCCGACGGATGGTCGAGGTTCCGGTCTACCGCTCCGTCCTCGCCACGACACTCGGCATTGCCGGCCTTGTCACGGTGCTTGCTGTCCTCGCCAGCTATCCGCTCGCCTATGTCATGGCGACGGTCGGGCCACGCATGCGGGCCTTGTTGATGTTGCTGGTGCTGCTGCCGTTCTGGACAAGCGCGCTGGTGCGCACCACGGCCTGGATCATTCTGCTGCAGAGCAATGGGGTGATAAACAAGCTCCTGATGGGCACAGGTCTGATCTCCACGCCCATCGCGTTCATCTACAATCTATCCGGCGTGCTGATCGGGATGACACATGTGCTCATGCCGTTCATCGTGCTGCCGCTCTATGCTGCCTTCCGAAATCTCGAGCTTTCGACAGTCCAGGCCGCGGAAGGCCTCGGCGCCGGGCCACTTACTATCTTCCGTCGCATCATACTGCCATTGACGGCGCCGGGCGTCGTCGCGGGAGCGATGATCGTCTTCATGAACGCAATCGGCTTCTATCTGACGCCAGCCCTGATGGGCGGGCCCGGTCAGACCATGATCGCGCAGATGATCGCGACCAACATCAACACCGAACTGAATTGGCCCTTCGCCGCGGCGCTCGCCAGCGTATTGCTGGTCGCGACAATCGCGATGCTTGTCCTGTTCCAGCGCTTTTTCGGTCTTGAGCGACTTATCGAGGGCGGCGGTGGAAAAGCCGGTCAACCTTTCACCGTAACCTCGCGAGGTCGCTCGCCTGGCGGCTGGCTCGCCATCCTTTGCGCGGGACTGATCGGTGCCTTCCTGATCGCGCCGATCGTCATCGTCTTTCCCATGAGCCTGGGCTCCTCGCCCTTCCTTAGCTTCCCGCCCGAGAACTACAGCCTCGTCTGGTACGAGAGCTTCTTCAGCACGAGCAAATGGGTCGCGGCACTGACACGTTCGCTGCAGATCGCCGCGCTCGTCGTCGTGATTTCGGTCACGCTGGGGACGCTTGCCGCTCTGGGTGTGTCACGCATGAAGCCGCGTTGGCGCAGCACGGTCGAGACCCTTTTCATCCTGCCGATGATCGTGCCGGTCATCATCCTGGCCGTCGGTCTTTACTACCTGCTCGCGCCGACCGGGCTCGTCGGTTCGATCTGGGCCGTCACGCTTGGACACGTCGTGCTCGCGACGCCCTATGTGTTCATCACCGTGCGGGCCGCGCTGAAATCCTTCGACCCAAATCTGGAGCTCGCTGCGCTGGGCCTCGGAGCCTCTTGGGCCGCCATGTTCCGCCGCGTGATGCTTCCGGGCATCGCGCCGGGTATCGCCGCAGGCGCGATCTTCGCCTTCATCACCTCGTTCGACGATGTGGTGATCGCGCTGTTCCTGACCAATATCCGCAGCCGTACCCTGCCGAAGCTGATGTATGAAGGCGTCGCTCACGAGATCGATCCGACGATCATCGCCGCCTCCTGCCTGATCATCCTGGTCACGGTCCTGGTGCTCGGCATCAATCTCCTCGTTTCGAAGCGCAAGACATCATGAGCATCGCTGCCTTAGGAAAAGCCGTCTCGATCCGCTCGCTCGGCAAGAGCTACGGCACGACCCTCGCGCTTGACGGCGTCTCCCTGGAGATCGCCGCCGGTGAATTCTGCACGCTGCTGGGGGCTTCCGGATCGGGCAAGACGACGTTGCTGAAGACCATCGCTGGTTTCGAGACCTACGATGCCGGCCAGATCCTGGTCGGCGGCGCCGACATCGGTCCGGTGCCGGTTTCGAAGCGCAATATCGGCATGGTCTTCCAGAATTACGCGCTCTTCCCGCATATGAGCGTGCGCCGCAACATCGCCTTCGGCCTGGAAATGCGGCAGGTCTCGAAGCGGGATGTCGACGCACGCGTCTCCGAGGCGCTGTCATTGGTCGATCTGAGCGCCTATGGCGAGCGGTTGCCGCGCCAGCTTTCCGGCGGACAGCAGCAGCGCGTTGCCTTGGCCAGGGCGCTGGTGATCAGTCCCGATATCCTCCTGATGGATGAGCCGTTGGGGGCGCTCGACAAGAACCTGCGGCAGGCGATCCAGATCGAACTGAAGCGGCTGCATGCTGCGGTGGGCGCAACAGTCGTTTACGTCACGCATGACCAGGAGGAAGCGCTTTTCCTCTCTGACCGGATCGCGCTGATGGACAAGGGGCGGATCGTGCAAGCGGGCACGCCCCGCGAATTGTACGACAGGCCGGCCAGCCGCTTCGTCGCTGGCTTCCTCGGCGAATGCAACTTCATTGCCGTCGGAGGCCGCCAGATCGCCATCCGTCCCGAAAAAGTCTGCGTCGGATCGGGGGCGGGCAGTTGCGACCAGAGCCTCGACGCCCGCGTCGGCTCCGTCAGCTTCATCGGGCGCGGCTTCCGCGTCATGCTCGAACGCGAAGGCATCGAGATCGCAGCACTGGTCGACGCGTCCGACGAGATCGCCGCCCTGCATCCCGGCGCAACCGTATCCCTCGGGTTCCAGCACTGCGACGTCATGGACATCGCGTCCGCCTGATCGCGTATATCGGAAGGAACTCCAGAATGCCCCTTACGACCAGCGCCTCCGGCGTCTTCCCAATCGCCCCTACACCGTTCCTGCCCGATGGCGCGGTGGACTGGGCCTCGGCCGACAGTCTGTTTTCCTACTACGACAAGATTGGCTCCGATGGGGTGACGGTGCTCGGCATGATGGGCGAAGCACCCAAGCTCGAGCCCGATGAATCGCTGGGCATCGTCGAGGCGGCGGTCAGGAACATGCCGGGCAAGCCGGTCATCGTCGGCATCTCGGCTCCGGGTTTTGCCGCCATGCGCACGCTGGCGCGCCAGTCGATGCAACTTGGCGCGGCCGGGGTGATGATCGCCCCGCCCTCGTCGCTGCGCACCGATGATCAGATCACCGGGTACTATGCTCAGGCGGTGGAGGCGATCGGCTCGGACATTCCCTTCGTCATCCAGGACTTTCCGTTGACCCTTTCGGTCATCATGACGCCGGCCGTGATCCGCAAGATCGTTACGGACAACTCATCCTGCGTGATGCTGAAACACGAGGACTGGCCGGGGCTGGAGAAGATTTCGACGCTCCGCAGGTATCAGATGGAAGGCTCGCTGCGGGAGCTCTCGATCCTCACCGGCAATGGAGGAATGTTCCTCGATTTTGAGATGGAGCGGGGCGCCGACGGCGCGATGACTGGCTATGCTTTCCCGGAGCTGCTGATTGATGTGGTGAAGCTGCAGAAGAAAAGTGAGCGCGAAGCAGCGCACGACCTCTTCGACGCGCATTTGCCCCTGATTCGTTACGAGCAGCAGCTCGGAGCAGGCCTGGCGGTGCGCAAATACACCATGATGAAGCGTGGGATCTTGGCCAGTGACGCGCAGCGCAACCCGGGCTCGGTCCTCAGCGCCACCGCGAAGGCCGAAGTCGATTATCTTCTGGCGCGTGTCGCGAAGACGGACGCACGAGCGAAATGCTGAACTCAGGGTCGCATGGCTCAATAGGGCGGCCCGCATCTGGCGCCGTCACAGTCTAAGCGCCTTCTCACTTTCTGGTCATTCGCTATGCGCTGATCCGCGATTTCCATCAGCCTCAGCTGGCACCGCTTCCAGTTTCCCTCCCCGTAACCGCTGCAATCTGAAAAGGCCGGAAACGCAGCGATAGAACCACGGGACAGTCGCCAAGCTCTGCGGCGGGGGCGATGATGCGGCCTATTACCTAACGGCGTGGAGGGCCACCTCCCGCTCCCTAAGCCGCGCCGCCAGACAGCATGCCAAAATCCGGACGTTGTGAGAGTGGGCGATGTGGCGCACCCCGCCGACCGCTCGTTTGGACGAAATGCGCCATTTGCGGACATTGGCGCATTGCCCAGGAGCAGACACTACGAGTGCTGGATGGCTCAGGTTGGGAGCCGCAGTTCTCGTACTCCGGCCAACTCCGTAAGGGCACTCAGCCACGGCAGGCGAGCCCCCCTGACAACGGGATAAAGCGGCCGAATGTGCCAGGTGCTTTGCTGCGGCAGGCTACCTGCAACCTGAACGGATTTGGCTCCGGAGAGCTGCGGCGGCGCTACCGCTTACCATACTCTAAGGGCTTTCTCCGTCCTGTCGGCAAGTTGTGTAACGATATACGCGATCACCATGTAGATCACGACAGCAATCAGAAAGGCTTCGAGGTAGTAGAAATTCAGCGCGGCCGTCAATTGAGACTGCGCAAATATGTCGATTACCTCAATTGCGAAGCCAAGAGACAACGCCTTCATGATCACCATGATCGAATTGGCCAAATCCGGAATTGCCGCGACGACTACTTGAGGAAACAGGATCCGTCGGAACAGTTGACTGTTTTTATAGCCCAACGACTGAGCCGCGTCTGCTTGGCCTGTATCAAAGGAATTCAGTGCTCCCTTGACAATCTCCGCCTGGAACGCGGCCATACAGGCGATCAAAGAAACGACGAGGATGACCCAATTCGATGTTGAGTGGCCGTTGAGTGTCATTCCTACAAGTGAGCCGAAGAACTGAATTACAGTAGGAAGACTGTAGTATACTAGGAAGATCACGATCACCTTCGGGACGCCTTTAAAGGCGACCTTGTAGGCGACGACGAATTCCCGCAGTCCGGGGATCTGTCGATGCTCAACGAGCGCAAATAGGCCGCCTACGATCGTCGAGAAGATGAAGACGAGGAGCGCCATAGCGAGCGTCACGGGCACCGCACCCATGATTTCCCGAAAATCTGGAAGCAGAATATCCAAATCAAACATAGTCTGATCGACCTCTCTGTCAGGCGCTCGCCATGAGCGTGGTCTTAATCGGCGCTGCGTTTGGTACGTACATCGAGGAGCGAAGCTCGAAGAAGCGTACGACGAGCCATACGATCAAGCACATCGCTGAATAGATAACGGCGAGTACCAAGTATGTTTGGAATTGATACTGATTATAATCACGTTCCATGATCAAATGCGCGGTTGCCATAACGTCAGCGGCGCCGATGTACATAACAAGAGCAACATTGTGGATCATGTAGATCAGTGAATTTCCGTATCCCGGCAATGCGATATGCACTGTCTGCGGGCCTATGACACGAAAGATCTTTTGCCGAAATGAATATCCCAGGCTGTCCGCGGCGTCATGCTGCCCGCGATCTACTGCCAAATATGCGGGGCGCATGACCTCTGACAGATAGCCGCCGTGGTAGAGGCTCAGCCCCAACATCGAAGCTGCCGTCGCAGACAGAAAATCCGGGACGCCGAATAGGCCTGCCAAAACGGGAAGTCCATAGAAAGCGACGAAAAGCTGCAGGACGACGGGGACGCTGCGTGCATAGGACACGTAAAGGTCGGCCAAGTGACTGATTACGGGCACCCTGCGAACTCGGAATGCAGTCGCGATCAAAGCCAGGACGAAACCGGCAAAGAGGGCAACGAACATGATCGCAAGCGTCAGCGGCAATGCCGAGAGGAGCTCGGGTATCATGGCATACATATCCATGAGGCTCACTTTGAACGCTCCTTCTCGAAATTCTAATACAGGTAGCCAAACGTGCAGCAGTGCTTTAGAGCGTCGGACTTAAATCAGAGATGATTTTCAGTCCGACGCATAAGCAAGGCTATGGTTCCGCGGAATAGTATGGGATCATTATCGGTTTATACTCTGTCGAAAATCGCCTTATTTCATGTATACGACGATATCTTCGCCGAACCATTTCTTCGAGATTTTGCTCAGGGTACCGTCGTCTTTGAGTTCCTTCAGGACCTTGTTGATGTCATCAACAAGAACTTTGTTCTTTTCTGCATTATGAATGAGCATGTAGGTATTGTTAATTAAAATTGGATCGCTCGCTATGATATCGAGTTTTTGATTATCGATGACTTCTTGTTGCCCCAGGTTCGACGGCAAGATAGCTGCGTCGTATTTTTTGTTTTGAATTTCGTTCAAGCGATTTGGGTACGGGACCCCGGCGTTCGATGCGGTGATGTCGAGCTTGTACGTAGGGTTTTCCGCCTGCCACGAGGTAACGTACCTGTAAGTACCTCCGCCGGCCGTCAGGGGTACCACCTGCTTGCCAACCAAATCCTTCAATTCGTTGATGTTGCTACCCTTGCGGCTATAGATCTTCAGCAAGCTGGCGCCCATTGGGTTTTCCGGAATGAGGAACTGCTTGCTGCGTGCGGGATTCTTGTAGTACCCCCCGGTCGATATGTCGTACTTCCCGGTGACGAGGCCTGTCTCCTGCGCAATATCCGCAGCGCCTTCCATTTCGAACTTGTACTGCGGCAGCTTTGCGTTGATCGCTTTTAGAACATCGGGCTCATATCCTTGCGGCTCAACGCCGATTGCGCCCCATGATAGTGGCTTTGACTCGGCCGACGTCGCGATCTTGATCGTCCGGACTGAGCTGCCAGAGGTCTGACCATAGCTGGCCCCGGCGGTTGAAAGAGCGATCGCTACTCCACCTACAATCGCCAAACCGAGCTGACGGCGCGAAAGTGATTTCATTGCAGACATTGTCTAGGAATCCTTTCTTAGTGGTGACTGTGTTCGGAATTGAGAAATTGGGCGAGGCGTGGGCTGGAGGGTGTATCGAATATCTCAGTTGGGCTTCCATCCGCCGCGACGACGCCCTTATCCATGAAGATAATTCGGTTCGAGATGCTCTTCGCAAATTGCATCTCATGGGTCACAAGGAGAGAAGTAATTCCTGACGATGCCACATCCTTGATCACCTTCAGAACTTCACCAACGAGTTCGGGATCGAGTGACGACGTGGGTTCATCGAAGAGCATCACATCCGGTCGAACCGCCAACGCACGCGCAATGCCGGTGCGCTGGAGTTGGCCGCCAGAGAGCTGGGACGGGTAGCTGTCTATTTTCTCGGATAGGCCGACCCGTTCGAGTTCTTGCAGGGCGATTTTGCGCGCCTCGTCCTTGGACTTGCGCTGCACGACCACAAGTGGATCCATCACGTTCTGAAGGACCGTCATGTTCTTGAAGACGTTGAATTGCTGGAAAACCATGGCTGTCCGGCACCGGATCGCCTGGATCGCGGCCTTGTCCACCCGCTGGTAATCCATCCGGATCTTGTCGAACGTGATGGTTCCAGATGCCGGCTTAACCAGGTAGTTGATGCACTTTAACAGCGTGGTCTTGCCGGTCCCACTAGGGCCAATGATTGACAGCACGTCGCCGCGACGCACGGAGAGATCGACACCGTTCAGGATCTGTGTGTTCCCGTAGGACAGCTTTAGATCTTTGAGTTCAAGCATTACTGGCTGGTGTCCTCTCGCCGGGGTGCTGTCGAATTCGGTGAGGCGGGCGGTGTCAAGCTGCAGCATGGGGCGCTCCGAGGGTGGCGGCGGCGTCGGTCCACTCGTCGCCGAGCAGTTCAGGCGTGTCGAAGGCCTTCAGGGCCTCAAAATGCTGTTCCCGGTCGGCGACGAAGAGGCTGCGCACGATTCCGCGCGCCAGCCGGTCGGCGCCTTCGCTGATCGCCGGGATGTCGCCCGAAAGCTTGCCGTGGCTCAGTGTCGCCGGAAAGTTGAAGCAGTGAATCTGACGCAGCGTCGGACACGCGCCGGGTGTCTTCTCCAGGAACTCGAAACTCTTGCCCAAGTCGGGCGAGCTTTCGAGCTCGGGATTGGGCATGTCGGTCGGCGTCGGGAAGCGGTCGCGCCAGAGCCGGATCTGCGGTGCGACCTCGGCGAGCTCCGGTCGCGACAAGAGGTCGACCTGAAATCCGGTGCCAAAGATGATGAAGTCCGTCTCGTAACGGCCTTTCGGCGTGGTGACGACGATATGATCGCCCACTTCCTCCAGTTTGAGGAGGGGGCTGCCGAGGTGGAAATGAGCGTTGGCATGCGCTGAAACACGCAGCGTGCTCGGTCGCGGCGGTGGCGTCTGCGCCCGCAGCGTATGGTCAAGGAAGCGCCATTTCCACTCGTCTGGAAGGCCAGCGAAGCCGTGGACCACGCCCTGGCTACCGATGCCGGTGAACTTGTTGACCCGCGGGATGTCGGAACGGCGGATGAAGAGATCGAGCCGCGCGCACCCGGTTTCCAACGCGACCGCGGCGTTGTCCATAGAGGAAGCGCCCGCGCCGATCACCGCGAGGCGCTTGCCGCGCAGCGCCTCGAAATCGATGGCGTCGGCGGTATGAGCCCGGAACCGCCGGTCTATCGTCAGCGCGATCGGCGGCAGGTAGGGCCCGCCGAGTCCGCCGCGCCCCGTCGCCAGGACGACGTGACGCGCCAAGACCGTGCTTTCGGCCCCCGCTTTTGGCGATACGCAGCGTCAGGAGCCCGTTCGGACGCGGCGCGATGGTCTCGACCTCGACACTGTTCTCGACCGGCAGGTCCAGCACTTTTCGGTACCAGACGAGGTAGTCCATCCAGACCGTGCGCGGTGCGCGATCGAGCATGTCCCAGGCGGCTGCGCCGAAGCGGGCCTCGTAATAGGCCCGGAACGTCAGTGCCGGCAGGCCCATGGCGGGACCCGTGAGTTGCTTCGGCGAGCGTAGCGTGCGCATGCGGGCGTACGTCACCCAGGGGCCTTCCGAGCCGGCGGGCGCACGGTCATAGACGACGTGGTTGTCGACGCCGAGCCGCTTCAGCATGCCCGAGGCGACGAGGCCTGCCATTCCCGCCCCGATGATGACGACGTCGCGAACGCGCACTCCCTCGACTTCGCGCGAAGGCACCCAGGATTTGGCCGGCAACTCCAGCCAAGCGAGATCCTGCGCCAGTCGCGCTTCCAGTGCATCGAGCCCCGTCGGCGCTATGACAGCGTGGTTCATCGCGACATCTCCTCGCGATTGCCTGCACGGTGGCTATGGCGCGTCATGGTGGGCTGAGAGCGGTCGGAGTGTGTCCTGGCGCTTCCGGCCGACATCTTGGCCGCAAGGGCCTTGAGATGCCGGATGTCACGAGGCGATGTATTCATTCTACGGATCTTAGGTAGTCATTGATGCAAATCAAACATGCAAACGTGATGGATTCGCCGCGTTATCGAACATTTTGGAATGGATAGCCGGCCTTGATGCTTAGATCGCATAGTGAGACTGTGTCGACGCTTTGGCGAGAGTAGGCATCGTGACGCTGATCGAAGACATGGCTCGAATCCGACCGGGCACGCCATTGGCCGAGGCGTTGGCGGCACGCGCCGATATTCTGAGGTTGAGCCAGGCGAGCCACGACGCGGTTCTGCTGCCCAAGGAGGCCGGCGGGCTGAGTCATGGCTTGCGCGCAGCGCTCGCGGCCCGCATGGCCCGCCAAAACGCGCAACCTTCGCTCGCAGCGCATTATGACGATCTGATGCGCCGCAACGGCGAGATACTGGCCGACGCAGTGTCGGCAGTCGAACAAACGCGCATTGCTGCGATCGTGGCGCATTCCGATCTGCTGACGCTGCGCCCGCGCGATGCCACGCGCCATGACATCGAAGCGCTGAAGCTGGTCGGTGTCGACGAGTCCGACATTGTTCGCCTCGCCGAACTCGCCGCCTTCGTGAACTATCAGGCGCGGGTCATCAGGGGGCTGCAGGCGATAGGAGGGGCAAAATGAGCGGTGTTGTCCACGCCTTCACGACAAAGGTCCCAGTCTGGTCGCCTTATGTCACGCCCGTCGATCTCGCCACGGCGACGCCCGAGCAGAAGGCGGCGATGCAGGTGACGCCCTCGAACAAAGGCGTCTCGACTTATGTCCTGACGCTAGCGCACGACCCCGAGTCGCTGGCCGTGCGCTCGCCGCTCTTCAACCAAATCATGTACGGCAAGGACGGCTTGACCTCAGCCGAACGCGAGCTTGGTGCCGTCGGGGCCTCCGTCGTCAATCGCTGTATTTACTGCGCGGCCGTTCACGCATCGCGCTTCAATGGGCTGACCAAGCGCCCTGAAATCATGGAAGCGATCTTCAGGGACGAACGCGACGCGAAGCTCGATCCGCGCAACCAGGCGATCTTCGACTTTGCCGCTGAGCTTTCCGAGACGCCCCCCGCGCTCGACGAGGCAGCGGTCGAGAGCCTCCGGGGGGCCGGCCTCTCCACGCTGGAAGCCGTTGACCTCGTCTTCTCGGCTGCGATCTTCGGCTGGGCCAATCGCCTCATGCATACACTGGGCGAACCGACCGAACCGTAATCACCGCCTCAAGGAAAAACGAATCTCGCCCGGTGCCAGTGCCAGCTCGGGATGTCGGCTCAATATCCTTTCCTCTAATGTCCATAGCACCCAAATCATTGATGGCGAGCGACATGGATCTGAGACAACTGGAAGCATTCGCCGCGGTCATGTCCGCCGGCAGCATTACCGGCGCCGCACGTTTGCTCGGACGTTCCCAGCCTGCGCTGACGCGCCTGATCCAGGATCTCGAATCCTCGCTCGGCTTTGATCTGCTGCATCGCGCCGGTCCTCGTGTCACTACCACCGAGAAGGGTCTGCGTTTTTACCAGGAGGTCGAGCCAGTGATGGCTTGGCTTCGGCAATTGCGCGAGCGAGCCGATGCCATCGCGGTCGATAGGCCCCGCTCGCTCTCGATTGCCTCCATCGCTTCCTTCGCCGTCGGGATGCTGCCGGCCGCACTCCAGCGTCTCGACGCTACCGGACTGCCAGAACAGGTTCACATCCGAACGTCGATCGCCGAGCAGGTCGTGCATAACGTTTCGACGCAGGTTTCCGAGATCGGCATCACGAGCCTTCCCGTTGACCATCCCGCCCTGGAAATACACTGGATCGGGGAAGCACCATGCGTTGCGGCCGTTGCCGCCGACGATCCGCTAGCCCAAGCGGATCGCATTCCGCTTTCGGCACTGAGTGGTCGACGCCTGATCACCATGGCCAATCCCTTCCGCTGGCGGCGCCGGGTCGACCTCGCGCTTCGGCAGCGGGGCGTGACGCCGTCGTCCATTCTGGACACCAACACGTCCAACACCGCTATCATGTCGGCGCGTGCAGGCCTCGGCATCGCCATCGTCGAGCCGGTGATCGCCTATGGCATGCCGGTCAAAGGTGTAGCGATCCTGCCGATCGACGCATCCATCTCCTTTCTTTGGGCCGTCGTGACCCCGAACGGGCGCCCACTTACTGCACTCGTCTCTGGCCTGATTGACGGGCTCGCGGACATTTCGCGCGAAACAATTCCCGGGTTTATCATCCACCCTGCAACCGCTCGCGACAGATTGATAGCCGACGTCTTCAGTTCGGCAGATGCCATGGTCAATGCATGATCAAGATAATCGGCACATCGGACTTTCTGGGCCGATTGTCATTTTGACATGAAGGCGTGTTCTCCCACGCGCGTAAGCATTTTGGGCGCCGGCGGGGCAGCATTCGGCGCGGCAGCCCAACTGTCGGTTAGCGGGCATCGGCCGACGCTATGGTCCCCTTCAGGTCGCAGCACCTCCGACTTGGCTGCTGGTTCGCCTCTGCGCGCCACGATGGCGATCGAAGCGAACTTTCATCCGGGTGTCGCGTACAGCGCTGGCGAAGCCATCACCGAGTCGGACGTCGTGATGCTGGCGATGCCTGCTAACGCGCACAAGATGGTGCTTGAGGCAACGGCCGATCATCTGGGGGAAGGACAGCCGGTCATCATCAGTTCTCATGCGTCATTCGGCGCGCTCTATCTTTCTCGACTACTCGCGGAACGCCGGATTCGGGCACCTATCATCGCCTGGGGCACCACGTTGACTACCGGCCGGAAGATCTCGCCGACCGAGGTTAGGGTGAACTCCCTTCGTTCCAAGATCGACATCGCGACTGTCCCCGAAACTGCTCTCGACGGCGGCCACGACCTTTGCACCAGATTGTTTGGCGATCGGTTCGCGAAGCGCGACGGGCTGCTTGCGATCGCACTCAGCAATCTCAACCCACAGAACCACCTCGGGATCGCGCTCTTCAATCTGACGCGAATGGAACGCGGCGAGGTCTGGGGCCAGGCCGAGAATGTAACTCCCGCCGTCGGGCGGGTAATGGAGGCACTAGATGCCGAACGGCTAGCGATCGCTCACGAGTTCGGGCTGTCTGTGCGGACCATCAGGGAGCACTACGCGTTTTCCTATCAACTACCTGTCGCGGGCGTCGCCGAGATGAACGCAGAACTGCATAAACGCGGCAACGGCGGCTTTGGTCCCGCGACATCGGACAGCCGCTACGTCTTGGAAGACGCTCCGTTCGGGCTGTGGCCGACGGTCCTTCTCGGGCGCCTTGCCGGCGGCCGGCGACGCTTCACGAGGCTGGACTGACGATGCTTTCAGGGGCCTATGGCCGTGATTTTGCTGAGGAGAACGACCTGCTGCCTGCCCTCGGCTTTGCGCAAATGTCGCGTGACGAACTGCAGCACAGAGCGCGTTCTGGCTTTTAGATGCGCAGTCTCCGCCGTTAACACGAGTTGGCCGTACAAAGCCGAATGCGTATCGGCGGCTAACTCGACCTATCGTTTCAGCGCGACGCCGGAATTCACGATCGGGATCGTCTCGGATGCGAAAAGGACGCATCACGCATCACCCCGCCCGCGTGGGCCATTCTGGGTGTAGATCGTCGATCACGAAGGCATGTTCATGGCCCTCCGCATGGGCATCGGCCAGGTGAGGATGGTCGGCCGGCAACTCGGGGTGCGCATGGGGCACGCGCTCGGCATCCTCGGCAGGCCAAACGCGCGAGGCGATCAGCACGGAGGCGAAGGTCAGGACGGCAAAAGCACTGGCCACCAGAGACAGAGGCATGCTCGCGCCCAGCCAGCCGGCGAGCGGATAGGTAATGAGCCAGCAGGCGTGCGAGAGCGCGAACTGTGCTGCGAACAGGGCTGGACGATCGGGCGCATGGGCCGAGCGGCGCAGCAGGCGGCCTGATGGTGTCTGCACTGCCGAATACCCGACACCGAGCAGCAGCCAGGTGACGAGCAACATGGGCCAGATCCAGCCGCTCGCAACCGTCGTCGAGGTTCTGAGGTCACTCCATGATGCCGCGAAGAGCATGACGCCAAACAGGGCCAACACGCAGCCGAGCCAGGCCGCGGCGAAAAACATCACCCGGCGATCGGCGAGGCGGTCGAGAAGGCGCGGGAGAAGCAGCGCGGCCGCCATCGATCCACCGCCGAAGCAGGCGAGCGCCAGCGCAACCTGACCGTCGCCAAGACCAAGCCGGGCCTTCACGATCACGACCGTGTTAACAGCCACCAGGGCGCCGCCAGCCGCAGCCGCCATATTCAGTGCAAGCAGCCCGCGCAGGCGCGGCGTCGCCAGGTAGATCCGCATGCCGCGGGTAGTCTTGCCGTAGATTCCACCCTGGCGGGCGACCGCGGGCGACGCCGGCAAGGAGACGGAGAGGACGAGCGCGGCGGAGATCAGGAAGCCGACAACCGTGCCGGAAAACAGCCGGTGGAAATTGATGAGCGTCAGCAGCGCTGCCGCGAGCATCGGGCTGATCAGGCTTTCGAGATCATAGGCAAGTCGGGATAGCGAGAGTGCCCTCGTATAATCCGCCTCTTCCGGGAGGACATCGGGGATGGTCGCCTGAAAGGTCGGTGTGAAGGCGGCCGAGGCCGACTGCAGCAGGAAAATCAGGACGTAGATCTGCCAGATCTCGTGAACGAAGGGCAGCAGCAGCGCAATCGCCGCGCGCACGAGATCCATCGCGATCAGGAAAGCGCGGCGCGGCAGTTGTGCGGCAAAGGCGCCGACGACGGGCGCGACCGTGACATAGGCAACCATCTTGATCGCAAGCGCGGTACCGAGCACCGTGCCGGCCTGGTCGCCCGCCAGATCGAAGGCCAGCAGGCCGAGCGCGACCGTCAGGAGCCCCGTCCCCAGCAGCGCGATGATCTGCGCGGAGAACAGGTGGCGATAAGTGCGATTGGCTAGAACGTTAAGCATGGACCTCTCGGCGGGCCTCAGTTCCGAACCGGCGCTGTCGCGGCCGGCGCCTGCACCGCAGCGTTGGCCGAGATGCCGCTCAGTCCGAGGTAGCCGACATAGAGACCGACACCGATCAGCATGATGCCCGAGAAATGGGGCGCACTCCAAATCAGACTTCCCGAATGGAAAGGGCCACACACGCTCATCGCTCGTTCGGAGGAAGCGCGTCAGAAGCGGACTCAACCCAACCATGCAAATCGGCCATAATCCAGCCGTGAGTTGAACCATAACGCCGTCGAGCCGGGCCATGCCGGCTCACCGACAGGCTCGCAACGAAAGCAGCGTGATCATCCGCCCGACTGCCCTCTCTCGATACCAGCGGCGCGGCAACTTGACGGCGCGAAGGCCCGGCGGCCGTCACGCTCCGGCAAGCTCGCCGATCTTCGCTGCCATGATGAAGTCGTTCTCGTGCAGCCCCCTGATCTTGTGCGTCTGCAGCGTGATGCCGGCATAGCCCCAGCCGAAGCAGATGTCGGGATGATGCCCTTCTTCCTCGGCAAGGCTGCCGACCTTGCCGATGAAATCAAGCGATGCACGAAAATCCGCGAACTTGAATTCGCGGTGCAGCTTATGTCCATCGTCAAGCAGATCCCAACCCGGTGTCCGGGGCAGATAGGCGGCGGCTTCCTCGCGAGTCAGTGGGGGGATTCCGCCGCGGCACGGTGTGCAGGTTTTCCGGGCAAGATCTTCGGCCATCATAACCTCCCGTCTCACGCTCAGAGCCGTTCTGGGCGGCTTGCCGCGCGGCTGCCCGACGCCCACGCCGATTACATTGTTGCGGGTTCCCGCCACGCCGACATTACCTTAGATCCTGCTGCCAGCCCTCCGCAAACCGCTGTCCGCGAGACACCGGGGCAGCAGCACCAATAGGGTGCTATACTCCCAAGCTTACCCCGCCGGAGAGATCGGCGCGGATCATGGAACTTGTCCTCGCCCTCGGCCTTATCGCCTTCAAGGTTGCACTGCTGATCGCGGTGCTGCTCCTGCTGCCGCTACCCCTGACGTGGCTGGAACGCAAGATCGCCGGGCATATCCAGCAGCGGATGGGGCCGATGCGCGTTGGCTGGCACGGCCTGCTGCAGCCTGTGGCCGATGGAATCAAGCTCCTGACCAAGGAGGACCACATCCCCGCCGAGGCCGACCGGTTCCTGTTCAAGCTGGCGCCGATCCTCGCGCTTGCCCCGCCCTTCGTGGTCTTCGTCGCGATACCCTTCGGTGAAACCGTCTCGGTTCTCGGGGCCGAGATCACGCTCTACATCTCCAATATGAACGTGGCGCTTTTGTTCGTCTTCGCGGTGATCGGAATCGAGGTCTATGGCGTCATCTTCGGCGGCTGGGCGGCGAACAGCAAATATGCGGTCCTGGGCAGCCTCAGGACCTGCGCACAGATGATCAGCTACGAGATCCCGATGGGCTTTGCGGTCATCGGCGTGGTGATGCTGGCGCAGTCCATGAGTCTGCTCGAGATCGTGCGGGCGCAGGCCGATGTCTGGAACATCGTCTACCAGCCAATCGGGTTCTTCGTATTCTTCGTTGCCGGGCTCGCCGAGGCGCAGCGCATTCCCTTCGATCTGTCCGAAGCGGAAGGCGATCTGGGAGCCGGATTCCACACCGAATACAGCGGAATTCGCTTCGCACTCTTCATGGTCAGCGAATACGCCATCATGCTGCTGGTGTCGGTGCTCTCGGTGATCCTGTTTTTTGGCGGCTGGAATGGCGTGCTGATCCTCTGCCGCCGCTGCTCTGGTTCCTGCTCAAGGTCGCCGTCTTCGTCTACCTGTTCATGTGGTTTCGCTTCACCTTCCCGCGCTACCGCTATGACCAGCTGATGGCGATCGGGTGGAAAGTCTTGCTTCCCCTGTCGCTGGCGAACATAATCGTCACCGGGATCGCTTTCCTTTGAAGGATCTAGCACTCCCCAGCGAGGCGGCGATGTCGCACGCGACAGGCAGCAAGTACGGAGCCTGGATTGGCTGGGTGTTTTTCGCCGATCTCGCGAACGCCCTGGCTCTGACCTTCGGCTACATGTTCTCCAGATCCGTGACGATGCAGTATCCGGACCGGGAGAAATGGCTGCCCTATTCGCGCTATCGCGGACACCATTTTCTGAAGCGCGACGAAGCGGGCGAGATCAAATGCGTGGCCTGCGAGCTCTGCGCACGGATCTGCCCCTGTGACTGCATCGAAGTCGTCCCCTATGAAGACGAGAAAGGTAACCGGCGCCCGGCCAAATTCGAGATCGACACGGCCCGCTGCCTGTTCTGCGGGTTGTGCGAGGATGCCTGCCCGGCGGACGCGATCGCGCTCGGCCAAGAATACGAATTTTCAAGTTTTTCCTCGCGTGATCTGGTGATCGGACGAGACGATCTGCTCGGCAAGCCGGGCAAGGCGGCGACCGGCGGCGGCGTTGTCGCTGCGCGCCTGAACACGCAGCAGGGCGTGCTGGTCGAGACGAGCGAACCACAGGGATACAACTGGTGGCGTAACATCCGGCGAAGGTAAGCGCACCCAAGCTGTCAGGCCTGAGCGTAGAAGGTGGAGGCTCAGATGTTTGTCGGCGAAATCTTGAAGGACAAGGCTCCCGAGGTCATCTCGGTTACTCCCAATCAGACGATGATCGATGTCCTGCGGCTGTTCCGGGACAACAATATCGGCTTCGTCGTCGTCAGTCGTCGGTCCGGGGAATATCTCGGCACGCTGTCGGAGCGGGACTGCTGCAATGCCGTTGCGCAATACGGCAGCGAAGCGCCTCTGATGCGGGTCGCCGACCTCATGAACGAAAACATCGCGACCTGCTCCACGCGGGACGTCCTGCCCCTTGTGATGGCGATCATGACCCTGCGGCGCACGCGCCATGTGCTGGTCATGGATGGCGATGCTGTCGTCGGCGTGATCAGCATCGGCGACGTCGTCAAGCATCGGCTCGAAGAATCCATGCACACCGAGCAGGTGCTGCACGATTACATCGCCGGGACTGGCTATCACTAGGACGCAAGACGGGAGAAGCGGGCTCAGGGCACGCTGCCGAACAGTGCGTCCGTGCCGCGGCTCGGATCGTCCGGCCCCGCACCGGCTCCGGTGGCAATGGCCGCCTCGATAGCCGCATGCTCTCCGTGAATCTCCACTGGACAGGGATATTCACCCCGCCGCATCAGGCTGTTGAGGTGCAGGGTTCTGTAGTTCTCCGGAACGAAGACGAGGCCGCGCGGAAAATGCCCGTTGAGCTTGAGCTCAGCCGTCAGCTCGCCGCGCGCCGAGCGCACCACCACGCGCTCCCCCTCCGACAGGCCGCGTTGCGCGGCATCCTGCGCACTCATCTCGACATAGGGATCAGCCGCGACCGTGTTCAGGATCTCCGAACGCTCCGACAGATAGCCGTTATGGAACAGGCAGTTGCCGGTGACCAGCATAAGCCCGTCGGTCAGGCTCGGGACCGGCGCCAGTCCGATGTCCTCGCCCACGGCCGGTGTCTGGATCGCCTTCGTGAAGGCTCCGTCGAGCCCGAGCCCCGCGTGTGTCAATCCCTGATAGGCCGGCACGAGCCGAGCGATCTCGTCGAAGACGTCGCCCTCGGTTGACGGCCGCCACGGCAGGCCGTGCTGCGCCGCAACGAAGTCGAAGAGCGCGAGATTGCCCCGTGCCTCGAAGGCGGGCTCACGGAACTTGCGTATCCTCTGGGCGCGGCCCTCATTGTTGGTGAAGCTGCCGTTTTCCTCGCCATAGCCTGCTGAGGGCAGGACGATCCCGGCCAAGCCCGCCGTGTCCGTGAAGAAGGCGTCCTGCACGATCAGGAGATCGACGGCCCCAAGTGCCCGTCTCACGAAGTCCCGGTCGGGATAGGCCAGCAGCGGGTCGCTCCCGACGATATAGAGCGCGCCCATCCCCCCGCTGAGGCAGAGCTCCAGCATGGCGTCGAAATTCAGGCCCGGCTTGGTTGGGATCTCAGCGCCCCAGGCCCGTTCGAAGCCTGCGCGCGCCTCTTCATCGGCGAACGGCCGCAGCCCCGGCAGGATCGCCGGGAGGACACCCATGTCCCAGGAGCCCAGTTGATTGGCGCGGTCGAAGAGAAACTGCAGCGCGGGATCCTTTCCGAGCGCGCGCAGAACCCTCAGCAGGGTGCCGAGTTGCTGCAGGGTTACCCGCGCGCCGGGCGATCTCAGGATGTCGATGCCGACGAGCACGGTGACGCTCCGACCGGCCAGGAGCGCGGCTGCCAGACGCTCCGGCCCATCGCCCTCGGCCGTCATGGCCCCCCCGGCGATGCCCGTGCCTTCCCGGGCGACCTGCTCGGCCGTCATCAATCCCGTCACTACAGCCGCCAGTCCCGCCGCCTCGCCGCCCGGTGCAACACGCGCGATCACCCGAGCGTCGGCGTCAAGCCGGCATGGCCGCGCCGACAGCATCAGCAGGCCAGCCTGCCGCCGCCGCGCTGCATCCCGCAGCATGTATTCGGTGACCGGATTCTCGTCGGTGACATTGCCGCCGACAAGGAGCACGGAGTCGCGGCCGATCAGCTCCTCCACCGCCGCGCGGGTGTAGAAGCTCGCCACCAAGGGCCCGAGCGCATCACTAGGCGTGCTCCAGCGCGTCGCGCAATCGATGTTGTTGCTCCGGAACACCGTCCGCATCAGCTTCTGAAATTGGTACATCACCTCGTTGGGCAGGCGGGCGGAGGCGAGGCCGCCCACTGGCTTGCCAGCAGCGGCAGCGAGCCGTTGGCGCAGCCAATCCCCCGCCTCGTCCCAGGACACGGCGACGAGGGCGGCGTCGCGCCGGATCATCGGCCGCTCGATCCGGTCCCGGCTGCTGGTGAAATCGAGGCCGAAGCGCCCCCGCACGCAGAGCGTCTCGCGGTTGAGACCGTGCTCCCATTTCGAGCGGACCCGCATGAACTCTCCCTTGCGTGTGCCGACCGTCAGCTGGCAGCCGGTGCCGCAATGCGGGCAGACCGTGTCGGTTTCGGTCAGATCCCAGGGCCGCGCCTTGTAGCGATAGGGGAAGCTCATCAGCGCACCGACCGGGCAGACCTCGATGCAATTGCCGCACTGGTCGCAGCTCGCGAGGCTGCCCTCGAAGCCGGTGACGGCAGTGTCCATACCCTTGTCGACGGTTCCCAACGCGACCGCGCCGACGACCTCCTCGCACATCCGGACGCAGCGCTGACACTGGATGCAGCGGTTGACGTTCATGATGACGACCGGGCTGAGACGGATGTCCTCGGAATGGAACACACGCTTGGCATCGCGGAACCCGCTTTCGCGCGGTCCATAGGCCATCACCTGGTTCTGAAGCTCGCACTCGCCGCCCTTGTCGCAGACCGGGCAATCGAGGGGATGATTGGCGAGCAGCATATCGAGCATGGACGAACGGGTATCCGCGATCAGGGCGGTGTTCGTCCGGACCACCATGCCGTCGGTGACGGCGGTGGCGCAGGACGGCTGCAGCCGCCGTTGCCCCTCGATCTCGACCAGGCACATCCGGCAGGAGGCCAGCGCCGGCAGCCGCTTCAGATAGCAGAAGGTCGGGATCTCGATGCCCAGGCGCTCGGCGGCCTGCAGCACGGTCGAGCCGGGCTCCACCTCTAGCATTCGTTCATCGATCGTGACACGAACCATGGCGTCCTCGCGCCTCAATGGAACGGGCATCTCCGCTGTTCGATATGGTCGGCGAATTCGTGTTTGAAATGCGACAGAGCCGCCCTGAGTCCCATGGCCGCACCGTCGCCCAGCGCGCAGAAGGTGTTGCCGAAGATGCCCTTGCAGAGCGCCTCCAGCTGCTCGAGATCGCCCGGCGCGCCCTCGCCGCCCTCGATCCGGCGCAGCACCTTCACGACCCAGTTCAGCCCCTCGCGGCAGGGGGTGCACTTGCCGCAGGATTCGTGATGGAAGAACTCGATGATGCGGGTGGCGACCTTCACCATGCAGGTCGAGTCGTCGATCACGATGACCCCGGCCGAACCGAGCATCGAGCCGACAGCGGCGAGCGAGTCGAAATCCATCGCGACATCCAGCCCGGACGCCGGGATCAGGGGGGCAGAGACCCCGCCGGGGATCACCGCCTTGATCCTGCGCCCCTGGAACGTCCCGCCGGCACACTCCTCGACCAGCTCGCGCAGAGAAATACCCATGGGCAGCTCGTAGAGACCGGGCTTCCTGACCTGCCCGCTGAGGCAATAGAGCTTTGGACCGGGGCTCTTGTCCGGGCCAATCCCGCGGAACCAAGCCGGGCCCCGCGCCACCACATGCGGCACGCAGGCCAACGTCTCGACATTGTTGACCACGGTCGGGCTGGCATAGAGCCCTTCGACCGCCGGGAATGGCGGCTTCAGCCGCGGCTGCGCTCGCTTGCCTTCGAGTGAGTCGAGCATCGCCGTCTCCTCGCCGCAGATATAGGCGCCGGCGCCGCAATGGATGTGCACGGCGAAATTGAAACCGGAGCCGAGAACCCGCTGGCCCAGATAGCCCTTCGCCAGCGCCTCGGCGATCGCCTGTTCCAGCCGCTGGATCGCCAGCACATATTCTCCGCGGACGTAGACGTAGGCGGTTTCGGCCCCGATCGCGTATGCGCTAATCGCCAGCCCCTCGATTAGCTGGTGCGGATCGCGCTCCATGATGATCCGGTCCTTGAATGTGCCCGGCTCCCCCTCATCGGCATTGCAGCACAGATACTTCGGCTTGGCCGTCCGCTTCGGCACGAAACTCCATTTCAACCCGGTCGGGAAGCCGGCTCCACCGCGGCCCCGAAGGTTCGATTGCTTGACGATCTCGATGACGTCGTCGGGCGCGTGCTCGCGCAGCGCCTTCGCCAGCGCGCGGTAGCCGCCGCCAGCCTCGTAGGCCGCGAGCCGGTGGCCGTCCGGCCGGTCCACGTTTCTGAGAAGGACGCGCTCGAACATGGCGCTACCCTCCCGACGCGCCCACGACGGCGCGCTCGGCGCCATTTTCCTGGTCCGCCGCCTTTCGCAGCCGGTCCAGGAGCGCGTCGAGCCGCGCGATGTCGAGATCGCCGTGATAATCGTTACCGACCTGCATCACCGGGGCCATCTCGCAGGCGCCGAGGCATTCCACTGTCGACAGCGTGAATAGACCGTCGGCCGTCGTGCCACCCTTCGCGATGCCGAGGACGGCCTCGAGATGGTGCCGCAGCGTCTCGGAACCGCACAGCATGCAGGAGAGATTGTCGCAGAGCTGGAGGTGGAACCTGCCCACCGGCTCGGTATGGAACAGGGTGTAAAACGTCGCGAGCTCGTAGACCCAGATGCGCTCGACGCCGAGGATGTCCGCAACCTCTTCGAGCACCGGCCCAGGCAGATAGCCGTGCTGCCGCTGCGCGATCAGGAGCGCAGGCATGATCGCCGAGCGCTGGTCGGGGTACCGCGCCGCCGCCGCCGTGATCTCCTCGCGCATGCTCATTGCATCCTGGTCCTGCTACTTGTCGACCTCCGCCATCACGGGATCGAGGCTGCCCAGCACCGCGATCATGTCCGCCAGGTAGCGCGCATTGCTGACCCCGAACAAACCCTGGAGATTCACGAAGGACGGCGCCCGCACCTTCATGCGGAACGGCTTCGGCGAGCCGTCGCTGAGGATGTAGAAACCGAGCTCGCCCTTGGGAGCCTCGATCGCCGAATAGACCTCGCCCTTCGGCACCTTGAAGCCATAGGCTGAGAGGTCGAAATGCTGGATCAGGGCCTCCATCGAGCAATGCACCCTGGCCTTGTCGACCGGGAAGGCGACGGTCGGCATGTCAATCTGGAAGGGCCCCTCGGGCATCTGCGCAAGGCACTGCTCGATGATGCGGACGCTCTCGCGCATCTCCTCGACGCGGCAGAGCCAGCGCGCATAGCAATCGCCCTCCTCCCGGGTAACGACGTTGAAATCGAGACGGTCGTAGATCTCGTAGGGCTCATCGCGGCGCAGATCCCAGTCGACGCCCGAGGCCCGTAGGTTGGGGCCGCTGAGGCCCAGATCGATACCGTCCTCGGCGGAAATCACGCCGATCCCCTGCGTGCGTTTCAGGAACACCCGGTTGTTATCGATCAGCCGCTCATAGTCGCGGATGCGGTTCGGGAAGATGTCGCAGAACTCCCTGATCTTGGGGAAGAACCCTGCCGGCAGATCCTCGCGCACGCCGCCCACCCGGCAGAAGGAGGTGTGCATCCGTGCCCCGGTGATCATCTCCAGAAGGTCCATGATCATTTCGCGCTCGCGCATGGCGTAGAGCAGCGCGGTCATGGCGCCGAGATCCATCGGCAGCGCGCCGGTGATCAGCAGATGGCCGGAGATCCGCGCCAGCTCGGCCATCAACACACGGATATATTGGGCGCGGATCGGGGCCTCAATGCCGAGCAACTTCTCGACGGCCAGCGCGAAGCCCAGATTGCTCGAGGGCGGACAGAGGTAATCGAGCCGGTCGGTCAGCGGAAAGATCTGGGTGTAGGTGAAGCTCTCGGCCAGCTTCTCGGTGCCGCGATGGAGATAGCCGATATGCGGGTCGACACGCGCAACATGCTCACCGTCCAACTCCAGGACGAGCCGCAGCACCCCATGCGTGCTGGGATGCTGCGGACCGAGATTGAGAAGCACCTCTCTGGTGTCGAGCGCTTCGCCTTCCGGCCTGCTGAGTTCCGTGACCTCGGTCATCTCAACTCCCTGGCGTGGAGCGGCCCCCTCCTGGAATGTCCCGCGTGGCGAGGTCGGGCTGCGTCGGCGGCGGGCCTTCCGCCCCGAACGGGTTCAGCGCGTCCTTGTAGCCCCGCAGCGGAAAGTCCTTGCGTTGCGGGAAGCCATCGAACCCCTCCCACATGTAGATCCGGCGCAGGTCGGGATGGCCCTCGAAGTGGATGCCGTACATGTCCCAGGCCTCGCGCTCATGCCAGTTGGCGGTACGCCAGACCCCCGTCACCGACGGCACGCTGGGGGGATCGCCGAGACGGCACTTGATCCGCAGGCGCCATGCGTTCGGCAGCGAATAGAGATGGTAGACTGCCTCGTAGCGGGGTAACTCGGGATAGTGGTCGACCCCACAGATGTCGGACAGGAAGTTGAAGCGCAGGGTAGGGTCTTCCTTCAGGTACAAGCAGAGATCGACGATCAGCCCTGGCGGTGCGGCAAAGGCATGGACACCATGCGCGAAGCCGAGATCCTCGATCGCGCCCCCGAAACGCTGCGCAATCGGGGCGCTGCTGAAGGGCGTCTTCACGCTCATGGCGCCAGCACCCGTTCCAGCCGCGTCCCGACCAGGGCCTTGGATTTCTTGATTTTCTCCTGAAGCAGCAGGAAGCCGTGCATCAGTGCCTCGGGACGCGGCGGGCAGCCGGGCACATGCACGTCCACCGGCACGAAGGTTTCCGCACCCTGTACCACCGCATAGGTGTTGTAGACGCCGCCCGAGATCGCGCAGGTGCCCATCGCGATGACCCAGCGCGGCTCCGGCATCTGGTCGTAGAGCCGTCGCACGACGGGCGCGAATTTCCGCGTCACCGTGCCGGCGATGATCATCACGTCGGACTGGCGCGGGGAGGGCCGGAACACCACGCCGAACCGGTCGAGATCATAGCGCGCGCAGCCGGCCGAGATCATCTCGATGGCGCAGCAGGCGATGCCGAAGGTCTCGGGCCACAGCGCCGATTGCCGGCTCCAGCCGATCACGCTGTCCGCCGTGGTGAACAGCACGCTGTCGCGGATCGTGTTGCCTATGCCTCCCATTCCAGCGCCCCCTTCAACCAAGCGTAGGCGAAGCCCACGACGAGCAGCAGCATGAAGACGAACATCTCGACATAGCCGACGAGGCCGATCTCCTTCAGGACGACGGCCCAGGGAAAGAGGAACATCGTCTCGACGTCGAAGACGACCAGGAGGATCGCGAGGATAAAGAACTGCACCCTAAAGCGGCCGCGAGCGGCTTCCCCCGCCGGGTCCATGCCGCACTCATAGGGCATGTTCTTTTCGGGATAGGGATTGGAGGGACGCAGAAGCGAGGAGACAAAAAGCGTCGCTGTCGCCACCAGAACGATTCCGGCGACCATGAACAGGACCGGCAGGAACTCTGCTCGAGTCATGACGCGTCACCCCGGTCATCCACCTAGGGCTTTGCTCGGGCCGAAGCCGGCCTCGCGAGACCGGGCATGCAGGCCTTCATCTTACGAGTTGGGCATCCTTTTCGCGCATTACAAGGGAGTTCGGGCGACCGGATCACCGCAAATCCAGTCGCTTAGCTCCCCAAGGCGGAAAGTCGGACAACCTTCAGGAACCACGCCGGAAGCAGGCCGATGCCGACGGTGCCGGCGGCGGTGATGGCGAGCGCGGTGCGGATCGGAAGCGTCAGCGCCGGGGCGAATGCGCCATTCGGCTCACGCATGTAGATGACCATGACGATGCGGATGTAGAAATAGGCGGCGACGGCGCTGAGCAGCACCGCGATCACCGCCAGCATCACGAACCCTCGCTCGACGAGCGCGAGCAACACGTAGAACTTGGCGAAGAACCCCGCGGTCGGCGGAATTCCGGCCAGCGAAAACAGATAGAGCAGCATCAGCAGCGCCAGCCCGCGATGGGCCCTGGCGAGTCCGGCATAATCCTCGATGACCTCGCGGTTCCGCATCGCGATCACCGTGGCGAAGATGCCGAAGTTCATGAAGGCATAGATCAGCAGATAGAGCATGACGCTCGCTGTGCCATCGACGCTTCCAGCCGCCACGCCGAGCAGGACGAAGCCGGCGTGGGCGATACTGGAATAGGCTAGGAGGCGCTTGAAATTATCCTGCACCAGAGCGACGAAGCTGCCGAGCGCCATCGTCACGACCGCGATGACTGCGACGATGATCCAGACCTCGGAAGCCGCGACCAGCGGGCTGAGGAACACCCGAAGGATCACCGCGAACCCCGCCGCCTTGGGGCCCACCGACATGAAGGCGGTGATCGTCGTCGGAGCGCCCTCATAGACGTCCGGCAGCCACATATGGAACGGGACGGCGCCGATCTTGAAGACCAGCCCAGCGACGATGAACACCATCGCCAGCAGCAGCCCGGGATCGCGCGGACCAGCGGTCAGCGCCGCCGCCATCCCGTCCAGCCGCGTCGTGCCGGTCACCCCGTAGATCAGTGACACGCCGTAGAGGAAAACCCCGGTCGAGACCGCGCCGAGAACCACATATTTCAGCGCTGCTTCATTCGAGCGCCTCTGCTCCCGCAGGAAGCCGGTGAGCACATAGGTGCAGAGCACCATCAACTCGAGACCGACATAGATCGATAGCAGGTCGATCGCCGAAGCCATGATCATCATGCCGGACAGCGTCAGCAGCAGCAGGACGCAATATTCGCTGCTCCCGGTTCCTTCGATCTCGGCATTTTTCCATGAGAGCAGGAAGGTGAGGACGACGGTTATGTAGAACAGCACCTTGAAGAAGGCCGCGAAGCGATCAGCGATGAACATGCCGGCATAGGCTGGCCGCTCCTCGCCGGCGAGCATGAGGGTCGCCAGGGCGGCGACCAGCACCACCGCGACCGAAGCCCAGATCAGGACATATCCCAGCCCCTTCCGCACGAGTTGCCCGGCAATCAGCAGAATGCAGGCGCCGGCGATCACCACGATCTCGGGCAGGCTCGCAATCGACGACTGCAACAATGCAGCGGCAGTCATGGTCGCCCCCCCTGCCGTGCACCTGCTCCAGCAGATGCGCCACCGAGGCGTCAATGATGCCGAGAAAGGGCTTTGGATAGAATCCGACCCAGAGCACCAGGATTGCCAGCGGCAGAATCGCCGCCAGTTCGCGCGCGTTCACGTCGCTGATCGCGAACTTGGCGTAGGCGCCGGGCGGACCGAGAGCGACTTTCCGATACATGCCGAGCAGATAGGCCGCGCCCAGCAGCGCTCCCAGGACTGCGGCGGCGCTGACCGCAGGACTAGCCGCGAACCCGCCCGACAGCACGAGCAGCTCCCCGACGAAGGCGTTCGTACCGGGCAGGGCCATCGAGGACAGGGTGAACAGCGCGAGAATCACCGTATAGACCGGGGCAGCCTTCATCAGGCCGCCATAGTCCGCGATACTGCGGGTATGCGTCCGCTCGTAGACCAGGCCCACGAGCAGGAACAACCCCCCCGTCGTCACGCCGTGATTGAACATCTGCAGGATGCCGCCCTCGAGCCCGTGCAGATTCAGCGCGAAAATCCCCAGCGTCACGAAACCCATATGGCTGATGCTGGAATAGGCAACGAGCTTCTTCAGGTCGTCCTGCGCCAATGCCAAGAGCCCGCCATAGACAATGGCAAGCGCCGATAGAGCCAGCATCAGCGTCGAATAATGCACCGATGCCTGCGGCAGCATCGGCAGCGAGAAGCGCAGGAAGCCGTAGGCCCCATCTTCAGGAGCACGGCGGCAAGGATGATGCTGCCCGCTGTCGGCGCCTGCACATGGGCGTCCGGCAGCCATGTGTGGACCGGGACCATAGGCACCTTCACCGCGAAGGCGACCAGAAAGGCGAAGAACAGCCAGGATTGGAGCTGGGACGGCAGATCCAGCGCCATCAGGGCGAGGATGTCGAAGGTCCTTCCGTGGACATAGAGGACGATGATGCCGATCAGAAACAGGAGGCTGCCGGCCAACGTGTAGAGGAAGAACTTAAAGGCCGCATAGACCCGCCCCTCGCCGCCCCAGACACCGATGATCAGGTACATCGGGATCAGCATTGCCTCCCAGAAGACGTAGAAGAGGAAGAGGTCGAGCGCGCAGAACACCCCGAGCATCAGCGCCTGCATCACCAACAGGCAGACCATGAACTCCTTCACCTTGCGCTCGATCGCGACCCAGGAGGCGAGCACGCAGATCCAGCCGAGCAGCGCGGTCAGGAAAACGAAGAGCGCGCTGATCCCGTCGACGCCGAGCGCATAGGTGATGCCGAGCGCCGGCACCCAGGGGTGCGCCTCGGTGAACTGCATCTCGTGGGTCGTGATGTCGAAGCCCGCGAGCACTGCGACGCAGAGGGCGAAGTCGAGGACAGTGACGCCCAGCGCCACCCAGCGCACCGCAGCGTCGTTGCGGAGAAACATCAGAACCGCCGCTCCGGCGGCGGGCAGGAACACGATCAGGCTCAGCAGCGGGAACGCCATCGCTCCCCCTATCGCCAGACCACGGCGAACACGACAGTGGCTGCGATCACGCCGGCGATCATCGCCAACGCATAATGGGTGACGACGCCGGTCTGGAGCAGCCGCAGCACCCCGCCACCATGCAGGATCGCGCGGGCGACGCTCTTGACGACCGCATCCACTCCGTTGAGATCCACCCGCAGTCCGACCCGCGCCGTCCGACGCAGCAAGGGCAACGCGACGGTCTCGGACACATTGCTCACGGCCTTCTCGTAGCTCGCGAGCGGCTTTTCGGCGAACCACATGAAGCACCGCGCGCCCTTGCGATAGAACCAGTCGGTGTCGAGGCTGATCGTGTTCTCGGGGTCGAGCGCCCTGAGGAACAGCACGAAGCCCAAGGCGGTGAACAGCAGCACTCCCAGGCTCTCGGTGACGTGGGCGCCTGTGTAGGCCTCGAACTCGACCGGGTAAGGCAGAAGCGCGTAGAGCGGCTGCGGGAACACCCCGATCGCGATGCAGAGCAGCGCCGCCATGCCCATCGCAACCAGCATGTTGCGGGGCGGCTCCCGCGCCTCCAGCCCCCGCTCCGTCCCGAAGAACATGTAGTATGGGAGCTTCAGCCCGGTGTGCAGGAAGGTCCCGGACGACGCCATCGTCAGCGCCAGCACCACCAGGGCCCTGTGGTCCTGCCCGGCGGCGGCCACCACCATCGACTTGGTGACGAAGCCCGAGAAGAATGGAAAGGCAGAGATCGCGAAGGCGCCGACCATGTAGAGCGCCACCGTCAGCGGCATGGTCCGGTAGAGCCCGCCAAGTTCGGTGAGCTTGCGGCGTCCGGTGACATGGATCACCACCCCGCCCCCATGAAGAGGAGCCCTTGTAGAGGATATGCGCGAAGGCGTGGCTCGCGGCTCCGTTCACCGCCATCTCGGTGCCGATGCCGACGCCCACCACCATGTAACCCACCTGGCTGACGATGTGATAGGCCAGCAGCCGCCGGCAGTCGTTCTCGAGCACCGCGTAGACGATGCCGTATAGCGCCATCATGGTGCCGAGCCAGACCAGAAGCTCTGTCCCCGGAAACACCCGCGCCAGCACGTAGACAGCGGTCTTGGTGGTGAAGGCGCTCAAGAACACCGCCCCGGTGACCGTCGCCTCCGGATAGGCGTCGGTCAGCCAGGCATTGAGCGGCGGCACCGCGGCATTGAGCAGGAAGCCGGCGAGGATCAGAAAGGCGCCGACGCCCATCTCGCCCCCGATCGGGCCGAGGAGCAGCGAGCCGGTGCCGAGGCGGTGGACAATGATGCCGCCAAGCAGGACGACGCCGCCGGTGATGTGGACCATGAGATAGCGGAAGCCGGCTCCGATCGCCTGTCTGCCGCGCTGAGCGAAGACCAGAAAGGCCGAGGCGAAGGCCATGCCTTCCCAGAACAGGAACAGGGTCAGATAGTCGCCGGCGAACACCACGCCGAGCGCGCTGCCGACATAGAGAAATGCCGCCACATGCTGGCCAGCGCGCGCGAGATGCAGAGCATAGACCATGCCGATCAGCGCCATGATGGTGAAGACCAGGGCGAACACGGTGCTCAACCTGTCGACCCTTGCGAGCAGGACCTGCTGTCCGATGAAGTGCGCCGCGCCGTACTGGCCCGGCTGCAGCGCGAGCACGGCAAGGATGGCCAGTGCCGGGACCAGCAAAAGATAGAGGTTGCGGACAAGTCCCTTCAGGAGCGGGATCGCCAGCGCGCCGACGATGAACAGCAGGGCGGGATGGACGAAGTCAGTCATAGTAATCCTCGCGCCGCATCAGTCCGCACCGGTGGCCGAGGAACTTGGATACGAAGATCAGAAGCACGCAGGAGCCGAAGCCGTACAGCGCCGGCCAGCCCGGCAGGCGTTCCCAGACATATTCCGCATGCTCGCGGCTCACGAGGAAATCGGCGATCACGCTGAGGACGAGCGCCAGATAGAACAGGCGGCGGCGGCGCAGCGCATGTCTCTCTTCGCCAAAGAAATCGACGACCCACGCGATCATCTGACCACTCCTTCGGCAAGGGCGAGAAAATAACCGGGGAAGAGGCCCATCGACACCGACAGGATGGCGGTCGCGACCAGCGGGATCGTCATCATCGGGATTTCGCGGACCGTCGCGTCGCTGACCGGCGGCCCGGTCCCGAAAAAGGCGACATAGCTGACTGGCAGGAAATAGGCAGCGTTGAGGATCGAGCTCGCCAGGAGCACGATCATGAACGCGGTTTCCCCCGCCTCCAGCGAGCCCAGCGCCAGATACCATTTGCTGACGAAGCCAGCGGTCGGCGGCGTGCCGATCATGCTGAGCGAGGCGACGAAGAACGCTCCCATCGTCCAGGGCAGCCGGCGGCCGATGCCGGCCATCTCGCTGACATTACGCTTTCCGGACGCGCAATAGATCACACCGGCGCAGAAGAAGAGCGTGATCTTGGGAAAGGCGTGGGCTGCGATGTGGATGATCCCGCCGACCATCGCGACCGGCGACGCCAGCACCGCGCCCAGCACGATGTAGGAAAGCTGGCTGACGGTCGAATAGGCGAGCCTCGCCTTGAGATCGTCCCGCGTCAGGGCATAGACCGAGGCCATCAGGATGGTGAAGGAGACAAGATAGGCCGTGGCGATGCCGAGCCCGAGCCCCGCCACCAGATCCGTGCCGAAGACGTGGAACACCACCCGCAACACGCAGAACACGCCCATCTTGACCACCGCCACCGCATGCAGCAGCGCGCTGACCGGTGTCGGCGCCACCATTGCGGCGGGGAGCCAGGCGTGCATCGGCATGATCGCGGCCTTCGCGAAGCCGAAGAGATAGCAGAAATAGATGCCCATCAGCAGCGCCGCCGGTGCAGCGTTCCCCGCCAGCAGCCCGCCCTCCACAAAGTCGAGCGAGCCGGCAATCTGATAGGTCAGCGCCAGCGCGGCGAGCAGCAGGCTCTTCGATGCGCCCATCAGATAGACGAGATATTTTCGCCCCCCCGTCCACGCCTCCGCATCCTCGTGGTGGTAGACGAGCGGATAGGTCACGAGGCTGAGCACCTCGTAGAAGATCACCAGCGTGAACAGATTGGCGGCGAAGGCGCCGCCAACGGCAGCTGCGAGGCTGGTGGCGAAGCAGGCGAAGAACCGGGTCTGCGCGTGCTCGTGCAGGTGCCGCATATAGCCGACGGAATAGATCGCCGCCGCAAGCCACAGCAGCGACGAGACTGTGGCAAACACCATGCCCAGTGCATCGGCGCGCAAGGCAAAGTCGATCCCCGGCAGAATCTCGAACAGGCGCAGCTCGACCGTGCCGCCAGCCAGCACCGTCGGAGCCATCGAGGCGATGATGGCGAACATCGCCATCGCCGCCAATGGCGAGACCGCATCGCGAAGCGTCTCGCGCGTGTTCAGGAGGAGGACCGCGAGCGCCGCCAGCCCTGCTACTGCGACGGCAAGCAGCGGCCGGACCGACACCACCGGTTCCAAGTCGCTATCCTTTCATCATGGTTAGGTCGTCGACCTTGAGGGTGGACTTGTTCCTCACGAGGGCCACCAAAATGCCGAGGGCGATGGCGACTTCCGCGGCAGTGATCGCGATCACGAAGATCGCGAAAATCTGGCCGCGGGAATCACCGAAGTAGCGCCCGAACGCGATGAAGTTGATGTTGACCGAGTTGAGCAGCAGCTCCAGCGACATCAATACGACCAGGATATTGCGCCTGAGCAGC
The DNA here is from genome assembly GCF_001748145.1 of Bosea sp. BIWAKO-01. Classification (NCBI taxonomy): domain Bacteria; kingdom Pseudomonadati; phylum Pseudomonadota; class Alphaproteobacteria; order Hyphomicrobiales; family Alloboseaceae; genus Allobosea; species Allobosea sp. BIWAKO-01. Next base: position 223,414 of record NZ_BCQA01000002.1, read on the forward strand.
ACACCCGCCGCCCCGATCACGAACAGGACGACGCCAAGAGCGATATGCCACCACAGCGGTACCATCACCCCGCCTCCTTCCGCGCCAGCACGATCGCGCCGACCAGTGCCGCCAGCAGGATGACGGAGGCAGTTTCGAATGGCAGCAGATAGTCGGCGAAAAGCGTGATGCTGAGCGCCCTGACCGCATCGTCGGCGCGCAGGACGACGGGCCCGGTCGCCGAGAAGCGTTCGCTCAAGAATACCAACGCGAGCATCTCGCTCCCGAGGAGGGCGAGCAGCGCCAGCGCCGGCAGGTTGCTGCCGGGCACAAACCTCTGCAGCACCGCCTCCCGCACGTCGATCATCATGATCACGAACAGGAACAGGACCATGATCGCGCCGACATAGACGAAGATCTGGATGACCGCGAGCAACGGCGCATCCAGCAAGACGAAGATGGCCGAGACCTGGAGGAAACACACCATCAGCGCCAAGGCGCTGTGCACCGGGTTTCGCGCCAGGACCATGGCGAGGGCCGCGATCACGGACGCCGCAGCGAACAGAAGGAAAAACCCCTGGTCCATCGCCGCCGCTCCTCCGACGTACACTGTCACGCGGCGCGACAGAGCCAGACTGGAGATAAACCGAGCATTTCAGCTGATAAATTCTGCCCTAATCTCTGGATTTTCTCAAGACGGTCGTGCTTGCGGCTGACCTGGACTGAAGACGCATCACCTCGGAGAACGCCTGTCCCCTCCAAGACAGGCATTCGCCAGCGTCTCGTTGCGCACCGGGAAGGACCGGTCATCAACGAGATCGAGCGGCTCAACTACACCGCCCACCGGCACTCGATCATCGGCTATCTCAGCCTGGCGGAGTTCGAGAAGAAGGCGAGGTTAGCTTAACTCACCGTTCACGAAACCGACAGCAGGCCACACCACTTCGATCAAGGCAGAGGCGCTCTCGACCGTTTCAGCCGATGTAGGATGTATTGGATTCTGGCGTACACCGCAGGCACGTCTGGCTTGCCCCCATTTGGTGGCCCAGTTCTAATCTAATGCATGGTGGGCTTGGCGGCCACGGTTGAGATGGCCGGCGAAGCGGGTTGGGTTTGCGCGGCCGGCCAGACCACGGCGGTCGGCGCTGGCGGCCGATAGCCGAGCGAGGAGTGTGGGCGCCGGGTATTGTAGTGCTGACGCCAGCCCTCGATGACGATCCGGGCCTCGGCGAGGCTGTAGAACAGCTCGCCGTTCAGAAGCTCGTCACGAAGCTTGGAGTTAAAGCTCTCGCAGTAGCCGTTCTCCCAAGGACTGCCAGGCTCGATAAACGCTGTTTTCGCGCCGACCGCCGCGATCCACTCCCGCACCGCCCTGGCGACGAACTCGGGACCGTTGTCCGAACGAACATGCCCGGGCACTCCGCGTAGGATGAAGAGATCGGATAGCACGTCGATGACGTCGGTGGATTTGAGCTTCCGGTCGATTCGGATCGCAATGCATTCCCGGGTGAACTCATCAATGACGTTCAGCATGCGGAACTTCCGACCGTTGTGGGTGCGATCCTCGACGAAGTCGTAGGACCAGACATGGTCGGGATATTCCGGCCGAAGCCGGATGCATGATCCGTCATTCAGCCAGAGACGGCCTTTCTTAGGTTGACTGGCCGGCACCTTCAGTCCCTCCCGCCGCCAGATCCGCTCGACACGTTTGACGTTCACCGCCCAACCGGCTGTCTCCAGCATGGCCGCGATCCGGCGGTAGCCGTAACGGCCATACTGGGTGGCGAGCTCGACAATGTCGGCGGTCAGCGCCGCATCGTCAGTGCGGCCCTTCGGAACCTTGCGATGCGTAGATCGATGTTGCCCCAGAACCCGGCACGCCAACCGCTCCGACCGAACTTCATCATGGCGTGGTCGATGCAGCGGCGACGACGGGCGGAGCTTAGTAGTTTCCCGAGGCGGCCTCTTTGAGGATCAGCTTCTCCAACGTCAGATCCGAGACGGCTTTGCGCAACCGCTCGTTCTCCTTCTCCAGATCCTTCAGGCGCTTCACCTGGTCGGACTTCAGCCCGCCAAACTCCTTGCGCCAGCGATAATACGTGAACGCCGTCACGCTGATGGCCCGGATCGCCTCCGCGACCGGGCGCCCCTGCGATAACAGCACGTCGACCTGCCGCAGCTTCGCGACGATCTCCTCAGGCTTGTGCTTCTTCTGCGGCATCGCGGGCATCCTCCAAAGGCTCAAAAAGCCTACTTCAGGGAGGGCCACTTTTCAGGGGGCAGGCCAGACGTCTCCCAAACCCGATCGCTGAGATCAAAATAGGCGCCACTTTTGGCGTCCGCTAAACGCCAGATTTCCGGCACGTTCTGATGATCCGTCATGATCGTCCTGTTCCTTGGGATTTAGGCCAGCGGCTTGCGGCGAGTCCGATCGTCTGCAGCCGTGCGCCCGGCCGCACCAAACGCCGGGCGCAATGCGCCGGCAAGCAGTGCGGGCGCGATCATGTCATGCGTCTCGCGCAAAATCCGGAGCGCCTGCCACGATACGTGCGGGCGAGCCGCGTCGGCAGGTGCCTCCCGCGCACGATCTCCACCCAAGCCGCGGCCCGGTCGTGGCAGGCTGGCGAGCGCGATCGTTCCCGGCATTTGCGGACAGTTACGCGGCGGCGGCGGCGGGAGAGCGCATCAGCATCCCGAAGAGGTCGCGCGGGTCGTCGGGATCTGCAATGAGGTCGAGTTCGTCATAGATCCCCGTCTCGAGGATGCGCTCGTGCACATAGCGCAGCGCCGAGAAATCCTCGATGGCGAAGCCGACCGAGTCGAACAAGGTGATCTGGCGCTCGTCGCGCCGTCCAGGCACCAGGCCGGCGATGACCTTCCAGAGCTCCTCGACCGGATGATCCGCAGGCAATTGCTGGATGTCGCCTTCAATCCGGGTCTGCGGCGGATACTCGACGAAGACGTCGGAGCGGAGCAGCACCTCGCGCTGGATCTCGGTCTTGCCGGGGCAATCGCCGCCGACGGCGTTGATGTGAACGCCGCTCCCGACCATGTTGTCGGACAGGACGGTCGCGTATTGCTTGTCGGCGGTCACCGTCGTGATGATCTGCGCACCCTCGACCGCCTCGGTCGCCGTCCTGCACGCGGTGATGCTGAAACCGTGCTTGGCAAGGTTCGCGGCGCATTTTCGTGTCGCCGCCGGATCGACGTCGTAGAGGCGGACCTCGTCCACGCCGAGCAGAGCCTTGAACGCCAGGGCCTGGAACTCCGACTGCGCGCCGTTGCCAATAAGGGCCATGCGGGAAGCGCCGCGCGGCGCGAGGTATTTCGCCGCTACCGCTGACATCGCTGCCGTCCGCAGCGCGGTCAGGATCGTCATCTCCGTCAGCAGGATCGGGTAGCCGGTGCTGACATCGGCAAGCAGCCCGAAGGCCGTGACGGTCTGGAGCCCGTCGCGCGTGTTCTTCGGATGGCCGTTGACGTATTTGAAGCCGTAATGGTTGCCATCGCTCGTTGGCATCAGCTCGATGACGCCTTCGAGGCTGTGCGAGGCGATCCGCGGCGTCTTGTCGAAATTCTCCCAGCGCCGGAAGTCGTCTTCGATGTAGCGCGCGAGATCGGCGAGAAAGCGCTCGACCCCGGTGCGATGGACCAATGTCATCATGCTGTCGACGCTGACGAAGGGAACGACGTTGAGCTTGGCTGACATGATCTTCACGCGGCTTGAGTGGCGCGGCCGAGAATCCGGCGGCCGAGAAGGCTTGCGACCAGATCGACCATCAGCGACGCGGTGCGCCCCTGATCGTCGAGCATCGGGTTGAGTTCGACGATGTCGAGGCTCGACACCAGATTGCTCTCGTGGAGCAGTTCCATCGCCAGATGCGCCTCGCGGAAGGTTGCGCCGCCGGGCACGGTGGTACCGACGGCCGGAGCGATCGCCGGATCGAGGAAATCGACGTCCAGGCTGACATGCAGCAGGCCGTTCTCGCGACGCACGCGCTCGAGGAAGCGCTCCACCAGCGCAGCGATGCCGTGGCGGTCGACCGCGCTCATGTCGCAGGTAATCACCCCCGCCTGGACGAGCGCGGCCTGCTCCGCGGGGTCGACGCTCCTGATGCCGAGTGTGCAGACTCGAGTCGGATCGAGCGGGGCCTCAAGCGGCGGGAAATAGCCAGAGAAGCCCGGCAGCCCGCTCGCATAGGCGAGCGGGACGCCGTGGAGATTGCCGCTCTCAGTGCTGTCCAGCGTGTGAAAATCCGGATGGGCGTCGAGCCAGAGCACGAAGAGCGGGCGGCCCAACTCCACAGCGCGACGCGAAATGCCGGCCAATGTGCCGGCCGAAATGCTGTGGTCGCCGCCGAGGAAGATCGGGAAGCCGGAGCCGCTGATGCTGAACGCCGCCTCGCCGATGGCGGCAGTCCAGGCTGCGATCGCCGGCAGGTGCCTGATCGCTTCATTCGGGTGGAGGATCGTCGGGGCAGGTCCAGCGGCGATGTCGCCCATATCCTCGACAAGGTGGCCAAGCGCCTGCAGGGCCGGCCCCAGGCCTGCGGCCCGCAACGCACGCGGACCGAGGGCACAACCGGCAAGGTCCGTCCCCTCCTCGACAGGCGCGCCGATGATCTTGCAATGCATGAGAGAGGTCCAAATGTCCGGGCAACGCATTCGAGCGCATTTCGCCGGCAGTCGGAAGCAGCCAGATTGCATTAAATGCGGCAGCATCTTACCGTTTCGGTCAATCACTTTGCTCAGATTGGTCAACTCGTGGACGCGCTCGATCGCCGGCTCATCACCTTGCTCCGCCATGACGGGCGCTTGAGCCTGTCCGATCTCGCGACCGAGCTTGGCACGACGCGCGCCACCATCCGATCCAGGCTTGAACGGCTCAGGCAGACCGGCGAGATCATCGGTTTCACGGTCATCCTGCGCTCCGACGCGATCGACCATCCGGTCAGGGGGATCATGCTGATCGAGATCGTCGGCCACGCGGCGGATACGGTGATTGGCGAGCTGAGCGGCTTCCCGGAGATTTTGAGCGTGCATACCACCAACGGAAAATGGGACCTGGTCGTCGAGCTCGGCACCTCGGATCTGATTGAGTTCGACAAGGTGCTGCGGCGCATCCGCCTGGTCCCGGGCATCACCGGCAGCGAGACCAGCCTTCTGCTGGCGACTCCGCGCAGCGTGAAGGCCCGGCTCTGAACTGGGGTCCCCCAGCCTCCGTCATCGATCTCCGGCTGAGACAGGCGGCCCTTTTCAAGACGAAGAGGTCACCGCAATCCTCAAGGCCGCTCGTGCAGCGCGCCGCCGACCCGCCATCATGCCGAAGGCACCGGAAGCGACGAGCGAGGTGCACGCTGGTGAAAGCATCGGGTTGACCTATCCGGCATCAGGACTGGTTGGACGATTTGCTCGCGTCATCGCGCCCATAAGGGCCTCAAGTTGAGCCGAAAGAGCGCGCATGCGCCCCTCGACTATCTGCGGACGTTTCGCAATCGCATCGCCCATCACGAGCCGATCTTCGATCGGCATCTCGCCGCCGACTATACTTCCCTTCTCCAGGTCGCGAACTGGATCAGCGCGGAAGCGCGGGATTGGATTTCGCACCATAGCCGCGTTCGCGCGATGCTGGCGCAGTCGCCTGACGATCCCGCGTTGTTGTTTTGACGAGCGTAGAAAGTAGACGACCAACATCCCTGCGAATGCATATCCCGCAAGTGACGAGAGCGCGTCCGCGCAACCTCAAGCCTGGTCGAAAATCTTGCCCCGGTTGCGCCTCTGAGGTCCGCCCCCAGCTGCTTCGCAATGGTCTGGCTCGAGGGTGTCTGAGCTTGGCGAATGTCGGGGTTGGTTGTCGACGGCGGCGAAGCGCTGCGCTGCGCCGTGCATCCTGACGACGCGGCACTACTGAGAATAACCCTTAGCAATTGTCTGATCACTGGCGACAGCTTTGACTTGCGGTACCGCTTGCGCCGCGCCGATGGCGTGGATCGCTGGATGTCAGGTCGCGCGGAGCCAATGCGGGATGAAGCTGGCCGTATCGTCCAATGGTACGGCCTATGCCACGACATCGACGGTCAGATGCAAGGTCGCCAAGAGCCCGGTGTTCGCAGTTTTGTACGGAAATGGCGCGCCAATCTTTTCAAGCAGTTAGCGCCACCCCTCTAGAGAAGCTGCCGATCGAGGTAAGCGAGGGGTAAGCAGCAGCCGCGGTTTCAGAGCGACGACACGCGAGCGCTGACGTTTAACCGGCTTTTAGATCGACAAGAGCTTCGGAGTTTTGTGCGACTGACTCTTAATCAGCGGGTCGTAGGTTCGAGCCCTACATCACCCACCACGAAATCAAGAACTTAGCAGACGACTGAATGCCAACGTAGTCGTGCAGGTTCTTCTCAGGTTCTTCCCGGGAGTAGCTGGAGCCGAGTGGCCGCTGCGTCAGCCGCCCACGATTAATTCGTGGCCTGTCCAGATCTTGATGCGGCGCACGAGGCAATGCTCTGGACCGCAGTCCTCAACGCCGCGCGTGGTGCATCGAACTTCGTCCTCGTCACGCAACCCGGAGGCAGGGCCTTGGCGACCGGGGATCCTGATCCCGGCGGCGATGCGCCGGGCGATCGATGCAGCAAAGGATCACGGATTGGACGTCGCGTCGGCAGCTACGGGACGGCGCTCAGATCACAACTCGCGCTCTTCGCGCGCTGAACCGGACGGCCCGGATGCGATAAAATGACACTGACACTACGTTTCCCGGCCGGTTTGGCCGCGCCGGTCTTGACGGCGACCGGCCGACTGCTCCTTGCCTATGCGCTGGCGCCAGCGGGTGAGCGAAGAACGCTCGAAGGTCAGTTCGTGCTGGAAGAACTCCTCGCCGCAATAGAACTGGAAATACGGGTTTTGGACCCAGCGCTCGCACAGCGCCTCGTCGGACGGGTTGTGCGCCGAAGGACCGCTCCAGGAAGCTCCAGTCAATCGTCCGCGCCAGCCGGACCAAGGCATGGTCGATGGCAATGATCTTGTCGAGCCGTGCCCGGAACAGATCACGCTGACCGCTCTCCACCGGTTCCACCGGCCGCATCCAAGCCACTCCATCGCCGTCCGTGACGGAGACGGAATCAGGGTCTGACGCTCAGATCAAATTAAGGAAACTACGGGCTAAGCCGCCTAATCGGCAAAAATCGACGACTTCTGAGCCCTCAATCCAATCGCAATATCAATAGGTTGCCGATTATTCACGGGCGACTAATCAGCCGGAGTTCCGCATCCGCGAGAGACCGCGACGGTGCTCCGCCCGAGACGGTGTCCGGCACTTTCAGCCCCCCGCTTCGTCAGAAGCACGGAGTTGTAGCGGCCGGCAACGTCACGGGCAAAGCGCGCCGGGTTCAGGCGAAGCGAAAATCGTCGGCGCTGAGTTGGCTGAAGGTCGCAAGGTCTTCGACTATGTCCGTCGACCCGGTGATATCGAGCTGCGGTGCTCCGCCGATCACGCCTGCCGCAGCCGGGAGTTCCGCAAACGGGTCGAAGCTCGTCTGCCCGAGGATGCTGATTGCGTTGCCGACGACTGCGCCACCCTCGAAGCCGCCGATGCGGTCGACAGCGTCATTGGCGACGAACACCAACATATCGTCCGCCGCTTCGCCGCCCGGCGTGGCTTTGTCCGCGCTGCTGGTGAGCGTATCGCCTGCGGTCACGCCCCAGATGAAGTCGCTTCCGCCTTCGGCCGGAGGGGCGTCTTCGCCGGCAACCCGGATCGCGTGGTCGACGGCGTCATTGGCGACGAACACCAACATATCGTCCGCCGCTTCTCCGCCCGGCGTGACTTTGTCCGCGCTGCCGGTGAGCGTGTCGGCTGCGGTCAAGCCCCAGATGAAATCGCTTCCGCGTTCGCCAGGAAGTGCGTCTTCGCCAGCATCCAAGATCGTAGCGATACCGCCATCCCTCGGTCCTGCATCAACCCCGGCAGCGGCGGACGTCGCAAAGTCCCCAAAGCCGGAGGCAAGTGATTCATAGACCCCCGCTAAACCGAAGCCGACGATGTCGGCCTTGCCGTCTCCGTTCACATCGGCCAGCTCACGCTTGTAGAGGTCATCGCTGTTCCACCCGCCGGCGCCCGGCGCGAAGCTAGCGAGTGCAAAGGTGGGCGCTGCAAAGTGCCCAGAGCCGGTGGCGAGTGATACATAGACCCCCGCTAGACCGAAGCCGACGATGTCGGCCTTGCCGTCTCCGTTCACATCGGCCAGCTCGCGCTTGTAGAGGTCGTCGCTGTTCCACCCGCCGGCGCCCGGCGCGAAGCTAGCGAGTTCAAAGGTGGGCGCTGCAAAGTGCCCAGAGCCGGTGGCGAGTGATACATAGACCCCCGCTAGACCGAAGCCGACGATGTCGGCCTTGCCGTCTCCGTTCACATCGGCCAGCTCGCGCTTGTAGAGGTCGTCGCTAATCCACCCGCCGGCGCCCGGCGCGAAGTTAGCGAGTTCAAAAGTGGGCGCTGCAAAGTGCCCAGAGCCGGTGGCGAGCGATACATAGACCCCCGCTAGACCGAAGCCGACGATGTCGGCCTTGCCGTCTCCGTTCACATCGGCCAGCTCGCGCTTGTAGTGGTCGTCGCTGTTCCACCCGCCGGCGCCCGGCGCGAAGCTAGCGAGTGCAAAGGTGGGCGCTGCAAAGTGCCCAGAGCCGGTGGCGAGTGATACATAGACCCCCGCTAGACCGAAGCCGACGATGTCGGCCTTGCCGTCTCCGTTCACATCGGCCAGCTCGCGCTTGTAGAGGTCGTCGCTGTTCCACCCGCCGGCGCCCGGCGCGAAGCTAGCGAGTTCAAAAGTGGGCGCTGCAAAGTGCCCAGAGCCGGTGGCGAGTGATACATAGACCCCCGCTAGACCGAAGCCGACGATGTCGGCCTTGCCGTCTCCGTTCACATCGGCCAGCTCGCGCTTGTAGAGGTCGTCGCTGTTCCACCCGCCGGCGCCCGGCGCGAAGCTAGCGAGTTCAAAGGTGAACGCTGCAAAGTTCTCGACGACATCGGTTACTGAAACCGCGATAGCCTGAGCGTCGATGCCGCCGTGGCCGTCTGAAGCCTGAACAATAACGTCGTAGACATTATTGCCGCCCGCGTCGGTCGGCAGCTCAAAGTTCGGCGCGGTGACGAACGATAGCGCTCCTGTCGATGAGCCGATCGTGAATTTGCTCGCGTCCGCGCCACCAATGATCGAGTAGCTCAGCGTTTGGCCGGCCTCAGCGTCAGCTGCAATGACGGTCGTCACCGCCCTGCTGTTCTCGGCGACCCTAACCGTCGCGGTATCCCCGCCAGCATTCGACGTGATCACCGGCGCGTCGTTCACCGGCGCGATGCTCAGGGTGAAGGTGTCGGAGGCCGAGACCGAGCCGTCGCTGGCGGTCACCTTGAAATCGAGCGGACCGCTGAAGTTAAGCGGCGGCGTGCCCGAGAAGGTCCGGGTCGCTGCATCGAAGTTGACCCAGTCCGGCAGGGCGGAGCCATCGGCCAGGCGGGCGCTGTAGGTCAGCGTATCACCATCTACGTCCGAGAAGGCGTTTTCCGGGATCTGGAAGCTCCAGACCTGATCTTCCGAAGTAGGCTGATCGGCGATCGCGTTGACCAGCGTCGGTGCGTCGTTGGTGCCGGTGAGGGTGATGGTGACGTCCTGCGTCGCCGTTCCGCCATGGCCGTCGTTGACCGTGATGGTATAGGTCTGGGTCCGCGTCTGGCCTGCCGCCAGAAAGTCGATGGCGGCGTCGGCGACCGAGAAGGTCCAGCGGACGATGCCTTCCCCGTCCCCGGCCCCGGCCGTGGCGTTGGCGACAGTGGCGATCAGCTGACCGACATAGGCGCTTCCAGCCGGCGTCACCGACACCGTGTGGCTGTCGGAAAGATCGGCATCCAGGAACGGGATCTCGCCGGTGACGGTGTGCGGGGCAGCGCTCCCGGTGACGCCTGCCGTTTCGGTGAGGTTTCCGGCAAGGTCGCCGAGCGAGATGGCGTCGACCGCGATGCCGCCCGCCACGTCGATATTGGTGAACCAGCCGTAGCGGTTGCCACCCACGTCCGAAATCAAATCGGTCGCATTCGAGAGCGTCTGCGTGAAGACGACAGCGCCGGCGGCGTCGATCAGGTTCAGGTCGACCGAGAGCTGGCCGGCGATATTGTGGAAGACGTGTTGCAGCGTGAACCAGCCGCTCGCCGAAACTGTGTAGGGCGTACCCGACCCCAGATCCTGGCGCGGATCGAAGTTGGTGTTGTTCGATGCGCCGACCAGGAGCTGCCCCGTCGAACCATCCTTGGTGACATGGAAAATGAAGTCACGCAGATGCGAGCCGTCCGCCCGCGTCGCCGCGACCGAATAGTCGAAGCCTTCGCCGTTCGCCCAGCCAGTCTTGAGATAAACCTTCACCTCGCTGGTCAGGCCTTCCACGAAGTCGCTGCGATAGCCGTCAAAGCGGGTGTATGGACCCGTGTCGTCGCTCTGGTCGTCGCTCTGGGTGAAAACCGCGTATTGGCCTCCGTCGGCGGTGGAGATTCCGTCATCGCCGCTGTCATGGATAGCGATGTTTCCATGCCAGCCATTGCCGCCATCCAGAATGCCTGCGGCATTGGCTTCGAAGCCCTGATAAAAGCCCAGCGTCGGTGCGTCGTTGGTGCCGGTGAGGGTGATGGTGACGTCCTGCGTCGCCGTTCCGCCATGGCCGTCGTCGACCGTGATGGTATAGGTCTGGGTCCGCGTCTCGCCTTCCGCCAGTAAGTCGGCGACCGAGAAGGTCCAGCGGACGATGCCTTCGCCGTCGCCGGTCGTGTCGTTGGCGACAGTGGCGATCAGCTGACCGACATAGGCGCTTCCAGCCGGCGTCACCGACACCGTGTGGCTGTCGGAAAGATCGGCATCCAGGAACGGGATCTCGCCGGTGACGGTGTGCGGGGCAGCGCTCCCGGTGACGCCTGCCGTTTCGGTGAGGTTTCCGGCAAGGTCGCCGAGCGAGATGGCGTCGACCGCGATGCCGCCCGCCACGTCGATATTGGTGAACCAGCCGTAGCGGTTGCCACCCACGTCCGAAATCAAATCGGTCGCATTCGAGAGCGTCTGCGTGAAGACGACAGCGCCGGCGGCGTCGATCAGGTTCAGGTCGACCGAGAGCTGGCCGGCGATATTGTGGAAGACGTGTTGCAGCGTGAACCAGCCGCTCGCCGAAACTGTGTAGGGCGTACCCGACCCCAGATCCTGGCGCGGATCGAAGTTGGTGTTGTTCGATGCGCCGACCAGGAGCTGCCCCGTCGAACCATCCTTGGTGACATGGAAAATGAAGTCACGCAGATGCGAGCCGTCCGCCCGCGTCGCCGCGACCGAATAGTCGAAGCCTTCGCCGTTCGCCCAGCCAGTCTTGAGATAAACCTTCACCTCGCTGGTCAGGCCTTCCACGAAGTCGCTGCGATAGCCGTCAAAGCGGGTGTATGGACCCGTGTCGTCGCTCTGGTCGTCGCTCTGGGTGAAAACCGCGTATTGGCCTCCGTCGGCGGTGGAGATTCCGTCATCGCCGCTGTCATGGATGGCGATGTTTCCATGCCAGCCATTGCCGCCATCCAGAATGCCTGCGGCATTGGCTTCGAAGCCCTGATAAAAGCCCAGCGTCGGTGCGTCGTTGGTGCCGGTGAGGGTGATGGTGACGTCCTGCGTCGCCGTTCCGCCATGGCCGTCGTCGACCGTGATGGTATAGGTCTGGGTCCGCGTCTCGCCTTCCGCCAGTAAGTCGGCGACCGAGAAGGTCCAGCGGACGATGCCTTCGCCGTCGCCGGTCGTGTCGTTGGCGACAGTGGCGATCAGCTGACCGACATAGGCGCTTCCAGCCGGCGTCACCGACACCGTGTGGCTGTCGGAAAGATCGGCATCCAGGAACGGGATCTCGCCGGTGACGGTGTGCGGGGCAGCGCTCCCGGTGACGCCTGCCGTTTCGGTGAGGTTTCCGGCAAGGTCGCCGAGCGAGATGGCGTCGACCGCGATGCCGCCCGCCACGTCGATATTGGTGAACCAGCCGTAGCGGTTGCCACCCACGTCCGAAATCAAATCGGTCGCATTCGAGAGCGTCTGCGTGAAGACGACAGCGCCGGCGGCGTCGATCAGGTTCAGGTCGACCGAGAGCTGGCCGGCGATATTGTGGAAGACGTGTTGCAGCGTGAACCAGCCGCTCGCCGAAACTGTGTAGGGCGTACCCGACCCCAGATCCTGGCGCGGATCGAAGTTGGTGTTGTTCGATGCGCCGACCAGGAGCTGCCCCGTCGAACCATCCTTGGTGACATGGAAAATGAAGTCACGCAGATGCGAGCCGTCCGCCCGCGTCGCCGCGACCGAATAGTCGAAGCCTTCGCCGTTCGCCCAGCCAGTCTTGAGATAAACCTTCACCTCGCTGGTCAGGCCTTCCACGAAGTCGCTGCGATAGCCGTCAAAGCGGGTGTATGGACCCGTGTCGTCGCTCTGGTCGTCGCTCTGGGTGAAAACCGCGTATTGGCCTCCGTCGGCGGTGGAGATTCCGTCATCGCCGCTGTCATGGATGGCGATGTTTCCATGCCAGCCATTGCCGCCATCCAGAATGCCTGCGGCATTGGCTTCGAAGCCCTGATAAAAGCCCAGCGTCGGTGCGTCGTTGGTGCCGGTGAGGGTGATGGTGACGTCCTGCGTCGCCGTTCCGCCATGGCCGTCGTCGACCGTGATGGTATAGGTCTGGGTCCGCGTCTCGCCTTCCGCCAGTAAGTCGGCGACCGAGAAGGTCCAGCGGACGATGCCTTCGCCGTCGCCGGTCGTGTCGTTGGCGACAGTGGCGATCAGCTGACCGACATAGGCGCTTCCAGCCGGCGTCACCGACACCGTGTGGCTGTCGGAAAGATCGGCATCCAGGAACGGGATCTCGCCGGTGACGGTGTGCGGGGCAGCGCTCCCGGTGACGCCTGCCGTTTCGGTGAGGTTTCCGGCAAGGTCGCCGAGCGAGATGGCGTCGACCGCGATGCCGCCCGCCACGTCGATATTGGTGAACCAGCCGTAGCGGTTGCCACCCACGTCCGAAATCAAATCGGTCGCATTCGAGAGCGTCTGCGTGAAGACGACAGCGCCGGCGGCGTCGATCAGGTTCAGGTCGACCGAGAGCTGGCCGGCGATATTGTGGAAGACGTGTTGCAGCGTGAACCAGCCGCTCGCCGAAACTGTGTAGGGCGTACCCGACCCCAGATCCTGGCGCGGATCGAAGTTGGTGTTGTTCGATGCGCCGACCAGGAGCTGCCCCGTCGAACCATCCTTGGTGACATGGAAAATGAAGTCACGCAGATGCGAGCCGTCCGCCCGCGTCGCCGCGACCGAATAGTCGAAGCCTTCGCCGTTCGCCCAGCCAGTCTTGAGATAAACCTTCACCTCGCTGGTCAGGCCTTCCACGAAGTCGCTGCGATAGCCGTCAAAGCGGGTGTATGGACCCGTGTCGTCGCTCTGGTCGTCGCTCTGGGTGAAAACCGCGTATTGGCCTCCGTCGGCGGTGGAGATTCCGTCATCGCCGCTGTCATGGATGGCGATGTTTCCATGCCAGCCATTGCCGCCATCCAGAATGCCTGCGGCATTGGCTTCGAAGCCCTGATAAAAGCCCAGCGTCGGTGCGTCGTTGGTGCCGGTGAGGGTGATGGTGACGTCCTGCGTCGCCGTTCCGCCATGGCCGTCGTCGACCGTGATGGTATAGGTCTGGGTCCGCGTCTCGCCTTCCGCCAGTAAGTCGGCGACCGAGAAGGTCCAGCGGACGATGCCTTCGCCGTCGCCGGTCGTGTCGTTGGCGACAGTGGCGATCAGCTGACCGACATAGGCGCTTCCAGCCGGCGTCACCGACACCGTGTGGCTGTCGGAAAGATCGGCATCCAGGAACGGGATCTCGCCGGTGACGGTGTGCGGGGCAGCGCTCCCGGTGACGCCTGCCGTTTCGGTGAGGTTTCCGGCAAGGTCGCCGAGCGAGATGGCGTCGACCGCGATGCCGCCCGCCACGTCGATATTGGTGAACCAGCCGTAGCGGTTGCCACCCACGTCCGAAATCAAATCGGTCGCATTCGAGAGCGTCTGCGTGAAGACGACAGCGCCGGCGGCGTCGATCAGGTTCAGGTCGACCGAGAGCTGGCCGGCGATATTGTGGAAGACGTGTTGCAGCGTGAACCAGCCGCTCGCCGAAACTGTGTAGGGCGTACCCGACCCCAGATCCTGGCGCGGATCGAAGTTGGTGTTGTTCGATGCGCCGACCAGGAGCTGCCCCGTCGAACCATCCTTGGTGACATGGAAAATGAAGTCACGCAGATGCGAGCCGTCCGCCCGCGTCGCCGCGACCGAATAGTCGAAGCCTTCGCCGTTCGCCCAGCCAGTCTTGAGATAAACCTTCACCTCGCTGGTCAGGCCTTCCACGAAGTCGCTGCGATAGCCGTCAAAGCGGGTGTATGGACCCGTGTCGTCGCTCTGGTCGTCGCTCTGGGTGAAAACCGCGTATTGGCCTCCGTCGGCGGTGGAGATTCCGTCATCGCCGCTGTCATGGATAGCGATGTTTCCATGCCAGCCATTGCCGCCATCCAGAATGCCTGCGGCATTGGCTTCGAAGCCCTGATAAAAGCCCAGCGTCGGTGCGTCATTGGTGCCGTCGAACGGATCCGCGCCCGCCGCAACAACCAACTTGTCCGCGCCAGAGGTGAGGGTCGTTGTGGCCATAAGGTGATCCGATCTGTGTTGATTTTTGCAACTAGAGGCAGCGACACGGCGAGCGTCAGGCACGATCCGGTTTCAGTCTGGCCTCAACAACTCTGCGGCTTCGAGGGAAGCTGACCAGCCGGTGCGGCACAGCTGAGTGCATAGGGCGGCGGACGACGATGCGTCTTGTTTACGTCCGCCAATGCCTTGATAACTCTTGCCACGGTAAAGCCGCGCCAGCAGCTTGACGCCATCGACCTTGAGCAACCCGCGCACTTCGTTTTCCAGATCGAGACGCCCCCCGCGGCAAAGCCTTGAGCGCACCCAGCGGCGTCTTCAGGCGCTGGCTTTCGAGGCTCTTCACACGAACCTCGCGATACCCGCCGGCCCGCAGGATCCTGCGCTACGCCGCGCGTGTCGCCACGATCGGCCTTGTTGAGCGGGCTCGACAGGGTCGTCTTGACCTGCCGGTCTCAAGCGCGACGCCCTCAACCTGGTCGGCAAATCTGCGGATGCTGACTGCGATCTCCTCGATCTCAAAAGCGACAGTGCGCTCCAGGCAGACTGCCCCCGCCTCGTCGACGATGCACAGCGACGAAACCTGACGGCCAACACCGACACCCGCGAAATGCGACATCTTCCTGCCTGAGACACAGCCCCCGCGGCCATGAACATCACAGGGAGCTCGCCTCCGTCTCGAAGATGAGCCCGGTTACGAATGATCTCGGGCACATCCCGATCCTCTCACGACCCGATACGGGGAGAGGCCATGCGAACGACGACGCTGGCGGCGGCAACCTCCGGTAGGCACAGGCGGCCGCGCTGGCGTCAGCGGATGAACCTGTTCGATACCGCCAAGCCTGAGGCCGGCGCCGTACCGCTCTCGTTGTCGTAAAGGCACAAGACGCTGTCGGAGACGAACAAGACGCGAGTACGGCCTTCAGACTAGCAAACACCGCATCGGTTCTCTCCTCATTGGGTATTTAAGGCATGACCACTCCAGGATCTCCCTATGTGCGCGCCCTGGGCCGCTCCCGGGCTGCGTTCCTGACCATGGGCATGATCTCGGGGGCGATCAACATCCTGACGCTCACCGGTTCCCTGTTCATGCTGCAGGTCTACGACCGGGTGCTGCCGAGCCGGCAGGTCCCGACGCTGGTCGCCCTTCTTGGCGTTGTCGTCTTTCTATACGCAGTGCAGGCCGTCCTCGAGGCGATCCGGTCGCGCATGATCGCCCGCATCGGCCGGCGGCTGGACGAAGATCTGCAGGGCGAGGCCTTCCGGGCCGCCGTCACCCTACCTCTGCTCGCGAATGTCGGCCAGGAGCGGATCGATCCGGTCCGCGATCTCGACCAGGTCCGGCAGTTCGCCAGCTCTCCTGGCCCGGCCGCGCTGTTCGACCTGCCCTGGGTTCCGCTCTACCTCATCATCTGCTTCCTGTTTCATCCCTGGCTCGGCTGGCTGACCTTCCTGGGCGCCGCTATCGTCTCGGGGCTCGCGATCTGGGGCGAATTGCGGGCCCGCAGCATCAATTCCGACCTGGTCAAAGCCGGCGCAATACGACAGGCGATCGCCGATGGCGGCAGGCGCAACGCCGAAGTACTGGCTACCATGAACCTCGCAAACCGGATCGAGCAGCGCTTCCAGGACGCGAACCAGAC
The DNA here is from genome assembly GCF_001748145.1 of Bosea sp. BIWAKO-01. Taxonomy (NCBI): domain Bacteria; kingdom Pseudomonadati; phylum Pseudomonadota; class Alphaproteobacteria; order Hyphomicrobiales; family Alloboseaceae; genus Allobosea; species Allobosea sp. BIWAKO-01. Next base: position 239,750 of record NZ_BCQA01000002.1, read on the forward strand.
GTTCCTTGAGGCGACGCAGGCCGGCGTCGACCGCAATTCCTTCGTCAGCGCGGTCGTGCGCGGGCTGCGTCTTCTGCTGCAATCGCTGGTGCTGGCGCTGGCCGCCTACCTGGCGATCAGGCAAGAAATTTCGTCGGGCGCCATCATCGCGACCTCGATTCTTTCATCGCGCGCGCTCGGGCCGATCGATGCGACCGTGGCGCAATGGCGGTTGTTCATCGGCGCGCGCCAGGCCGCGACGCGCCTGCGGCGGGCGCTCGGCCTGCTCAATCTGCGGTCGCCTGAAACGCGCCTTCCTGCGCCGCGCAAGCAGCTCAAGATCGAGGGTGGGTTCATTGCTCCTCCCGGCGCCTCGCTGCCGACCGTGTCCGGCGTGCAGATCCTGGTCGAGCCGGGAGACGGGCTCGGCGTCATTGGACCCTCGGGCTCTGGCAAGACGACGCTGGCGCGCGCCATCACTGGCGTATGGCCGCTGATGCGCGGTGAAGTCACGCTCGACGGGGCGCCGCTCGCGCAGTTTCGTGCCGACGACCGGGGCGCGGCGATAGGCTATCTGCCGCAGGACGTCGACCTCTTCGACGGCACCATCGCCGAAAACATTGCGCGCTTTGATCCCGAGCGCACCGACGAGGCGGTCGTTCGCGCCGCCCAGCTCGCCAACGTGCACGAGCTAATTCTCAAGCTGCCGCGGGGTTACGACACGCGCATCGGCGACGGCGGCCTGAAACTCTCCTCCGGCCAGCAGCAGCGCCTTGGGCTTGCGCGTGCGCTCTACAATGATCCCTTCGTCGTCGTCCTCGACGAGCCCTATTCCAATCTCGATGGCGAAGGTGACGCAGCGCTTAACCGGGCTCTGGCCGGTGTGCGGGCCCGCGGCGGCATCGTCGTGCTGATCGCCCATCGCCACAGCGCGATCGGCGCCGTCAACAAGCTGGTTGCGATCATCGACGGGAAGCAGGCGGCGTTTGGCCCCAAGGAACAGGTGCTCGCGCAGATCGCGCCGATGCAGCGCGCCCAACCCGCGCCCGAGAACGGCGAACCGCAGCGGCGACAGGCAATCAAGGTGGTGAGCGATGCAGCCTAACAACAACATGTCCCCGCGCTTCAACGCGAACGATCGCTCAATCCGCAGACATGCGCTCGCAGGCGTCTTCGTCGTGGTCGGCCTCTTGGGCGGGCTCGCCGCCTGGTCGGCGCTCGCGCAGATTTCCGGCGCGGTCATCGCGTCCGGTGTGGTCGCGGTCGAAAGCAGCGCCAAGAAGGTGCAGCATCCCGAAGGCGGCGTGGTCGCCGAACTCAAGGTGCACGACGGCGACCGCGTCAGGGCCGGCGACCTGCTGGTTCGCCTCGACGACACGGTCCTGCGCGCCAACCTCTCCATCGTCACCAAGAGCCTCGACGAACTGACGGCCCTCGAAGCGCGCCTGACTGCCGAGCGGGACGGCGCAGACGCAATTCGCCTGCCCGAGGCGCTTCTCAAGCGCGGCCAGGCCAACCAGGACGCCGAGGCTTCGATCAAGGGGCAGCGGACGATCTTCGACAGTCGCCGCGCCGCACGCGTCACCGCCAAGACGCAGCTTGCTGAACAGATCGCCCAGCTTGAATCCGGCATCGAAGGCGTGATGGCGCAGCGCGAGGCCCGCGACCGCGAACTGGTCTTCATCACCGACGAACTCAAGGGCGTGCGCGAGCTCTACGCCAAGAATTTGGTGCCTATCGCACGCGTCTCGGCGCTGGAGCGGGACCGCACCCGCATCGAGGGCGAGCGCGGCAAGCTTACCGCCGACATCGCCGCAGCGCGCGGCTCGATCGCCGAGAAGAGAATCCAGATCCTGCGCCTCGACGACGACTTCCGCTCCGAGGTCGTGAAGGAGCTGGCCGACACGCGCAACAAGATCAACGAGAATGTCGAGCGCAAGACGGCGGCGGAAGACCGCCTCCAGCGCATCGAAGTCCGGGCGCCGGTTTCCGGCCTGGTGCACCAGCTCAACGTCTTCACCGTCGGCGGCGTCGTCGCCAACGGCGAGACCCTGCTCCTCATCATTCCGGAGAACGACACGCTCATCGTCGATGCGCAGGTCGAACCGCAGGACATCGAACATATCCATTTGGGTCAGAAGGCGACGGTGCATTTTTCCGCTTTCTCGGACCGGAACCTCAAGGAGACGATCGGAGAAGTTGTCATCGTTTCGCCCGATCTGATCGAGGATCAGGCGACACGACGCCGCTTCTACCGGGTCAAGCTGTCGGTCGAGCCTCCGGTCGGTGCAGTCGGCAAGCCGCGCACACTGGTGCCTGGTATGCCCGTTGAGGCATTCATCACCAAGGGCGAGCGGACCGTCCTCGCCTATCTGATGAAGCCACTGACGGACCAGATACAGCGCGTCTTTCGCGAATAGGGTGCGCTGTCGCCCGGCGGGGGCGCTGGCCAGTCTAACCTGGTTCGAGGTGGGCCTGCATCACGAGGCGTATGGCTCGGGGTCCCGCCGTGCAACCCAAAGCTATCGCTACAAGGCAAGCTTCTATCAGCTCATAAAAATCGAAAGGTAGTTTGGAGGGAGCGTTAATGAAATCCTTTCTGTCGCTTTGCTCTGTTCGGTTGGCTTTTTACCTCTCCTCTACGGTGCCAGGCGCGCTCCCTAAGCTAGAACCATTGCCAAGAGCGCTCTTGCTGAGCGGTCTTTTGTTGATGCTCGCGAGGCAACCATGACGCTAACAGCCACACTTTTCGCCATTGGCGGACTTGTCGCGTTAGCTGGTGTCGCCATTGCCGCGTGCGCGATCGAGGAGGGCCGACGGCAACGCCGCATCTATGGCCGGCGCCGCCGTGTTTCGTTTCGCGGTTTCATCAGGAAAAATGACCCTTGAGCCGTGAATTGCAGCGTCGCCTTCTTCGGCTCGCATGCGACCGACAGGGCCAGGGTATCCGCTACAGCGTCAGCGAGCGGCCGCTCACAGACAAGGAATGGGATGCGAGCAAGGATGGGGCGCTAATCGATTTTGCCGAGCCGGACGGGCTCAGCCCGATCATGACAGAGGCGGATTGGGTCGAATGCTCTTGTGAGCTGCTTCGGCAGGGCTGGTTTCTGAGTTTTGGGCGCGCGAGGCCTGAGCCTAACACATGACTTGATCAGTTGCCTCTGCCGGCATCGAGCATCGGGGGAGCTTGGATCTCCGGGATATTTGTCAGATCACCAGGCAGCGGAGCGCTTGAGCATCTGAGGTGCAGATCGCGATTGAACTGCTTGCGGCGGACGTTCTGCTGGTTGGTCACATTGACAGCTGCCAGGGCGCTGGATGGGCTCAGTACCCCAATCATGACCGATGACTTCAGATGCTCCGTCTCCGCTGAAGCGTAATTCTCAGCTTTCTGTCGCGCCTCTTTGCAGGCTGCGCTTTGCCATTTCCGGTCCGAATGGTTGAGGGAACCGGCATAGCTCGCCGGTTGCGTCGTGCACCCGACGCAAATCAATCCCACCACAGCGATTGCGGCCTGTATTCTCATGGCGGCATCCTGATCGATTTTGTTGGGCCGCGCCTAGCGTAATCTTCCGAAGCTCAATTGCAGTTGGTCTCGGCATCCTCGCGCAGGCGGTACTCGGCGATGCGACCTCGTCGTGAGCGCCCTTCAGTCCCATTTGGGTCTCGAGTGACAGCAATATTTGAAAACGAACGTCCGGCCGGGCGAACCGACATCAATCAAGTCTGAACGCCCGCGGTACGCATCTGGCTCGGCGCCAGCCCGGTCCAATGCTTGAATGCGTGCGAGAACGCGCTCACGTCCTGAAACCCCAATAGCCAGGCAATCTTCGAGACATGGAGGCTACTATGGCTGAGATAGCGCTCAGCCAGGTCGCGCCGCATCTGCTGAAGGATCTCCGAGAAGCTCAACCCCTCATCGGCGAGCCGTCGCATAAACGTCCTTTCGCTCATTCCAAGCTGACGCGCGATGACGTCCGCACGCACCTTGCCGTGAGGCAGCAGCGGAGCGATCGCATTCTCGACGCTCACCCGCAGCGGGCTCGCATTGGTTGCGCGGGGCGCCAGCGCCGCTTCGCAATAGTCCAGCATGAGATCGTTGAGGTAAGGGTCAGCGTTAACGAGGGCGCGCGCGTGCGCGTCTGCTGGCAAAACGATTGCGTCGATATCGGCGCCGAACTCGACCGTCGTCCCGGCAAACCGTGACATCGCCGATGTATCTCCTGACCGATGATGCGCGATCGAGACGGACTGGGGCACCAGACTCGTCCCTGTCAGGATGCGGCAGAGGCGGATAGTTCCAAAAATGCAGAACTCGAGCTGATGCCTGTCGGAATGCCGCGGAAGGCCCGCGTAGGTTAGACCGATGCTGAGTTCGCGCCCCGTGCCAACGCTGAATACCAAGGCTTCGTTGGTGATCGAACTGTATCGCGCAATTCGTTGCAGTGCGTCGCCAAGCGTTTGCGACGACGCCATGACGTAGAACAGCAGCCCGAGGGCGCGCGGCTCGAAGTCCTGCGCCAGGGTGAAGCCCAGAAAGTCATCTCTCAGCGCAGTGGCAGCCCGGTCCAGCAGGGCGATCTGACCCTGAACAGGTACTCTCGGATTGCGAGCGGCGAGCATTTCCTCGGTCAGGCCGATATCCTTCAGCAGAGGCGCAATCGGCACGCCAACGTCAACAAGACGCGCGATTGCAAGTCTCGCGATGCCCGCTCGGGTTGTCGGCAGAGAGTTCAGGTCAGGTGGCAAGGCGGCCACTCCCTGCTCGTGTCTGTGCCGGCCCAACACGCAGGCAGGAGCAAACTAAACGATGGCAGAGAATAACAAGCGGGGGACCTAACGGCAACGTATTTCGGGGAGGTCCGAAACGGGAAGCCGGGGGCGATGCGCCATGAACGTAAGACGCTAAGCGGCGCGGGCTTTGTATTCGCGAACATAACATTCCGACACCGCCGCTCCCGTCGTCAACCCGCTGCGGAGCCCGAGCCATGCCTGACATCAACTGGCGACGCGGGTTCTAGCGGCTCTGGCGCGTCGCCTCCGCCCTCTGGGCCGCCGTGGCCGTCCTGTTCCTGCTCTACGACGGCACAGGAGGGCTGATCCGATGGCGCCCGAACAATTCGTCCCCATCGCGATCCTGATCGCCGGGCGCCGCTGCTGCTCGGTCTCTGCGTAGCCTACATCCTAAAAGGATTCCGCTGATGGGCGACATCGTTGCCGACGTGCTCGCCGCCAGCGCCATCCTGCTGTGCGTCCTCGCGGGGCTCTGGTTCTACGCAGCCAACTGATTTGCCTCGGGGGTAAACCATGTTGACGTGCTGCCCTTTGCTCTCATTAGCGGGGAATGGTTGCAGCCCCTGCAACAGCAGCCTGGGATTTCCCACTTGCCTCTTGCGCTTCCTGGAATGGAACCATCGTCGAGCGAGAGGGAATCGACACCAGAACCGCAATGATCAAGAGCATCGTCACGAAAGCGGATCTTCAGGAATACTGCGAGCGTGACCCAGGCGGCGAGGTCAAGCCGCCCGGCAGCAGGCCAGGCATCAGCCAGTGCGTGGCGCGCTATCTCAAGACTGAAAGTGGCTCAGAGCTCATTGCGATGGCGAACTGCCCCGCTGGCTTGCTTGAATTCCAGTACGGCTCCAACTCGCCCCGCCGCCTGAAATTTCCGCTTCAATGCCGACGTTTCATGCGCTTCTGGTAATCCGCCGCTGATCGCGCAGTTCAAATTGCCTTGTCCGAAAGCGGCCAGTCGGATGCGGTTGAAGTAGAAAAGGGTACCCTTTGCGCAAGTTTCCGGGCGTTGACGAGGTTCCGTCGCCTCCTGGCGGTCTCTCCCGCGCCTGCGCGCGGAGCGCGCGTGGAGCACTGATTAAAGCGGCCTCCGCCAGGACCTTCGACGCCCTCTGGAAGGCTATCAGAAACATCTTCGATTTAGTCAGCCCGGCCGAGTGCCAAAACCTTTTCAAACACGCAGGTTATGCGTCAGATTAAATGTTCGATGCTTCAGGCGGCAATCGCTGAGCCGGTCAGCCTGCCCGAACGTAGCTTCCAGGTGCCGGTTCGATCGGTTTCAGGCCGCCAGTACCGGGCCGATAGGCGGGAACCTCCTCGATGCCGCAATGCGCCTCCAACCAGGCCGACCAGTGAGGCCACCACGACCCCTCGTGTTTTCTGGCGCCAGCCAGCCATTCCTGCGGGCTTTCGGGATAGTCGCTCCGTGTCCAGTAGCCATATTTTGACCGATTGCCCGGAGGATTGATTACCCCCGCGATATGGCCTGAGCCCCCCAGCACGAAGGTCGTCTCGCCGCCCAGAAGCTGCGTGGTTGGATAGATCGAGGTCCAGACCGCGATGTGGTCTTCCTTGGTGGCAAGCACGTAAAAGGGTGGCCTGCCCCTGAAAAGTGGCCCTCCCTGAAGTAGGCTTTTTGAGCCTTTGGAGGATGCCCGCGATGCCGCAGAAGAAGCACAAGCCTGAGGAGATCGTCGCGAAGCTGCGGCAGGTCGACGTGCTGTTATCGCAGGGGCGCCCGGTCGCGGAGGCGATCCGGGCCATCAGCGTGACGGCGTTCACGTATTATCGCTGGCGCAAGGAGTTTGGCGGGCTGAAGTCCGACCAGGTGAAGCGCCTGAAGGATCTGGAGAAGGAGAACGAGCGGTTGCGCAAAGCCGTCTCGGATCTGACGTTGGAGAAGCTGATCCTCAAAGAGGCCGCCTCGGGAAACTACTAAGCCCCGCCCGTCGTCGCCGCTGCATCGACCACGCCATGATGAAGTTCGGTCGGAGCGGTTGGCGTGCCGGGTTCTGGGGCAACATCGATCTACGCATCGCAAGGTTCCGAAGGGCCGCACTGACGATGCGGCGCTGACCGCCGACATTGTCGAGCTCGCCACCCAGTATGGCCGTTACGGCTACCGCCGGATCGCGGCCATGCTGGAGACAGCCGGTTGGGCGGTGAACGTCAAACGTGTCGAGCGGATCTGGCGGCGGGAGGGACTGAAGGTGCCGGCCAGTCAACCTAAGAAAGGCCGTCTCTGGCTGAATGACGGATCATGCATCCGGCTTCGGCCGGAATATCCCGACCATGTCTGGTCCTACGACTTCGTCGAGGATCGCACCCACAACGGTCGGAAGTTCCGCATGCTGAACGTCATTGATGAGTTCACCCGGGAATGCATTGCGATCCGAATCGACCGGAAGCTCAAATCCACCGACGTCATCGACGTGCTATCCGATCTCTTCATCCTACGCGGAGTGCCCGGGCATGTTCGTTCGGACAACGGTCCCGAGTTCGTCGCCAGGGCGGTGCGGGAGTGGATCGCGGCGGTCGGCGCGAAAACAGCGTTTATCGAGCCTGGCAGTCCTTGGGAGAACGGCTACTGCGAGAGCTTTAACTCCAAGCTTCGTGACGAGCTTCTGAACGGCGAGCTGTTCTACAGCCTCGCCGAGGCCCGGATCGTCATCGAGGGCTGGCGTCAGCACTACAATACCCGGCGCCCACACTCCTCGCTCGGCTATCGGCCGCCAGCGCCGACCGCCGTGGTCTGGCCGGCCGCGCAAACCCAACCCGCTTCGCCGGCCATCTCAACCGTGGCCGCCAAGCCCACCATGCATTAGATTAGAACTGGGCCACCAAATGGGGGCAAGCCAGGAAGATGGCCCGTTATGGACTGTGGCAAGGTCCGGTTTCGGGCGGTTCAATTCGCTAAGTGGCAACGCCTCCGGTACGAGCCCTTTCCGGACTCTGGCCACGTCCGCGCTCGGCCATTCTGATCCGGCCAGCAATGGGTTGAGCGAATGCTATCGCCCAAATCCACTTTTCGGGCCGATGCTTTAGTTGCGGGATGATCGCATCCCCGGTCGCTTCCTGACGTCAGGATCGGCGAGCAAGCGCGCGTAGTCATCGCATTCCACCGGCACGAGCGCCACGCGCGCCTCGGCATCATGATGCAGACCGAAGCCGTATTGCTTCACCAATGGCGAGGCGCGCAAACAGGCTTGCGGCTTGTCGAATAACCGCGCCGCAGCATCCGCCCCTTTGCGCGCCCGCTCGACCGCCCGCAGAAGTTCGTCAGACGTCAGTTCACAGGGCCGCGCCAACAGCATCTCATATTGCATCCTCGCGACTGTGCCTGGCTTTGCCGGAGGCGCGCTCAGTGGGGCCGTGCAATTCGCCGCCACGGTGATCAGCGTGGTGCGGTAGTTGGTGGAATGGCTCATTGGAACTCTCTGGCGCGAGCAGATGCCCCGATGCTTGCAAGCGTCGACAGCTATGGGCGCGTTGCGATGAAATCAACCCATTCGCCGATTGGCTGCCCTGGGCGGAAAGTTCAGCCAGGCAGGCACTGGACTGCGTCCGCCAGGAGCGGGAACTGGAGGGCTGCAGGGCAGGCGACATGCACCGCGGTGCAGTCATGCGCGACCGTCCAGTGGCTGGTTCAGCCGAAGGCGACGTCAAGGAACAGCTTGACGTTCAGGACAATGATCACAGCCGCGATCAGGGCTGCGCTCACTGTGAGCCAGCGCGGCGAGACCAGTTCGCCCATCTTCTTGCGCGAGGCCGTGAGCATGACGAGCGGCACGATGGCGAAGGGCAGCTGGATGCTCAGGACCACCTGCGAGAGGATGAGCAGCTTGCCGGTCTGCGCCTCGCCATAGGCGATCGTCACGACGATGGCGGGAATGATCGCGATCAGTCGCGTGACCAGACGGCGCAGCCATGCCGGCAGCTTAATGTCGATGAAGCCTTCCATGACGATCTGTCCGGCCATGGTGGCGGTCACCGTCGAATTGAAGCCGCAGCAGAGCAGGGCGATGGCGAAGAGCGAGGGGGCGATCGACGCGCCGAGCAGCGGGGCGAGCAGTTCATGCGCGCGCCCGAGTTCGGAGATGGTGTTCTGCCCGGTCTTGTAGAAGGTCGCGGCGGCGAGGATCAGGATCGCGGCGTTGATGACCAGGGCGAACATCAGGGCGACGCTGGTGTCGAGTGTCGCGTATTTCAGCGCATCGCGCTTCTCCGGCAGGCTGCCGCCATAGGCGCGGGTCTGCACGATGCCGGAATGCAGATAAAGGTTATGCGGCATCACCGTCGCGCCGATGATGCCGAGCGCGAGATAGAGCATGTTGGGATTGGTGATGATCTCGGTCGTCGGGGCGAAGCCGCGAATGACCTGCCCCCAATCCGGGTCGGCGAGCGCGATCTGGATGGAAAAGCATAGTGCGATCACGATGAGCAAGCTGATGATGAAGGCTTCGATCCAGCGAAAGCCGCTGTTCTGCAGCCAGAGGATGACGAAGACATCGAGCGCGGTGATCAGCACACCGATTTCGAGCGGAATTCCAAAAAGCAGATTGAGGCCGATCGCCGTGCCGATGACCTCGGCGAGGTCGGTCGCGCAGATCGCCAGTTCCGCAAAGATCCAGAGCGGCCAGGAGACCCAGCGCGGATAGGCATCACGGCAGGCCTGGGCGAGGTCCCTGCCGGTCGCAATCGCCAGCCGTGCGCAAAGCGACTGCAGGATTATCGCCATGATATTGGAGACGAGTGCGACGACGAGCAACGTATAGCCGAACTGCGCACCACCCGAGAGCGCGGTCGCCCAGTTGCCGGGGTCCATATAGCCGACGGCCACGAGATAGCCCGGGCCGAGAAATGTCAGGAACTTGCGCCAGGTCGTGGCCCTGGCCGAAACCGGGATCGATCGAAAGACGTCCAGCAGGGACGGCTCCCCGCGCTGACGTTGCCAGCCACCTTGTTTCGGAGCGCTCGCAATATCGATTGTCATGGCCGACTCCGAACTGCAAATCGTATGCAACAGCAAGATTGCAGCCCGAATGAAGGGCCGTCAATTCAACTAATACTTGTCTACGACAGATCCTGAGACCAAGGTCTGCGCACCTGACCAAAGGTCTGCGGCAGGAGGCATTATGTTTGCCGGTGACCGCGGCCGGGCTTGACCCTTCCGACGTCAGCGCCCTTCGTGGCTCTTCTGGGCGATGGGATCGACGCGCAAGCTCAAGGCGCAATCCGCCGACCACCCCATCGCCGCAACGGTGCGTTGATGGGACCGGCTGAAGCCTGCCGAGAACGTCGGCCTGATGGTCCGGGCCGAGCTTCCGCTCTGGCGCCGGGCGGCCTTGGACGGCCCGCCTGCGGCGCAAGGGCACCTTGCGCAGCCGCCCGCTGTGTGACGCGCGCGATCGTCCAGCCCGCCTGGCTGATCTCGGCTTGCGCCATCGGCGAGAGCGCGCCGTTGGTCGCCAGGCGCTCCACCGAACGCCTACGCAAAAGAAGGGCCCGCGGGATCCTCACCAACGGGCCAAGTCTATGGGCAGTCTGGCAAGCAAACGCGCCTGGCAACGAAGAGGTTCCGTCGGCGGGGATTCCGGCAAGACTCCTCGCCGCCCAACGGGAACGGAATTATCCTCGGCGCCGATGCTAAGAAGACCCTACCGGATCGCATACGCCGATGCGCCCCATAGGTGTTGAGGAATGCGTCCAAGCCGCAGGTGAAATCCGGAGTGTCGTCGTCGCCGTCAGCGCCTTTGGTTCGTGAAACGGACCGGCGCGCCTTTCACGGGCGCAGCCCCGCAGTGATATTCGCCGCTGGCATCAGCCTTTGTGCCGCAAGCACCACCTCCAAACGATTGCGGGCGTTCAGCTTGGCCATCAGGCTGGTCATGTAGCCCTTGACGGTCTTGTCGCTGAGCAAAAGCTCGTGGGCGATCTCGTTGTTCCTCTTCCCCAGCAGCAGCAGCCTGACGATTTGCTCCTCCCGGACGGTCAGCCTTTTGTCGATCGCCTTCCGTCGGGCGACAGCCTTGTCCTGCAAGGCACTGATGACCTTGGTGGCAAAGGCGGGTGTAATATAGACATCGCCTTGCTGCGTTGCGCGCAGGGCCTGGAAGAGATCTTCTGCGGGGCTGCCTTTCAGGACATAGCCCTTGGCCCCGGCATCGAGGGCCTTGATCGCATCGTCCGTGCTGGAGGAGCCTGTGTAGACAACGATGATCGTCTCAGGAGCGATCGCCAACACGTCCGAGATCGTCTGAAAGACATCCCCAGCCATGCTGAGATCGACGATCATCACGTCAGGTCGCTGCGTCCTGGCGATCGACATGATGTGAGCCGCGGCACTCCCGGTCGCGGCGAGCGTGAACCCGCCCCATCGTTGCAGAAGCGCGGCGATCCCTTCCACCAGCAAAGGGTGATCATCGACGATCGCAATCGAAGTATCCGGCATGGCCCCTGCCCCTGAACTCAACCGCCCCAGGCCGAGCGAGATGGTTGCGTAGTCAACACTCTTTGTAAATCATCTAAAGAAGGAAGAATGGCTACCCAATCCGTCGCCCGAACCGTGTCCTGTGCCTGGCGCCAGTATCCGAAAGGTCGTCAGGAACGGATTGGATGGCGCACACTCTAATGGTTTGTGGATGCAGCCCTAGACGCGGAGCCGGCACGATGAAGTTGAAATGCGGCATGGCGCCCAGAATCAGCGGACGTGGACTTTGGTCTGTGGCACCCAGTGCCTACTTCCCGAGACCTCCTGCGCGAAAATGCGTCGACCTTGGTGAGTGGTGGAGCCTGCACGGCGTCCGTACCTTCTGATCGCAATGCTTGGCGATGGAGGGGGCGATGGGGCAGCCATTCGAGAGTGGGACGAAGGGCGCCATCACGCGGCGGACGGCCCTTGCGGGCGCGGCCCTTGCTGCCGGCCTCCCTGCCGCCCCCACGCGGGCTGCTCCGCCGCTTCCTCCTGCTCCTGTCGGAGCCGACGGCCTGCCGCGGCACAAGGTCGACCTTGTCGCGCCGCCGTTTGCTCACCCTCATGAACAGGTGGCCACGAAGGGCCCCCGGATCCTCGAGTTCCTGCTCACGATCGAGGAGAAGAAGATTGTCGTCGACGACGAGGGCACGACCCTTCAGGCCATGACGTTCAATGGCTCGGTTCCCGGGCCGATCCTGGTGGTGCACGAGGGCGACTATGTCGAGGTGACGCTGGTCAACCCCGACACCAACCAGATGACGCACAACATCGATTTCCATTCTGCCGCGGGCGCTTCAGGCGGTGCCGATCTGACCTTGATCAATCCCGGCGAGGAGGCCGTGCTGCGTTGGAAGGCCACCCGTACAGGCGTGTTCGCCTATCACTGCATCCCCGGCGCCATGACGCCCTGGCATATCACCTCCGGCATGAGCGGCGCCGTGATGGTCCTGCCACGGGATGGCTTGAAGGACGGAGCGGGAAAGCCGTTGCGCTACGACCGGGTCTATTACATCGGCGAGCATGACTACTACATCCCGCGCGACGAAAAGGGCCGGTTCAAGCACTACGACACGCATGGCGACGCCTACATGGACACGATGGAGGTCATGCGAAAGCTGGTCCCGAGCCACGTCGTGTTCAACGGCGCGGTCGGGGCCCTGACGGGCAAGAACGCGATGCCCGCAAAGGTCGGCGAGAACGTGCTGATCGTTCACTCCCAGGCCAGCCGCGACACCCGTCCCCATCTCGTCGGTGGCTTCGGAGATTATGTCTGGGAGACCGGCAAGTTCTCGAACGCCCCCGAGACCGATCTGGAGACATGGTTCATTCGGGGCGGATCCGCCGGCGCGGCACTCACCCGGTTCCTTCAGCCCGGCATTGTCGGCTACGTCAACCACAACATGATCGAGGCCTTCGAGCTTGGCGCGACGGCTCATTTCAGGGTCGAGGGCGAATGGGACGACGACCTGATGACCCAGGTGAAAGCACCCGGGCCGATCCTGGCAAGCCTCAAGTAGAAATGATCCGGTTCCAACCGAGCTGAAGCCGCCGGACACTGTTTCGACGGGAGGCCCCATGCTGCCCGCGTTCAAACTCATGGCCCGAACTGCCGTGGTTCTGGTTCCCCTTGCGGTCCTGGCCTCGGCGTCCAGCCCCGACCCGGGGTCGGACCCGTCGGCCTTGCGGTCGAAGGACATGGTGGAACTCGGGCCCGGCGCCATTCGATATCGGGCCAGTGGCGAGTTCCAGCGTCACGGAAAGCCAGCCACGGCGCCCATGGTCAACGTCACGATCGATCGGCCCATCGCAGTGATGAGGCATCAGGTCACGGCCTCTGACTATCGGCGTTGCGTCGACGCGCAAGCCTGCCCCATGGTGGGCGGTGACGCGGCAGCTCCCGATCGCCCCGTCGTCGGGGTGAGTTGGCGGGATGCGCAGGCCTATGCCTCCTGGCTTTCGCTTGAGACCGGACTGAGTTTTCGGCTGCCCACCGACGAAGAGTGGGCCTATCTCGCCGGCAGCCGGTACAGGGACGACGCCTTGCCGGAAAGCCTAGACAGCAGCGGGCCTGGGCAGCGGATTCTTGCAATATATGACAGAGACGCGGGCCGCGAGCGCGTGGATGCGAAAGTGCCGCGACCGATCGGCAGTTTCGGTGCCAACGAGCATGGCCTTCTCGACCTGGCCGGGAATGTTTGGGAATGGACCGACACCTGCTTCCAGCGCAGTTCGTTTGATGCAGCCGGGCGTTCCACGGCGACAGTGACGAACTGCGGCGTTCGCGTGGTTGAGGGGCGCCATCGCGCCTACATGACCGATTTTGTTCGTGATGCCCGTCCCGGGGGCTGCGTAGCCGGCACGCCACCGAGCAATCTGGGATTCCGGCTGGTGCGTGACGATCAGCGCTGGTGGCGCGTTCCATTGGACTGGCTGCGGCGATCACACGGAGGCTCGATCGCGCGGGCGGCCGCCCACGCTCGACCCTAGCAATTGCGCCGCTGCCCAGCAGCAGACCTCGTCAGCGCCAGCTAAGGGCACCTCTTTCCCATCGGCCGGCGCGCCAACCAGACTGCCCGAAAGCAGACTCCCTAGACTTCTGCTATAGGCCACTTTTGTGCATTGGTCTGCGTGCCAACCTACTCGCGTTGGGTTGCGGAATCGGGCGGTGTTCGGTGGCGCTACGGACCAAAGTCGGTACTGCCGATAGGGATGATTGGCTCGGAAAACCTAGACCAATAGCGAGTAAAGATTATCCGACATAGTCCTCTAACGGTTCGGGCCCACCGACGCGCATGATGCAACGTGCGATAGGCCCCCAGCGGCTGAACGCCATCTCAACTGAAGTTCTTGCGGCCGGTGCTACCGGCGGCGCGCCTGCTTGGCGCGAGCGGCGGAGCATTGTCCCAGGCAGGCCAACACGGGGTCCGGGAACCCCCAGGAGGGCGTCATGGTGCAGTTTGTTCGCTCCGACCTTGAGTTCATTCTCGAGCAGATCAGGATTGCGGAGCGGAACGCTCAGGGCGAGAACCTCACAGACATCCTGCCCAGCGCCCAGGTGCCGTTTGGTCTGCGGACCGTCGATGGCTCGTTCAACAACCTGGCCCACCCGGAATTCGGGGCCGCGGATCTGGCGTTTCCACGCCTGACCGATCCGTCGTTCCGGCCGGCCGAGGCCGGCACCAGCTACGCCGATCCAGGCTTAGTGCAGGACTCCCAGCCGCGCACGATCAGCAACCTGGTCGTCGACCAGACCGCCAACAATCCCGCAGCCGTCGCGGCTGCTGCACAGAACCCAGGGTCAGGCACCGTCACCAGTCCCGGGCTGGATGGGGTCTTCGGCACCGCGGACGACACTCCGGTCAATTTCATCCCGAATATTACCCCCGATGTGGGCCTCTCGGCGCCATTCAACGCCTGGATGACCTTCTTCGGCCAGTTCTTCGACCACGGCCTCGACCTGGTCACCAAGTCCACGAGCCAGACCGAAGTCGTCTTCATTCCGCTGCAACCCGATGACCCGCTCTTCAGCACGGCGCCCGGCGCTCTGAACTTCATGGTGCTGAACCGGGCTGCGGGCGGCCAGGCTGCGACCAACACGACCTCGCCCTTCGTCGACCAGAGCCAGACCTACGCCTCGAATCCCTCGCATCAGGTCTTCCTGCGCGCCTATGAACTGAATGCCAACGGCGATCCGGTCGCGACCGGTGAACTGATCACCAACCGCAATCTCGGCGCAGATGGCCTGTTCGGCACGGCTGATGATGTTGAAATCGGCGGGATGGCGACCTGGGCCGTGGTCAAGGCGCAGGCGCGCGACATCCTCGGCATCAACCTCACCGATGCCGATGTCGGCAATGTGCCGGTCCTGGCTGTCGATGCCTATGGCAATTTCATCGTGGGCCCGAACGGCATGCCGATGGTCATGATGACCGATGGCAGCTTCACCGAGGGCAACCGGGCGGCGCCGATCAGCCTCGCGGGCGCCGCCCGCACCGGTCATGCCTTCCTGAACGATATCGCGCATGCTGCCGATCCGACGGGCAAGACCGCGGATGCCGATAGCATCGTCAACACCGGACCGATTGCGGCCGGCCAATATGACAACGAGCTCCTCGACGCGCATTACATCGCCGGCGACGGCCGCGTGAACGAGAATATCGGCCTCACCGCCGTGCACGCCGTGTTCCATTCGGAACATAACCGCCTTGTCCAGCAGACCAAGGACGTGGCGTTGGCGACCGGGGATGTCGCCTTCCTCAACCAGTGGCTCGACACGCCGCTGGCCGTGGGCACGACCTTCCCGCTGACGCAGGTCCAGATCGACGCGCTCGACTGGAACGGCGAACGCCTGTTCCAGTCCGCCAAGTTCGGCACGGAGATGCAGTATCAGCATCTGGTGTTCGAGGAGTTCGCCCGCACGGTCCAGCCGCAGGTCGACGAGTTCCTGGCGCCCAATGGCTACGACACCACGATCAACCCGGCGATCCTCGCGGAGTTCGCGCACACGGTCTATCGCTTCGGTCATTCGATGCTGGTCGAGACGGTCGATCGCTTCGACCCGAACTTCAACACTGTCGGCGGCGACCCGCAACTCGGCCTGATCGCGGCCTTCCTCAATCCGCTCGCCTATGCCGCAAGCGGCGTGACGCCCGAACAGGCGACCGGTGCGATCGTGCGTGGCCTCACGCGCCAGGTCGGCAACGAGATCGACGAATTCGTCACCGAGGCGGTGCGCAACAACCTGCTCGGCCTGCCGCTCGACCTGCCGGCGCTGAACATCGCGCGCGGCCGTGATACCGGCATTCCCTCGCTCAACCAGGCGCGGGTCGAATTCTACCAGATGACCGGCGACAGCCAGCTCAAGCCCTATATCAGCTGGACCGACTTTGCCGGCCATCTGAAACATACCGAGTCGCTGATCAACTTCATCGCGGCCTATGGCACGCATGCGTCGATCACGGATGCGACGACGATGGCCGACAAGCGTGCGGCTGCGAGCTTGCTGGTGCTGGGTGGCGTTGGTGCGCCTGCGGATCGTCTCGACTTCCTGAACGCGACCGGCGCCTTTACCGGCGGCTCGCTCGGCGGCCTCAACGACGTCGATTTCTGGCTCGGCGGCCTTGCGGAAGAGAAGATGCCGTTTGGCGGGATGCTCGGCTCGACCTTCAACTTCGTCTTCGAGACCCAGCTTGAATCGCTGCAGAACGGCGACCGCTTCTACTATCTGTCGCGCACTGCCGGCATGAATTTCGGCACCGAGCTCGAGAACAACTCCTTCGCCAAGCTCGTGATGCTGAACAGCGACGCGACGCATCTGCCGAACGCGATCTTCACCACGCCGACCTTCACGCTCGAAGTGAACCGGGCGGCGCAGCATACCGGGCTCGGCCTCGATGGCCGGGCCGACCCGACCGGCGGCATCGAGATCAACGGCGTCGAAGTCGTTCCTCTTGTCATTCGCGACAATCCGGCGACGCCCGGCACCGACACGAACTACCTCCAGTACACCGGCGAGGACCATGTCGTTCTTGGCGGCACCGCCGGCAATGACGTCATCATCTCCGGCGATGGCGACGACACGCTCTATGGCGACGGCGGGAACGACCGACTCGAGGGCGGCTACGGCAACGACACCATCATGGGTGGCGACGGCGACGACATCATCCGGGATCTCGGTGGCGACGACCGGCTCGAGGGCGGCGCCGGCAACGACGTCATCCATGCCGGCAACATGATGGTCGGCGGTGTCGGGAACCTGATCCTGGGCGGTGCCGGCAAGGACTACATCGTCACGATGGAGGACATCTCGACCACCTTCGGTGGCCAGGGAGACGACTTCATCTACAGCGCCAAGACCAGTCTGCCGCCGACCGGCAACGAGGGCGACGACTGGATCGAGAAGGGCACGCAGGACGGCGCCCCTGGCGACAACTTTGCGCCCCTGCTGGCCGATAACGTCATCGGCAATGACATCTTCATCGGCGGCGGCGGCTTCGACGAGTTCATCGGCGAAGGCGGCGACGATATCTTCGTCGGCAGCGATGCCCAGGACAAGATGGACGGCATGTCCGGCTTCGACTGGGTCACCTACAAGAACGACAGGCAGGGCGTGACCGTCGACCTGACGCTGGCTGCGCTGGCCCAGCCCCATGGCGAGACGCCTGCCGCGAACACCGGCGTTGTCCAGCCTGTCGGCGCATCCCCGGCGTCTATCCTCGACCGGTTCGCCGAGGTCGAGGGCCTGTCGGGCTCGCGCTTTGCCGACATCCTGCGCGGCGACAATGTCGACGCGGTCACGATCCTGAACCATGGCGGCGCTACCGGGGGCGCACTGACCAATGTCGCCCTGATCGACGGGTTGCAAGGGCTCCTGCTCCAGGCCGGCCTCTCCGCCACCGGCTTTGCCACCGGCAACATCATGCTCGGCGGTGCCGGCAGTGACCTGCTCGAAGGTCGCGGCGGCGACGACCTGATCGACGGCGACCGCTGGCTGAACGTGCGCATCAGCGTGCGTGCGAATATCGACGGAACCGGCGCCGAGATCGCCACCTTCGACAGCATGGTTGCACCGACCCTGCTGCAGAACATGCTGAACGGCGTCTGGAACCCCGGTCAGCTCGTGGCGGTGCGCGAACTGAGAGATGACGACAACGCCTTCGACACGGCGATATTCTCCGGCGCCAGCACCGACTACACGGTCACGACGACCAATGGCATCACCACCGTCACCGACAATGTCGGTACGGATGGCACCGACACTCTCGTCAATGTCGAGCGGTTGCAATTTTCCGATGTGTCCGTGACGCTTCCAAACGGCGCCGGACTCAATCTGAACCCGACCGGCCAGCTTGCCATCCAGGATGCCACGTCGAGCGCGGCCGACAACACTCCGACCTCAGGCCAGATGCTGCGTGTCTCGATCGGCACCGTGACGGACGGCGATACAAGCGCCGCAGCCCCCAATGGCATCCTGCCCGGCTCGATCTCCTATCTCTGGCAGGTCGAGACGGCGCCCGCTTCCGGCATCTTTGAGGACATCATCCTGCTGCCGCTGGGCGATCTCGCTTTCCAGAGCGCCGATGGCACCACCTTCAGAGTCACGCCTGATCTTGTCGGCGCTTCGCTTCGGGTCAAGGCGATCTTCACCGACGGCCATGGCGTCACCGAGACGGTGTTCTCGGCTCCGACCCAGCCGGTCGCGGCGGGGGCACCTGTTCCACCGCCAGTCGCGCCGACCCCGGTCGTCGACGCGACCGCGGGCGGCGAGGGCATCATGCTGGTGCGCTCGGACCTCAACTTCATTCTCGACCAGATCAAGATCGCCGAGGCGAACGCGGCCGGCACGCCGCTGACCTCGCTGCTACCGAACGTGCGGGTGCCGTTGGGCCTGCGCACCGTCGATGGTTCCGGCAACAATCTGGGCACGCAGCAGCAGAGCGAGACCTTCGGCGCGGCCGACAACGTCTTCCCACGCGTCACGAATCCGGTGTTCAACAGCGCAGAGGGAGGCACCTCCTACCAGCAGACGAGCGGGCTGGTGATCGACTCGCAGCCGCGCACGATCAGCAACCTGATCGTCGACCAGACCATGAACAATCCCGCAGCGATTGCGGCGGCCCTTCGCAACGCCGGCTCTGAAAATATCGCGGCGGATACGACTGCGCTCCTCAATGTGTTGCAGGCGCTCAATACAGCCAAGGCCGGCGGAGACCCCGTCGCCGTTGCAACCGCCCAGCTCGCCTTTGACGGAACCGTCGACCGCCTCGGCCTGACCATCGTCACCAGCCCCGGCCTCGACGGCCAGTTCGGCACGGCCGACGACAAGCAGGTCTTCGAAATCCCGAACATCGCGCCGGATGCGGGCCTGTCGGCGCCGTTCAACGCCTGGATGACCTTCTTCGGCCAGTTCTTCGACCATGGCCTCGATCTCGTGACCAAGGGCGGCTCCGGCACGGTCTTCATCCCGCTTCAGCCGGATGATCCGCTCTTTGTTCCGGGCAGCCCGACGAACTTCATGGTGCTGACGCGGGCGACCAACCAGCCCGGCCCCGACGGCGTCCTCGGGACGGCCGATGACATTCACGAGCATACGAACACGACCACGCCGTTTGTGGATCAAAACCAGACCTATTCCTCGCATCCCTCGCACCAGGTCTTCCTGCGGGCCTATGAGCTCAACGCCGCTGGCGATCCGGTTGCGACCGGCGGGCTGATCACCAACCGGGATCTGGGCGCCGACGGGAAATTCGGAACCGCTGACGACACCGAGATCGGTGGCATGGCGACCTGGAAGGTGGTCAAGGCCCAGGCGCGCGATATTCTCGGCATCAACCTCACCGATGCCGATATCGATAGCGGCCCGCTGCTGGCGACCGACGCCTATGGCAATTTCATGAAAGGTCCGAACGGCTTCCCGCAAGTCGTCATCCGGGTCAACAATGGTCCGGACGGCATTGCCGGCAACGCCGACGACGTCACCACGCTTGTCGAAGGCAATCCGGCGGCGCCGATCAGCCTCGCGAACGCGGTGCGCACCGGCCACGCCTTCCTGAACGACATCGCCCACAACGCCGTGCCGGTCTTCAACGCCGGTGTCCTTGCGCCTGACGCCGATGTGCTCACCGGAAACGCCGTGCCTGTGGGGCCGGGAGGCAACAACCTCGCCTATGACAACGAGCTTCTCGACGCGCACTACATCGCCGGCGACGGCCGCGTGAACGAGAATATCGGCCTCACCACAGTGCACGCGATCTTCCACTCCGAGCATAACCGGCTGGTCGAGCAGACCAAGAACACGGTCCTGACCTCGGGCGACCTCGCCTTCCTGACGGAATGGCTGATGCCGGGTACGGCGCCGGCGGCCTTCCCGACGGACGCCGCTGCGATCGCGAACCTGCAGTGGAATGGCGAGCGCCTGTTCCAGACTGCGAAATTCGGCACGGAGATGCAGTACCAGCATCTGGTCTTCGAGGAGTTCGCCCGGACCATCCAGCCGAACGTCGATCTCTTCTTCGCACCGACACAGGTCTACGATGTCGACCTGGATCCCTCGATCGTCGCGGAGTTCGCGCACACCGTCTATCGCTTCGGCCACTCGATGCTGACCGAGACGGTCGACCGCTTCACTGCGGATTTCAATGTCGTCTCGTCCGATCCCAACAATCCCGATCAGCAGATCGGCCTGATCGCGGCCTTCCTCAATCCGCTCGCCTTCGCCGCCAGCGGACCGACGCCAGAGGAAGCAACCAGCGCGATCGTGCGCGGCGTGACCCGCCAGGCCGGCAACGAGATCGACGAGTTCGTCACCGAGGCGCTGCGCAACAACCTGCTCGGCCTGCCGCTCGATCTGCCCACTATCAACCTCGCCCGCGGCCGTGATGTTGGCATTCCCTCGCTGAACGAGGTTCGCCGGCAGATCTATACGCAGACTGGCGAAGTCCAGCTCAAGCCCTACACCAGTTGGGTGGATCTGATTCAGAGCCTGAAGCACGCGGATTCGGTGATCAACTTCATCGCCGCCTATGGCCTGCATCCCTTGATCACGGCCGCGACCACGCTCGCTGACAAACGTGCGGCTGCAAGCCTCCTGGTGCTTGGCGGGGTCGGCGAGCCGGCCGATCGCCTTGACTTCTTGAACGGCACGGGAGCCTGGGCTAGCGCTGCCGACGGAGCCACCATCACCGGCGTCGACGATATCGATCTGTGGATTGGCGGTCTGGCCGAAGAGAAAATGCCGTTCGGCGGCATGCTGGGCTCGACCTTCAACTTCATCTTCGAGAATCAGCTCGAAAAGCTCCAGGATGGCGACCGCTTCTACTATCTCGAGCGCACCGCCGGTCTCAGCTTCAATGCGGAGCTCGAGAGCAACTCCTTCGCCAAGCTGATCATGGCGAACACGGATGCCACCCACCTCCCGGGTGTCGTCTTCACGGCCCCTGGCTTCACGCTCGAGGTGAACCAGGCTGCGCAGCACACCGGGCTGGGTGCCGACGGCCGAGCCGATCCCTTTGAACCGGTGGCTGCGTTTGGAGACCTCTCCTTGGCGCTCGCCCAATTTGCGCCGGGTGCCGGCGGCTGGGTGAGCGAGGATCGGTATCCGCGTCACCTGGCGGATGTGAATGGAGACGGCCGGGCCGATATCGTCGGCTTCGGGGAGCACGGCGTGTGGGTCTCGCTCGCCAATGCCGACGGGACTTTCCAGCCACTGAACTTCGCGCTCGCCCAGTTTTCACCGAGTGCCGGCGGCTGGGTGAGCGATGACCGGTATCCGCGTCACCTGGCTGATGTGAATGGAGACGGCCGGGCCGATATCGTCGGCTTCGGGGAGCACGGCGTGTGGGTCTCGCGCGCCAATGCCGACGGGACTTTCCAACCGCTGAGCTTCGAGCTCACCCAGTTTGCACCGAGTGCCGGCGGATGGGTCAGTCAAGACCGGTATCCGCGTCACCTGGCGGATGTGAACGGAGACGGCCGGGCTGACGTCGTCGGCTTCGGGGAGCACGGCGTGTGGGTCTCGCTCGCCAATGCCGACGGGACTTTCCAGCCGCTGAGCTTCGCGCTCACGCAGTTTGCACCGAGTGCCGGCGGCTGGGTGAGTGATGACCGGTATCCGCGTCAGCTGGCGGATGTGAACGGAGACGGCCGGGCCGATATCGTCGGCTTCGGGGAGCACGGCGTGTGGGTCTCGCTCGCCAATGCCGACGGGACATTCCAGCCGCTGAGCTTCGCGCTCGCCCAGTTTGCACCCAGTGCGGGCGGCTGGACGAGCCAAAGCCTCTATCCACGTCAAGTCGTCGATGTGAACGGTGACGGCCTGGCCGACATCGTCGGCTTCGGGCCGGCTGGGGTTCAGGTTGCGCTAGGCAATGCGGATGGCACCTTCCAAGCACCCACTTTCGAACTGCACGCCTTTTCAACTATCGAGGGCGGTTGGTCGAACCAGAATACCTATCCGCGTGAGCTCGCCGACGTGAACGGCGACGGCCTGGCCGATATCGTCGGCTTCGGGGAACAAGGTGTCTCTGTTGCGTTGGGGCAGCAAGGTGGGCCTGTCGTCACCCGCGACAATCCCGAGACTGTCGGGCCCGACACCAACTTCCTCCATTATACCGGAGAGGAGCATGTCGTCCTCGGCGGCACGGCGGGCGACGACATCATCATGTCGGGCGACGGCGATGACACGCTCTGGGGCGACGCCGGCAATGACCGTCTTGACGGCGGCGCCGGCAACGACCAGCTGCGCGGCGGAACCGGCGACGACATCATCACGGACACCGGTGGTGACGACAACATCCAGGGTGGCGACGGCAACGACGTCCTGCATGGCGGCAACGGCGTCAACCTGATCATCGGCGGCTTCGGCAGCGATTTCATCGTCACCGGCGAGGACGCATCGGAGGCCATTGGCGGCCAGGGCAACGACTTCATCCTGGGCAGCAAGGCCAATGAACAGGATATGGGCAACGAGGGCGACGACTGGATCGAGAAGGGCACCTCCGACGGCGCCCCTGGCGACAATTTCGATCCGCTCGGCAATGACCCGGTCATCGGCAACGACGTCTTCATCGGCGACGGCGAGAACGACAAGTTCAACGGCGAAGGCGGCGACGACATCATGGCCGGCAAGACCGGCTTCGGCGACCGCTACATCGGCGGCTCCGGCTACGACTGGGCGATCTACAAGCCCAACACCACCGGCGTCACTATCGACATCTCCGATCGCTTCTTCGATCAGCCGCCGGTGCCGGGTGGGTCGACCTCGCTCAGCCGCTTCGACTTCGTCGAAGGCCTCTCCGGTTCGGATTTCGGCGACGTCCTGAACGGCGATGACTCCGACGCCACCACCCTGCCGACGGCAGGTGCGACAGGCAGCGTGCTGACCAATATCGACCTGATCGCGGGCTTGCGGGACCTGCTTCCTGCCGGTGCGACCTTCTTCGATGGTGGCAACATCATCCTCGGCGGCGCGGGCAGCGACATCATCCAGGGCCGCGGCGGCAACGACATCATCGACGGCGACCGCTACTTGAACGTGCGCATCAGCGTGCGGGCCAATATCGATGGGACGGGACCCGAGATCGCCTCGTTCGACAGCATGGAGCCGATGGTCCCGTTCATGCTGAACGGCACCTATAATCCCGGCCAGCTCGTCATCGTTCGCGAGATCCTGACCTCGGCGACCGCCGATTTCGACACGGCCAAGTTCTCCGGCCTGCAGGCGAACTACACGATCACGACCAACGCCGACGGCTCGGTGACGGTGACGGACAATGTCGGGACGGATGGCACGGACACGCTCCGGAACATCGAGCGGCTGGAGTTCGCCGATCAGTCCGTCGTGCTCGGCGGGGCGAATAGTGAACCGGTGGGCTTACCAGCCATCGTCGACGCGAATGGCGGCGTCATCGCGGTCGGCGATGTCCTGACGGTGGACCTGGCCGGCCTGACCGATGCCGACAACCCCGGCGGGACCGTGCCAGCGTTCCCCGTCTCCTATTTCTGGCAGGTCGATAACGGAAACGGAACCTTCGATGACATCCTGACCTTCGGCGCAGGCGAAGTGGAGCGCGCGCACGGCCCGAGCTTCACGGTCACGGATGCGGAAAGCGACTTGGCGCTGCGGTTGCGGGTCGTCTACCAGGACGCGAATGGCGTGCTCGAAGAGGTGTTCTCCGCACCGACCGCTGCCGTCGTTGCCCCGACGATCATCACCGGAACGGCGGGCGCCGATACCCTCCTCGGCACGGCAGGGCCCGACATCATCAGTGCCGGTGCCGGCGACGACACGATCACGCTTTCCGCTACCGGAGATTCCGATATCATCGATGGCGGAGCCGGGACCGACACGCTCGACTTGTCCGCAATCATTGCGAACCTGACGGTCGATCTCGGCACTGGCCTGCTCGGACGCGGCAGCGCGGTCAGCACGCAGACCGGCACCGACACGCTCTGGAGCATCGAGAACGTCGCGACCGGCGCGGGCAACGATACGATCACGGCGAGCAATGCCGTCAACGTAATCCAGGGGGGCGCGGGCGACGACACCTTCCGCTTCCTGAGCAAGGAAGCGGCGGATGGCGACACCATCCTCGACTTCCAGCCTGGCGATAAGCTCGACCTCTCCGGCATCGACGCCAATGGCGCGCTCGCCGGCAACCAGAGCTTCACCTTGACCAGCGGCCCGGCCTTCACCGCCACGGCGCAGCTGGTGGTCGCCCACGAGACCCGGGCCGACGGCGACTACACCGTGGTCAAGGGCAATGTCGACGGCGATGCCGATGCCGACTTCCAGATCAACCTGAAGGGCAACCACACCCTGACCGGCGGCAACTTCTCGCTCTAACCCTCCCGGCCGGCGGACGTCCCTGTCCGCCGGCCCTTACCGCCTTCGCGGAGGCCAGAATCTGACCGGTGGCGATCATGGCACCTTTTCAGAAATTGCCCCCCAATCGGCGCCGCGATACGGCCAGGCTGACCCAGAGGTTCTTCCCGACCGTTATTTTAATGCTCCTGGTCTTCGGCCTCATCAATGTGCTGGCGCAGGCCGGTTCGTTCTACATGCTCCAGCTCTGTGACCGGGCACTGACCTCGGCCAGCATCCGGAAGCTGGCCGCGCTCTCGGCTCTGGCGATCGGGCTCTATCTGCTCTGGCACGCCGCCTTCGGTCCGGGAGGCCTGCTGTGAGGGACATCTCAATCGCTATTCTCGACGATCATCCGCTTCTGATGGAGGGGATCGCGACACTGCTGAAGCGACGAGGTGGCTTCGCGCTTGTGGCAACAGGATCCTCGGCAGAACAGATCATCTCTATCGCCGAGAACCATCAGCCTGACGCCATGATCGTCGATCTGAACATGCCTGGTGACGTGTTTCAGGCGATGGCCGAGGCCTCCAGGGCGGTTCCCGACATGAAGATTGTCATCTTCACGGCGTCGCACAATACAGACGACGTTCTTCAGGCGCTTGCTGTCGGTGCCAGCTGCTATGTCCTGAAAGGCAGTCCGGCCGACGAGCTTTTCGAGGCTATCGCGACTGCGCGACGAGGCCAGACCTATGTGACGCCGTCGCTTGCCGCCAATGCGCTTGGGGCTCTATCGCGCAAATCTCTCGAAAAGCGAGCCCCTAAAAGCGTTCGGCTAAGCGTGCGGGAGGATCAGATCATCCGACTGCTTCTGTACGGCAAGCAGAATCGCGAAATCGCTAATGCCCTTTCTCTCAGCGAGAAGACGATCAAGAGTTACATGACCGACCTGATGGCCAAGCTGAACGTCCGCAATCGTCTGGAGCTGGTCCTTGCGGCACAAAAGCTGGATCCAGCCACCCGAACGCCACAAACTGATGAGCGCCCACCTCACCGGTGAGGTTGCGCTCGTCTCACCGGTTGGGCGTGGGCATCAGGGGAAGGGTGCGCCGCGGTGGTGCAATCCGCCCTTCGGCCGGTCCTATTTCGCTGGGCCTGGCGGGCAGGCCGCATCGCCGGAGACCGCCTCGCAACATTCGGGGATCGCCGGTGCTTAAGCTCACATCTTTTGAGTCGCACACGAGTGGATGCGATGCTGGGTCCGACTCGGCGTGTGACTAGTCCGGGTTGCAGGCGCCCAGAATTGTCTCCGGCTTGTTCTTCGCCACCATCGCCGAGCAGATGATTTCCGGTCCTCGAATCGATACCCCGGCGCCGGCAAGGGTTTTGGCCATCCTGGTGATTTCGGCGCCAGCGATCCTGCCCAGCGGCGGGACTGAGAGCCCGAACTGAACCAGATCAAGAATCGACGCGCTATCCGACCATGCGCTTGCAGGAAGCGGAAGCTCGAACAGAACTTGAGTGACCACGTTCTTGCGGTCTCGCCTGATATAGAGCCGTCGCTTCTCTGACTCATCCGACACGGAGCAATATTCAGGCTCGCAACCACGGTCCTTGAGGCCATACTCAGGGCGCGCGGCAACGATGGCCACAAACTTTTTGACCGTCACTCCAAAATCATCAGCTGCCGCCTGACACGCGACCAGGAGCATCCCGACAACCATAAGCGCGCGCATCTCGCCCCCCAATTTTTTAGGTGGAGTGTGAGGCCAATCGCCGATTTCGGGAAGAGGCATGCTGCCGACGGTCGCGCTCGTTCGAGTGTCGGATCGGCGAACAGCCCCTGGCAGCCAATCACAGCAGCGCGGCCTGCATTGGCTCAACCTTCGGTTCCGGCGGGTCTTTTTTCTGACCGCGCGAGACGATCTGCAGTGAGCCGTCGGGCAGCGGTCGTTGAAGGCCCTTCGCGATCTCCCAGGGGGACGACATCCAGAGTTCCAGGTCGACCGGATTGGTCAGGATGACGGGCATCGCCTTTGGATGGATTGGCTCGACCTCGGCATTCGGCTCGGTGGTGAGGAAGGCGAAGACGTCGATCGTCTCCTCGCCGGTCTTCACCTTCCTGACGCTCGTCCATTGCGGAGCCCAGATGCCCGCGAAGAAGGCGAGCGGCCGGTCCTCATCCAGCGCGAACCACACGTCGCCGCCGGCCTCGCGGTTGAATTCGCTGAAGGCCACCAGGCAACGGTTCTCGACACCGAGCCAGCGCTTCCAATGCGCGCTCGATGTGTTTCGGCGTGCAAGTTTGCCCCCGTGAGGCGGGGGATCGGCATCCAACTTTGACCCCCTTGAGCCGGTTTCGGTGAGACTGCCCGTTCAGGTTTCAGACGGGCGGGCGGGGGATGAAGGGCTTGGATACGATTGCGCGGATCCGGCGCGAGTTTTCGGTCCGGAAGAAGACGATCAAGGAGATTGTCCGCGAGCTTCACGTTTCGCGGAACACGGTGCGGAAGGTGCTGCGCTCGGGTGCCACCAGCTTCGAGTACGAGCGGAAGGTGCAGCCTCTGCCGCGGATCGGTCCTTGGCGTGGCGATCTGGATCGGCTGCTGACGGTGAACGATGGCAAGCCGGCCCGCGAGCGTCTGACGCTGATCCGTATCTTCGAGGAGTTGCGGGGCCAAGGTTACGAGGGCAGCTATGATGCTGTTCGGCGTTATGCGCGGGGCTGGCGACGCGAGCAGTCCGCCGTCACGGCCGATGCCTATGTGCCTTTGAGCTTTGCGCCCGGCGAGGGCCTACCAGTTCGACTGGAGCCACGAGATCGTCGTCATCAACGGTGCGACGACCAAGGTGAAGGTGGCGCACGTTCGGCTTTGCCATTCGCGCATGCTGTTCGTGCGGGCCTATCCGCGCGAGAGCCAGGAGATGGTCTTCGATGCCCATGACCGGGCGTTCGCCTTCTTCAAGGGCGCTTGCACGCGCGGCATCTACGACAACATGAAGACGGCAGTGGAGACCATCTTCGTCGGCAAGGAGCGCGCCTACAACCGCCGTTTCCTGCAGATGTGCAGCCATTATCTGGTCGATCCCGTCGCCTGCACGCCTGCCTCCGGCTGGGAGAAGGGGCAGGTCGAGAACCAGGTCGGACTGGTGCGCGAGCGCTTCTTCGCGCCGCGGCTCAGGGTCAAGAACTACGACGAGCTGAACGCCTGGCTGATGGATCAGGTGCTCAGCTATGCCAAGGCCCACCGCCATCCCGAGCGGCGCGATCAGACGATCTGGGAGGCGTTCGAAGCCGAGCGGCCAAGCCTCGTGCCTTATGCCGGCCACTTCGACGGCTTCCATGCGCTGCCGGCCGCGGTGTCGAAGACCTGCCTGGTGCGCTTCGACAACAACAAGTACTCGGTCGCGGCGAGCGCGATCGGCCGGCCGGTCGAGATCCGCGCCTATGCCGATCGCGTCGAGTTGCGCCAGGACGGCCGCATCGTCGGCGAGCATCCCCGCTGCTACGGTCGGGACCAGACCGCCTTCAATCCCTGGCACTATGTGCCGGTGCTGGCCCGCAAGCCGGGCGCCCTGCGCAATGGCGCGCCCTTCAAGGACTGGGTCCTTCCGGCTTCGCTGGATCGGGTGCGCCGGAAGCTGGCGGCGGTGCAGGATGGTGACCGACAGATGGTCGATATCCTGACCACGGTGCTGAGCGACGGCTTGCCGGCGGTCGAAGCCGCCTGCGCCGAGGGGCTGAAGCAAGGCGTCCATTCCGCCGACGTCATTCTCAACATCCTGGCCCGGCGCCGGGAGCCGGCGGCTGCGATCACCATCATGACGCCCGATGCCCTTCGCCTGCGCCATGAGCCCGCGGCCGATTGTGCCCGATACGACAGCCTCAGGAGAGCCGTGTGATGGAACGCTCGGAGATTCTCGCCACCATGGGCGAGCTCAAGCTCTACGGCATGAAGGCCGCCTTCGACGAGATCATCACCACGGCGGTGAAGCGCCAGCACGAACCCCAGCGCATCGTCGGCGATCTGCTATCGGCCGAGATCGCCGAGAAGCAGGCGCGCTCGATCAAGTACCAGATCACCATCGCCAAGCTGCCCCTCGCCAAGGATGTCGGCGACTTCGTCTTCGACGGTACTCCGCTCAACGAGACGCTCGTCCACGACTTGGCTGGCGGCAACTTCATCGCGCATCAGCGCAATGTCGTCCTCGTCGGCGGCACCGGGACCGGCAAGACCCATCTCGCCATCGCGATCGCCCGGGCCTGCATCCGTGCCGGCGCGCGGGGGCGCTTCTTCAACGTCGTCGATCTCGTCAACAAGCTCGAGGCCGAGGCCCGCGCCGGCCGGCAAGGCCGCATGGCCGACTATCTCTCGCGCATGGACTTCATCGTCCTCGACGAACTCGGCTATCTGCCCTTCGCCCAATCCGGCGGCCAGTTGCTGTTCCACCTGATCAGCCGCCTCTACGAACAGAGCTCCGTCATCGTCACCACCAACCTCGCCTTCGGCGAGTGGCCGACCGTCTTCGGCGACGCCAAGATGACGACCGCGCTCCTCGACCGGCTGACCCATCACTGCGACATCGTCGAAACCGGCAACGAGAGCTGGCGCTTCAAGAATAGGCTCTGAGCCAAGCGCTCCACCGACCCGGAGCCGGCGCGGCTGCGCAACCCATGCCAGCTGCGCCGCGCCGCCTCCTGACCGCCTCACCTCATCAAGGGGTCAACATTGGACGCCGATCGGGGGGCAACATTGCGTGCCGTTTGACACGCTCGAGGTGTTGCGGACATTGGTCGTGCCCCGGCGGCCCCTTACAAGGGCAAATCAAAGCTCGGCAACTATTCCGACTCGATGCTCGAGCTCGATGCCAATGTCGGCCGCATTATGGATACCATTCGTGCCGAGGCACCTGACACCATAGTCATCCTCACCTGCGAGGCCGGACGCCGGCGTTACGCCATTCCGCGGCGAGAAGGGAAGCTCATTCGAAGGCGCCTTCCGCGTGCCAGGGATCATGTGGGCGCCCGGCAGGATTCCGGAAGGGACGGTCCTTGATCAGATGATGTCCCACATGGACGTGTGGCCGACGACTGCCGCGATGACCGGGCTCACACCTCCGCCGACCGGAGCATGGGTCGACAATAACGGCAGGCCGATCTTTTTCGACGGCATCGACAACAGTGGCTACGTGACAGGCAAGTCGCCGACCTCGGCACGGAACTCGTTCGTCTATATCGACGGCGAGGCATTTGGTGGCATCCGCGTCGATATCGGCGGGGACCCCGACAATCCCAATCCAAAAACCGCCTGGAAGTATCTCTGGACGGCCAAGGACACCTGGCTCGGGCCGGAGCAAAATCTCGGTGGCATTGGTGCGGCCTACAATCTCACCATGGACCCTTATGAGAAGTACGACATGACGTTCAACGGCGCCGTGTCGTATCGAATGCCATCGAGTTCGCCAGGTAAATATTCAGGTCAAGACAACGGCTGGGCGCTCGCGCTCATCTATCCGGCGCTGATCGAGATCAACAAATCGATCATAGAGTATCCAAGCATCCGCCGCTTCCCCGGTGGGGCATCGAACGACCTGCGCCCCAATCTGCAGGACCCGGCGAACCCTGTGCCAGCGATGGACCCAAAAAACCCACCGCGGATAGGCGGTCATGGCGGCTAACAGCCTTCCTCATGCTCAGAGCAGCGGGCCTGGACCGGCCCGCCGCTCTCTGCAATCTGCCCGAAAGCAGACTCCCTAGATGTCGGGAAAGGGCCCAACGGCGGACCTCATCCGCTGGGGTGCTGAGAGTCGTACTTGGGTCGAGAGCGGAACTCTAGTCAGCACACTCGTAGCGTCTGCTTCTGGGCAATGCGCCGATCTCCGCAAATGGCGCAGCGCGGCTGCCAGCTTTCTGGAGCGCTAAATCGGATTGCAGCCCGTCGAACCAGCTCTTCCATTGCGACACAGCTTAGCGAAGATGCCGCGAAGGCTCGTGTCGCCGGTTGAGAGGCTGCTGCATTTCGCAGCGACCAGTAAAGATTCCATGGCTAGGGCGAGTGCCACTCGTACGAGACTGAGCCGAATAGAGATCTGCAATCAGGCTGACATATGTCTTGCGGCAGACACGTGGACCACAATGTCGAAGAAGCGTCATAAGCCCGCAGCGATCGTCGCGAAGCTGCGCCATGCCGATATTCTGGTCTCGCGGGGCCAGCCCGTAGCGGACGCGATCCGCTCGATCGGCGTCACGGACTACGCTCACTTTCCGGTCTTCCGGCGCTTGCAACCCGGCCTAAACCCCGCTCTATCGTCGTCCATGACGAGGACGCCGAGCGGTGGGGCGATACTGTGACGCAAGGCGACACTGCCTCCGCACCACTGTCACTTGCGGCTCTGGGCTGGACGGATTTCTTTGCTGATCAATGCGGACCAGATGACGCCTGCCTCCGGCCTGCGCGCATCGGCTCGGTGCACCGCACCCGCATGAGCGCAATCACGCCCGATGGGCCGATCAGGCTCAAGCTGCCGGTCCATACCAATACAGGCGACTTCACGGTGGGTGACTGGGTTCTGGTGGAGCCCAGCACACATCTGCTACGGCGCCGGCTGGAGCGCGCGACGGTGTTGGCGCGGCGCACCGAGGGCAGCATGACGCCGCAGCTTGCCGGGGCCAACATCGACACACTGTTCATCGTCACCTCCTGCAATGCTGATTTCAACGTCGCGCGCCTGGAGCGCTATCTTGCGCTGGCCAATGAGAGCGGAGCCGAACCCGTCATCCTGCTGACCAAGGCCGATCTCGTGCCGGACGTGCAGCCCTATCTCGACCAGGCCTCCGCCCTGCAGCGCGGGCTGGCTGTTGCAACCGTCAATCCGCGCAGCTCTCACGCGGCGGCTGCGTTCGCGTCGTGGTGTGGCGAAGGCCGCACCCTCGGGCTGGTCGGTTCGTCCGGCGTCGGCAAATCGACGCTTGTGAACGCGCTTACCGGCACCATCGATGGCGAACCGCAGCAGACGGGCGACATCCGCGCCCACGACGCTAAGGGGCGCCACACCACGACGTCGCGCTCGCTGCATGCGATTGCCTGCGGCGGCTGGGTGATTGATACGCCGGGCATGCGCACGCTCCATGTCAGCGATGCGGCGTCTGGTCTCGAAACGCTGTTCGCCGAGATCACGGAACTAAGCCCGCTCTGCCGCTTCCGCGACTGCACCCATGAGCACGAACCCGGCTGCGCGGTTCAGGAGGCAGTCGCCAAGGGCGTGATCGACCCTGAGCGTCTGGCACGCTGGCGCAAGCTCGATCTAGAGAACAGGGCAAAGACGCTGGAGGTGAAGGGGCCGAGGGGGAAGAGGCGGTAGGCGGGGCGTCTGATTCGGCCGAGCCCAAACCTCACCCGCTCGCGCCCTTTTTCACTGGGCGGGTTCGCGACCTTGTCCTGGTCGAGTTCGTAAGCGCGCTGCTGGGGTCAGCCCATTATGATCTTTGCCGCTGACCGCCCCGCGCTGCTCCGTGCGCGTCGGCAGGCGCAGGAGAGGAATCTTACCTGTGCCGCCTATGTCGAGGCGATGTTCTCGACGGGGCACGATGCGGCGAACCGCGAGGCTTTCCGCGTCGAGCCCGCGGAGGAGCCTGGCCTGATTGGGTGGCACTTCGCGGGCCCAAAGAGGACGTGGACAAGGCGACCAAGGGATCAAAGCTGCATCCTTAGTGCTGATCGGCGCACTTGGCCGTAGCGAGGCCGGATCACCTGTGACGCCGCAATCCGGCTGACACCTCACGGTAACTCGTTCGCCATCACTCGCCGAGGCTGACGTGCGACAATTACTCGCTTCCGTAGGCGCGCCGGCACACGGCTTGCGCGCGATCTCTGGTTTCGACCTGACAGCGCCTTCGGATTCAAAGACTGGCTCGGGATAATCGCCAATACGCGCTGTTCCCTGCCAAATTGAATGCTTCGCCTACCGAGCGAAAACGCGGTGCGGCATTGCGTGCGCAACGCCCAGGGCGCGCTGCAGATGGTCCCTCACATGCTCTTCGGCAAGTTTGGCATCGCCGGCGAGGATGGCGCGCGCGATGGCGCGATGTTCGGCCAGCGAAGCGGCGATGTTCTCGGTCTTCAGCGTTCCCGCCAGCTGATACATCAGGACGGGGAGCCGGAGCTGTCGCGTCAGCTTGAGCAACTGCTCGTTCCCGCTCGCAGCAACGACAGCATCGTGAAACTGATGGTTTTCATCGATGTATTCCGCCCCCGGAGGGCGCGGATGCTCATCCCAGATTGTTTCGATTTCCCGCTCGAACTGCGCTTTCGTCTCCGGATCGGCCATCGCCTCCGCCGCCAGCCGGGCCGCCAGAGTCTCAAGGCCGAGCCTGATCTGGAACAGTTCCTTCATCTCGCGAAGCGTCAGTCGGCGCACGAGGGCGCCGCGATGCGGCACGATCTCGAGAATGCCCTCCGCGGAGAGGCGTCGAAAGGCTTCTCGAAGCGGACCTCTGCTGACCCGCAGATCGCGTGTCAGATCGGCTTCGATCAGGCGTTGCCCCGGCGCATAGCGGCCCTGGAGCACGCCGTTGCGCAAATGATCGAGGACGTATTCGACGGTACCACCCCGCGCCGGACCGTCGCCGTTTTCGGGCTCGGGCAAAGCGCTGGCGCGGTGGTTGTCGAGTGTCGTCATGACGATGTGCCTAGCAGCAGGAAACCCGGTTGACAACGTTTCCGCCTGCAATATTGTCCTACAAACCTAAAAGACAAAATAAGCCAAAAGCGGCGAAGAGGAAACGCCTATCTCCCATCCGGGACTGATCGCACGGCTCTCGCCGCTGCGTGGCTTTCGCTTCGCTCCGCACCGGCCACGCAGGAGGAGCGATATGTTGATTGGCAAGGCTGGCCCGGCGATTACGGGCATCTGCACGTCCACTCCGGATCGGATCGAGATCCGGGGCAAGGATTTCGCCAGCGAGATCATGGGCCATTTTGGCTTCACCGAATTCTTCTTCTTTCTGGTGACTGGCACGAAGCCGTCAGAGCAGCAGCGCTACTTCCTCGATCTTCTCCTCGTCGCCATCGCCGAGCATGGGCTGACGCCGACGGCGCAGGCCGCGCGCATGACGTTGGCTGCCGCGCCGGACAGCCTGCAATGCGCCGTGGCCGCCGGAATTCTCGGCTGCGGCACGGTGGTTCTCGGCACCGCCGAACTATGCGCCAAGGTGCTGGCCGAAGCTGCTGCCAGGGTTGATGGCGGTGAGGATCCCGATGCCGTCGTCAACGACATCGCAGCCAGGACACGGCGTGAGGGCGGCAAGATGCCGGGCTTCGGCCACCCCATCCATCATCCCGTCGATCCGCGAACCGAGCGGATCTTCGCTCTGGTCGAAGAGCGCGGCATTGCCGGTCGCCATCTCGACCTCCTGAAGCGGATGCGCGGCGCTGTCGCGACGGCATGGGGCCGCCAGATGCCGCTCAACGTCTCGGGGCCGATCGCTGCCGTGCTGATGGACCTCGATTTCCCGCACACGATGATCAAGGCCGTGCCGATCCTGGCCCGCACAGCGGGTCTCCTCGGGCATCTCGCCGAGGAACAGAAACGCCCCATCGGCTTCATTCTCGCGCACCACGCCGAGGAAGCGATCGCCTACGACCCCACGATGTAAGCGAAGGACCGGGACATGCTCCAAGAGCCCGATATCGAGACACTTCCCTGGCCCGAGCAGCGAGCGCATGACGACCGGCTCTATCGCGAACAGGTCGGCTATCTCTTCGAGCGCTCGCGCTTCTTTCGCGAGAAGCTGCAGGCAAGCGGCTTCGCGACGCCGGAATCGGTCGGCGGGCTCGACGACATCGAAGCGCTGCCCCTGACCGAGAAGGACGAACTGCGCCAGAGCCGCAGCGAGGCTCATCCGATCGGGACCCATCTCGCGGCGCCCCTGGAGGAGGTGGTGCGCATCTTCTCCACCAGCGGCACGACCGGCATTCCGAGCTACATTCCGCTGACCGCGGGCGATCTGGAAAACTGGGTCCGGACCTCCGCCCGCAGCTACGGCGCCAGCGGCCTGAACAAGGGCGAGCGCATCATCTCGACCTATAATGCCGGGCCGTTCGTCGCCGGCGCCGCACTCGATTCCTTCCCGCGCCTCGGCCTCTGCCACATCCCGGTCGGGACCGGAAACACCGAGCGACTGCTGGCTGCCGTGAAGCTGCTCAAGCCGCAGATCCTCGCCTGCACCCCCTCCTATGCGCTGCATCTCGCCGAGATCGGCGAGGCCCGCGGTCTCGACCTGCCCAACAGCAGCGTCAAGCGGATCATGGTGGCCGGCGAACCGGGCGGCGGCGAGCCGGCCATGCGCGAGAAGCTCGAACAGGCCTGGAACGCCAAGGTCACCGAGGCGATGGGGATCGGCGACATTTCCGTCTCGCTCTGGGGCGAGTGCGAGGAACAGCAGGGCATGCACTTCTCCGGGCGCGGCTTCGTGCATTTCGAGCTGATCGATCCCGAGACCGGCAAGCAGGTCCCTCAGACCGACGGGGCGACCGGCGAACTCGTCTACACGCATCTCAGGCATCGCGGCGCGCCCCTGCTGCGCTTCCGCAGCCGCGACCATGTCGTCCTGCGCACCGGGGCCTGTTCCTGCGGCCGCAGCGCGCCGCGGGTGCGCTGCATCGGCCGGACCGATGACATGCTGATCGTGCGTGGCGTGAACGTGTTTCCCTCGGCGATCCGCGAGGTCGTCAACCGCTTTGCTCCCGCCGTCACCGGCGTCGTCTCGGTCCGCCCCTCCGCGAAGGGCGTCAAGCAGGCTCCGCCGCTCAAAGTCGTCGTCGAGCTGGCCGAAGGCGAGGCCGCCTCGGATGGCCTGCGCGAGAAGATTGAGAGCGATATCCGCGCCACGCTTGTCGTGACCACCGCCGTGCACCTCGCGCCGGCCGGCACGCTGCCGCGCAGCGAATACAAGTCGCGACTGCTCGATTTCTCCGAAGCGTCGACGGAGACAGTCGATGACTGAAATGCTCTGCGTGGAGGATGGACGGACATGACCGCGTCGATCATCCAGGCGGTCCTGCTGTCGCTGAGCGTTGCCGGCCTCTACGCGGCCGTTGCGGCCGGGCTGACGCTCACGGTCGGCGTGACGCGCATCATCAATTTCGCGCATGGCGAATTCGTCATGCTCGGCGCATTCCTGACCTATTGGCTCTACACCGGCTTCGGGCTGTCGCCATGGCTGGGCATGCTGGCCTCAGGCGTCGCGCTCGGCCTGTTCTCCATCCTGGTCTATCGCGGCTTCCTGGCCCGCGTGCTGAAGCAGGACGAGCACAATCAGCTTCTGGCGACGCTCGGCCTGTCCATCCTGATCCTCAACATCGCGATCATTCTCTGGTCGCCGGATGCGCGGGTGATGCAGGCGCCGGCGCTGCTGCCGTCGCTCCAGTTCGCAGGCGTGACCATTCCCGGCAACAATATCGTCGTCGCGCTCGTCGGCCTGCTGCTCTTCCTGATCATGCTCGGCATCAAGAACCATACCCGCTACGGCACGCAGATGCGCTTCGCCAGCGACGATCCCGCGCTCGCGATGCATGCGGGGATCAATGTCGACCGCGTCTTCGAACTGTCCTTCGCGATCGGGGGCGCAGCCGCCGGCATCTCCGGCGGGCTCGTCGCGCTCGTGCTTTACGTTCAGCCGACGGTTGGCGTCGACCTCGTCATCCGCGCCTTCGCCATCATCGCGCTCGGCGGCCTCGGCAACATCCCCGGCGCTCTGATGGGGGCGGCCATCCTCGCCCTGATCGAAGGCCTGATCAGCACCTTCGTATCGGGAGGCGGCAGCTGGGGCTTCGGCGTCTCCTTCCTGGTTCTGCTGCTCGTCCTCCTGGTCCGCCCGAGCGGCCTGTTCGGCAAGCAGGTGCAGGCATGAGTTCCGGTCTTCCCGCACGGCTCGCCCTCTATGCGGCGATTGCGGCGCCGCTCCTGCTGATCGCGGCCGCGGATCGGCCGTTCCTGGTTCAGGTTGCGATCGGCACGGCGATTTCGGCCATCCTCGCTCTGGCCTGGGATATCCTGTCGCGTACCGGCCAGGTCTCGCTCGGCCACGCCGCCTTCTTCGGCATCGGTGGCTACGGCTCGGCTTTGCTGACGCCGGCGCTCGGCCCGGTCCTCGGCTGGACCGTCGGCATCCTGCTCTGTGGCGCGGTCGCCTTGCTGCTAGGCGCAGTGACCTTGCGCCTGCGGCGGCTCTATTTCACCATCGCGACCCTGTCCTTCAGCCTGTCGATCCATGTCGTGATCCTGGTCACGCCCGGGCTGACGGGCGGCTCGACCGGCATCATGCCGCCGGTGATCGCGGGCGGATCGCCTCCGCTGCAGCTCCTGTTCATCACCGGCTGCCTGGTCGTTGCCGCGATCGTCAGTGACGTCTTCCTCGGCCAGCGCTTTCGTCCGGCCTTCTTCATGATCAGGAACAATCCCGATCTCGCTGCCGCCTCGGGCGTGCCTGTCACGCGGCTGAAAATCCTGGCCTTCGTCGTCTCCGGGATGGTCGCGGGCCTCGCCGGTGCCTGCTATTGCGGCCTCTACGGCTATGTCATTCCCGACGACGTCTTCACCACCAACTGGAACGTCCTGCCGCTCGCCGTGACCATCCTCGGCGGCATGGACACGACACTCGGGCCGCTGGTCGGCGCCGTGGTGCTGCGTCTGCTCGAGGAGGTCGCACGTCATTTCGTCGGCGGCGTCGGCTATCAGGTCGTCTATGGCGCGATCATCATCCTGTTCATCGTCGGCATGCCGGCGGGGCTGGTCGGCTTCGCCCGGCACCGGCTGCGGCGGCGTCGGCCCAGGCCAGGGCGGGTGCAGGCCAAGCCGAGGCTCGCATCATGACGGCGATCAGCGTCGAGACATGCACCGTCGCCTTTGGCGGCCTCAAGGCGATCGACGATGTGACGCTGGACGTGCCCGGCCAGGCGATCACGGCGCTGATCGGGCCGAACGGCTCGGGCAAGAGCACCTTCGTCAATATGGTCTCCGGGCAGATCCCCCCGCGCAGCGGCAAGATCCGCCTTGGCGGTGAGCCGATCAACGGGCTGCGTCCCGACCTGATCGTCCATCGCGGCCTGGCGCGGA
This sequence comes from Bosea sp. BIWAKO-01, assembly GCF_001748145.1. Taxonomy (NCBI): domain Bacteria; kingdom Pseudomonadati; phylum Pseudomonadota; class Alphaproteobacteria; order Hyphomicrobiales; family Alloboseaceae; genus Allobosea; species Allobosea sp. BIWAKO-01. The sequence goes on from NZ_BCQA01000002.1 coordinate 277,414, forward strand.
CCTATCAGGTTCCGCGGGTTCCAAAGGAACTGACCATCGAGGAGGTGATCTCGGTCCCCCTGACCTATGCCCGCTCCGGCCGCGCCCTGCCCGGTGGCGCGCGCAGCGCCGGCGATCTCGCCCGCTATTGCGGCCTGCGTCCCGCGGTCAGCACGCGCTGCGGCCAGCTCTCGGTCTCGGATCTGCGCCGGCTGGAGATCGCCCGTGCCCTCGCCTGCCGCCCCACGGTTCTGCTGCTCGACGAGGCCATGGCCGGGCTGAGCCTGGAGGATACCGACCAGGTGATCGGCCTGGTTCGCGAGATCCATGCCTCGGGCGTCACGGTTGTGGTGATTGAGCACGTCATGCGCATCATCGCGCGCCTTTGCGGCCATGCCATCGTCCTCAATCAGGGCCGGCTGCTCGCGCAGGGCAAACCTCAGGACGTGCTGCAGGATGCCGGCGTCCGCGAAGCCTATCTCGGCAAGGGGTTCTCGCTGTGAACCGGTTCGAAGTCACCATCGAGAGGGCGGGTTACGGCGAGCTCGTCGTCGTGCCCGGCCTGTCGCTCGCGGTCTCGGGCGGCGAGCTCCTGGTCCTGCTCGGTCCCAACGGTGCCGGCAAGACGACCGCGCTGCGCGCGCTGATCGGCACGGTCGAGACGGAGCGGCGCAGCCTCAGGCTTGACGGCCGGGACCTGTCCGGGCTGTCGCCCTGGCAGCTGGCGCGGGCCCGGGTCGCCTTCGTTCCCGACGGCGCCCGCTGCTTCGCCAATGCGACAGTCGCGGAAAACCTGCGCGGCGCCTTCGAAGCCCTGTCGTCGAGAGCGGCCAGTGGCGAGCGCGAGCGTCTCTTCGAAAGCGTCTACGCTCTCTTCCCGATCCTGCGCGAGCGCGCCGGGCAACTGGCCGGTTCGATGAGCGGGGGCCAACGGCAGATGCTGGCGATCGGGCGCGCGCTGATGATCGAGCCCAGGGTGCTGGTGCTCGACGAGCCTTCGGCCGGGCTGGCGCCCAAGCTGGTTGAAGAATTGTTCGAGGCGCTCGGGCGCATCAAGGCGGCAAGCGGCTGCGCGATCGTGATGGCGGAGCAGAATTTCGCCGCGGCAATGAGTGTCGCAGATACGTGCCTCGTGCTCGACGAGGGGCAGGTCGCCCTGACCGGGACGATGCAGGAGATGGCCGGCAACGAGAAGCTCAGGATCGCCTATCTGGGATTGTGAGCCTGAGAACCCAGGCGAAGACCTGCCATCCGCGAGCAGGCGAATTCAGGGAGGAAAGCACGATGTGGACCAAATTGAGAGGCCTTCTGGCGGGCGCCATGCTCGCAGGGACTGCGATGGCCGCGCCCGCTCTGGCCCAGCAGGGTGCGATCAAGATCGGCGTGCCGCTGCCGCTGACCGGGGCATTGGCCGGTGGCGGCACCCAGATCCTCTGGGGCATTCAATATGCCGCCGATGAGATCAACGAAGCGGGCGGATTGTTCGGCCGCAAGATCGAGCTCGTCATCGAGGATACCAAGGGCGAACCCAATAGCTCGGCCAGCATCGCGGCGAAGCTCGCGACGCAGGACAAGGTCGACGCCTTCGTCGGCGGCTTCGGCAGCACCTCGGATTTTGCGCTGCTCAGCGCGGTGCAGCGCTATGAGCCCATCTTCATCCATCCGGGTTCGTCTTCCGTCCGGCTGGAGGAGACATTCGGCAAGAACGATTGGTACTACCACGTCTACATCTGGGACTATCATCGCCAGAAGGCTGCGGTGAACTTCTTCAAGAGCATTCCGGGCGTGAAGACGCTGGCCATTGCCTATGAGGACAAGCTTTACGGCACCGACGGCGCCAAGTTCACCCAGCAATATGCCAAGGAAGCCGGGCTGGAGGTCGTCATGAACGAGCCCTTCCGCGCCGGCACGCCTGATTTCTCGCCCATTCTCAACCGGGCCAAGGGCCTCAACCCGGACGTCCTCTTCCTGATCGGCTATTCCGGCGACAATCTCCAGATCGCCCGGCAGGCCATGCAGCTCGGCATCAAGCCGAAGCTGCTCGTCACCCAGGGCGCGGGCGAGAAGCGCTCCGATTTCGGCCCAGCCGGCGACAATGTCGTCGTCGTCGATCTCTGGTCGGCCAAGCAGAAGACACCGGGCCTCGCCGAATGGGTCAAGAAGGCCGAGGCGAAGCGCGGCGGCGAAGTCGTCTCGAGCGCGGTGCAGGGCTACGTCGCCATGCAGACCTTGCGCGATGCAGCCAAGGCCGCCGGCTCCTGGGACCGGGCGAAGATCCTCGCCAATCTCGGCTCCACGACCTTTGACACACCCTATGGCAAGGTCGCCTACACGGCCTCGGAGATGGGGGGCAAGCACCAGCTCATCACCGACGCGAGCATGATCGCCGTGCAATACAAGCCCGATGGCGGCCAGGAGGTCATCTGGCCGGCCGAGAAGGCCGCGGCCAAGATCACCTACCCCGCCCCGTAGAGGCCCGCGCATGCAACCGGCCCGGCCGCTGCCATGGCGGCCGGGTCCCGCGCCAGCAGGAACCACCGATGTCCGAGACTTTTTCCGAACGCTTGAACCGGCCCGGGCTGATCGTCGCGCCGGGCGTCTATGACATGGTTTCGGCCAGGCTCGCCGACCAGGCCGGCTTCGACGCGCTCTACATGACGGGTTTCGGCGTGGTTGCGTCCCATCTCGGCTATCCCGACGCCGGGCTGGCGACCTATTCCGACATGGTCGGGCGCGTGCGCCAGATCGCCGAGGGCACGGTGACTCCGCTCATCGCCGACGGCGACACGGGATATGGCGGCCTGCTTAATGTCGACCACACCGTTCGCGGCTACGAGGCGAGCGGCGCCCAGGCGATCCAGCTCGAAGACCAGGAATTCCCCAAGAAATGCGGCCATACACCGAGCCGTCGGGTAATCCCGCTCAAGGATGCCGTCCGCAAGATCAAGGTCGCTGCCGCTGCGCGCTCTTCGTCCGCGTTCAAGATTATCGCCCGGACTGACGCCCGCACTGCGCACGGCCTGGATGAAGCGTTGCGCCGGGGAGAGGCCTTCCTGAAGGCCGGGGCCGATATCCTGTTCATCGAATCTCCCGAGAGCGTGGAGGAGATGGAGCGGATTGGCAGGGCCTTCGACGCACCGCTGGTGGCCAACATGGTCGAGGGCGGCCGCACCCCGATCCTCAGCCGCGCGGAATTGGAGGGGCTCGGATACAAGATCGCGATCTACCCGGTTGCCGGACTGCTCGCCGCCGCCAGTACGTTGCAGTTGGTTTTCGCGCACCTCAAGTCGACTGGCTCGACTCGAGATTGGGATGGCCATCTGTACCCGTTCACCGAATTCGTCCGCATGATCGGCTTCGAGCGCGTCTGGGCGTTCGAGCGTGCGAATGCAGAAGACTAGGCGCCAGGTGCGTTCGGAGAAGTGGTCCCGGTGGCCCGACGGCTGAGGTAGTCGGCGGCGCGCTTTGGGTTGGCGCAGCCGGCATGACATCGCGCTTAACGCGGGCAGCCTAGAGCCGCGCGAGAAGTACGGGCGCCGCGTGATGTAGTGCGCGGGCGCCAGTTCTGGCCTGCTTCGAGGAGTCCCGCTTTTTGTGGGGCAGGCCACCAAAAAATCCCTATTCCTTGGCCACTTCGCTCCGACAGCTGAGCACGCATGTATCGAGGAGCAAATTGCTGTCACGTGCTTGGGATTTCGCACGGCCTCCGGAGTGGACGGAAGGCACGCGGCCCGATCAGCTACGTCCGGTTTCGGTCAATGTCCCAATGTCCGCACGTGGCGCGATGCAGAAGCCTGCCCTGCCAAGGTAGAAACCATACGGCGTAACGAACCGATTCGGTGCTGACCGGGGTGTGGATGACCAATGGGCATTCGTGAGAGCTCGGGCCAGCCGATCGACTGCTGGCAGAGAACCGCGAAGCTAGCAGGTCGATTGGCGTATATGGTTTCGCGTGAGCTCGACGAGCGTTTCGAGGTCCTCGTTTTTGATCGCCTCCACCATCGCGAAATGTTCGTCCGCCGAGCGTTCGATGCGTGCCAACGATGGCCACTGCTCGATCGATGTGGTGCGCGCGTTCCCGCGATATTCGAGCGTGAGACTTACCAGCTCCTTGTTCGAGCAGAGATTCGTCAGATAGCTGTGAAACGCCTGGTTGGCTTGGTATTTCTCCAAAACGGTCCCCTCTTGTATCAATGCCCTGAACGATTGCGCTAATCGTTCCAGCTCATCAATGTCGGGCAGGCTGGCGTTTCGGATTACGTCTTCCAAGGTCGCCGTTTCGAGCACAACCCGAACCTCGACCAGTTCCTTATGACGTGTGTCATCGATCCTGGTGACATAGAAGCCGCGGTTTTGGATGCGCTGAACGACGCCTTTGATCGCCAACTTCTCCAAGGCGCGCCGAGCATCCGCACGCGAGCACCCGTAACGGCTTTCGAGTTCGGCCAGCTTCAGCCAACTTCCGTTGGTAAAGGCCCCGGCGTTGATATCGTTCAGAACGGCGGAGATGACGCCCTCAATGCGGTCGACCGGACTGGTGTGCTCGTTCATGGCGTTCGCATCAGCTTCTTGGAATTCGTCACGTCATCCCCCAGCGCGCAGCAACCCATCGAAACGACGCGCCGTTTGCCCGGCGGGCACTATATCTACCGCGAAAGCGCTTGACGCTGGCCCCGAAAAATAGAAACAAGTATCTGATCAAAAATTGGATCACATTTTTGATCAACCAGATTGGGCGGCTTCCAACGGGCTCCATGACAAAGTCTCCGAGTGCATTCGGTCCATACGATTTGGGAAGCACGACGGTTTACAGTGCGCGCGCGGACGCTCGCTTTTCCTACTGCTTGTATGTTCCGGCCGACTACCGGGCCGCGACGGCCCGCACCGAACTGCTGGTTGTGGTGCACGGCAGCCCGCGGACCTTCATGGACTTCCGCAGCATGTTCGCTGAGTTCGCCGAGCGCCAGAATGTGATCGTAGTGAGCCCACTATTTCCCGTGGGCGTGGCGGGTGATGGAAACGCCGATGGCTACAAGTACGTCGAAGAGCAAGGACTGCGCTACGACGAGTTGCTCCTCGACATCGTGGAGGAGGTACGCGCGCGATACGATCTCGTGACGCAGCGCTTTGGGATGTACGGCTTCTCCGGCGGCGCGCAATTCACCAATCGCTTCTTGCTGCTGCAGCCCGAGCATCTTTGGGGGGCGTCGATCGTGGCGCCGGGTTCGGTGACCCTGGTCGACGATACGCGCGACTGGTGGGTCGGAACTCGGGACGTCGAACGACGCTTCGGCCGCGCACTCGACTTCCACTCGTTGCGGGCCGTAGCCGTCCAATTGCTGATCGGAAAGGCCGATACCGACACGCATGAGATCACGCACACCGAGAACGGCCGTTACTGGATGCCGGAGGCAAACTCGGCCGGCCGCACTCGGCCAGAGCGTCTTGAGGCCCTGCACCACTCGCTGCGCGACGCCGGCGTCGAACCCGAAATTCAATTGCTGCCGGGAGTGGGGCACGAGCCGTTCAGCTCTCTCGCCGTCGCCCAGGAGTTTCTAGCGCGGAGGTTGGCCGAACTGCGGCGTTGAAATGCCGGCAGGCCCAACGCCGAGGCTTCGATAGGTTGAGCAGAACATCGAAAGGGGACCGTCGTGAAATACTCGATAGCCGCTGCATTTGCGCTCACATTGACCGCCTCTGGCAGCGGCACCGCGTTAGCCGCGCCGGAATCTACGCTCAAGGTGGCGCTGACTGCCGATATCCGAAGCAGCAACCCTGGCATCAATCGTGACGACAACACCGACAGCGTCGTTCTCAACGTCGTCGAGGGCCTCGTCGGCTATGGCGCCGGCGGAGACGTACGGCCGCTGCTCGCCGAGAGCGTTGACGTTTCTGACGGAGGGCTGACCTACACCTTCAGGCTCCGACACGGCGTAAAGTTCCATAACGGAGCCGACCTGACTTCGGCCGATGTTCTCTGGAACTGGCAGCGCTACATGACGCCCAGCACCGACTGGCGCTGTATCGGCGAGTTCGACGGCCGAAGCGGCTTGCAGGTGGTTTCTGCGGAAGCGCCGGATCCCAGTTCCTTCATCATGAGGATCAACCGCCCCTCAGCGCTGTTCCTCGACGCGCTCGCGCGCACCGACTGCGGGATGACCGGCATCGTCCACAGGTCCTCGCTCATGGCCGATGGAAGCTGGGACAAGCCGATCGGTACCGGACCCTATGAATTCAGCGATTGGAAGCGGGGCCGCGGCGTGACCCTGACCCGCTTCAAGGATTACAAATCCCCGGCAGGCGCCGCCGATGGATATGTCGGCCAGAAGGATCCGCAGATCGACATCGTCCAACTCGACGTCATCCCGGACCCCGCGACCGTCAAGCTGGCGATCGCCTCGCGTAGCATCGACGTCGCGCAGATCATGTCGTCCGACATGCAGGAATTACGGAGCAATTCCGGGATCGTGACGCTCGCGTCACCGGATTCCTCCAAGCACGCCATTCTGTTTCGCACCGAAGACCCCGTGATCGGGGACCAGAAATTCCGCCAAGCGATCGCCGCCGCGCTCGACTACAAGCAACTGGTCGAGGCCACCAGCGACGGACTGTCGACCCCGAACGATTCAGCCGTCTTTTCCGGCTCGGTGTATTTCGGCGCGGTGCAGAAGAAGGGAGTGGAGTTCAACCTTGAGAGGGCCCGCAAGCTCCTTGGCGAGAGCACCTACAGAGGTCAGACGATCAAGCTGATCGCCAACAAGCGCTCGCCGATGCCGAGTTTCCAAGTCGCCCTAGTCACTCAGGACATGCTGAAGGCGATCGGGGTGAACGTCGATATTGAGGTGCTCGAATGGGCGACCCAACTCGATCGCTACAATAGCGGCAAGTATCAGATGATGTCTTTCTCCTACTCGGCCCGTCTCGACCCTGCCCTGAGCTACGAGCAATTCAGCGGAGATAAAGCGAAGCAGCCCCGGAAGGTGTGGGACAATCCCAAGGCGTTGGAATTGCTGCAACAATCATACTACACCACTGATCCCGCGATACGGCGTCAGCTATTCGACGGCCTCCATGAAATGATGTCGACCGACGTGCCGTTGGTGCTCCTGTACAATGGGCTGACCGTCTGGGCTCACGGCAAAAACGTAACAGGCTTCGCACCTTGGGAGGGCAAGATGCGCCTGTGGAGCGTGAAGATCGGCCAATGAAATCCCGAAACGCGCAATCATGAGGCCGCGCTTCCAAGCTCCCACGGCCTGATCCAGCTCAGATAGGCCTGGTACGGCACTCTACCCAAATCTGGAGAGGGATCAGTGTCTCAGGTCACCGGTGCCCTCGGCAAAATGATGTTAGCGAATAGCTGATTAGGGTCTGCTTCTGGGCAATACAATGTCCGTACATGACGCGAATCGACCGGGCAGAAGCGGGTGATATCGGCGCACTGCAGGCGGCGGCCTAAGAGGAGATCGCCGAGAGCGGCAACGCGATCGACACGATGACGCCCTCGCGCTGCCAGTCGCGCGAGAACGTCCCGCCCGTGTTGGCGAGCGCAAACAGGTTCTTCACCCGGTGGCTCATCTCGCCCGCCAACATCGTCTGCTGTTCTTCGATCTCAAGCAAAGCCCGGCATATGTGGCTGATCCGCGCAGACGTCATATTGCCAGCTCGACGTCGATATCAGCCCGTGTGCGCTGGGTATGCTGAGAACCATTCGAATCTTCGCAAGGAGTATTGCAAACACGGCGCCTGAAAGTTTAAATGCACATGAAAATAATTCTATATTTTAGGAAATCCCATGACCAAAGAAGATGACAATTTCGCTGACCTGACGGCGATGGTTATTTCGGCCTACGTCGCGCATAACAATCTCCCGCGCAGCGAGCTCGTTGAATTGATTTCGAGCACTTACTCCGCGCTTACGCAGCTGGGCGCCAAGCCCGAAATCCCGTCAGCGCCGGTCGTGCCCGTTCCCGCCGTTCCGATCAAGAAATCCGTAACCGCCGACGCCATCATCTGCCTGGAAGACGGCAAGGCGTTCAAATCCCTCAGACGTCATCTGGGCACCGCCTACAATCTGACCCCCGAGCAATATCGCGCCAAATGGGGCCTGCCTTCAGACTATCCGATGGTCGCACCGAACTATTCCGAGGCTAGGGCCGCTCTTGCAAAGGCATCGGGCCTGGGGCGCAAGGCCAAGGTGACAACGGCCGCGCCCGTCGTCGCGAAGCCGCCCCGGGCAAAGCGCGGCCCACGTTCGGTGCCCAGCGCCTGACCCTGCCGCGAACCAAAACAAGCGGCCCGGCGCCATGGGACACGACAGCCACGGAGGCCGGCGGCGTCTTCTCATTTCGCCTGCGCTGGGCTCTGGAGGACGCTCGCGTTTTCTGCTGACCGGGCCGCCGCAGCGCCTGCCGCGCGATCGGCTCGCCGGTGACACCAATCGCCTCCGTCTGACCTCGAGAGGAAGATCATCCTGATGCCCAGCAAGGAACGCGTCCTCATCACCGGTTCCGCCGCCGGCATCGGCCGCGCCACGGCCGAGCGCTGCCGGGCCGAAGGCTATGAGGTGATCGGGATCGATCGCGACGGCGACGGCATCCGGGCGGACCTGTCCGATCCTGAAGCCACTGCCACCGCGCTGTCTCAAGCCCTACGCGGCGGGCCGATCACGCGGCTCGTCAACAATGTCGGCATAGTGCGGCCCGGGACCGTCGAGCAGCAGGGCCTGGCCGATCTCGATCTCGCCGTCTCGCTGAACCTGCGCTGCAGCCTGCAATGCCTACAGGCGCTCCTGCCGGGAATGAAGGAAGCGGGCTTCGGCCGGGTCGTCAACATCGCGTCCAGGGCGGCGCTCGGCAAGGAGCGGCGCAGCGTCTATGCAGCGACCAAGGCCGGTCTCATCGGCATGGGCAAGGTCTGGGCGCTCGAACTCGGCCGCCACGGTATCACGTCCAACAGCATCGGGCCGGGGCCGATCCGCACCGAGCTGTTCGAGCGCGCCAATCCCCCCGGAAGTCCGGCGACGCAGGCGATCCTCGACGCCGTTCCGGTCGGACGCATGGGAGAGCCGGACGACGTCGCCAACGCCGTCGCTTTCCTGCTCGACGCGCGCAGCGGCTTCGTCACCGGACAGACCCTCTATGTCTGCGGCGGCATGACCGTCGGCGCGGCCGGAAGCTGAATGCCAGTGAACTAGTGGCCTGGCTCGCAAGCGCGCACCATCCTGCGGAAGAACGAATGCCAGCTTTCCGGCAGATGCTCGATGTCTGCTGTTGGCGCAAATCGCCATCAATTGTGTAGCCACGCTCTGGACCACTACGCGCTCGATCCCTTTTCAGAACGGCAACTTTACCGTTGAAGTAGGAGACAGCCTGCATGGTTCACAACGCGAAACTTCGGGACAATCTCGCCCTTTGACCAATCGCAAAGAGGATTGCCGAAAAGCAGTCGTCCCAAATGTCAGGAAGGCGCCGGTGCGGGGGGCGGTTCCGCCCTTAACAGAAAACATTGGGACCAAGGATTTAGCACGCCGTGTGGGAGCGCAGCTCCATCTGCCGGGAGTCCTGTTTTCCATTCTGAAGCTGCTCACCACTGAGCTCTGGAATAAGGCGCATTGCTCCGCGGAACTCATCGCGCGCCCAAAGGTTTTCTGGCCTAGGAGGACCGCACCATGAGCAGGAGTTCCGATCATCTCACTGATGCACCCGCCCCCCTCAGGACAGCCCGACGCCCCGGACAGTCCGGAGAGGATGCTGAGCGTCGTGCCGGCCCAAACCCGCGCTCAGCTCATCCCACAGGGCCCCATGCGCCTTACGAACCGGGCGATAGCGAGGGCCTTGCAGCGGAAAAACACTATTCCGACTCGGTATCAGATCCCACCGCCGTGACAGGTGAGCCCAAGCGCGAGCCGAGCGGGACCATCAGGATCATCGACACTCGCAACAGCCACGACTAACGACGACCCGGCGGCGAGCGGATTTCTTCCCGCCGTCGTCAACGGCGTGCATCCATACGTCAAAGACCAGATCCTTGGGCATGCGGTCGACGACATGTCCCGGCTCTATACGAACGTGCCGAAGCAGCCGCTGATTGACGCGATTAATCAGATTGCCGTGCCGGAGCTTTGGCAAAAGGCCGAGTGGGACCCGCTGAAGTGGTCTGAAAAACTGGTCAACAGCCAGGAAGCGAGACGGACCCAAAGCGCCCCTAGACGCCGCCTGCGACAGCATGTCAGCCTAGCGACGGGAACAGTTGGGGCGGCAAAGATGAGGTGTCAAATCACGGCAGCGTTGGCTGTCCTGGCTTTGACGTCGGTGGGTGAGGCAAAGGCAGACACTGTTAGCAATGCCCACGCGCTTTGTCGGGTCATCGACCGTACCGGCCTTGCGAGCACCCCCTGCGCAGTGTCCGGCGGGAAACGGTCCGTTACGGAGGTGATCGATATGAACAGCGGCGATGCCAGTAAGACCTGCGGGAAAATCGTCGATCTGATGCGAGCCAAGAAAATCGGCTTCGACACTGGGTGGACGCTGCAAATCAAGTCTCCCTCCAGCGGATCAAACACCATCGCGATCTGCAACCTGCCAAAATAGAGCGATGGCCCTGCTCACGAGGCTGGCAAGTTATGGCAATCCACTAACCGCGCCAACCGGATGAGGCGTCATGACCAATCAGTGTCTCCGCCCCGTCTTCGTCAGCCATCAGACCGCGGCCGCCCTCTAGAGATCAGCATTGACACGTCCGACGGTTGGGTTCGCCGTGCCTCCGGCCGCCATAAACCGCGGGCGAATCGTGCCCCCTACCGCTCTCAGATGAGCGGTACCTCCACCAGAACAGCCCCTCGAGAGCGCGCGGCGGTAACGTCGGAATCTGCATTCATCTCCTCGAAGGAGCGCGGCGCTGGCAACTGCTTACCGGCAGCAAGCGAGTCCGCTACCCAAGTTCGGAGGCTGAACGCGCATGGAAACGCAGGGTTCCGCCGCAAAGAGGCCCGCCACACCTTTCGGAGCGACGGGCCAGCTTATTCCGGGCGAAGGATCGGGTCGCCCGACGATGTTCTAATTTTGACGCCAGATTCGCTCGCGTGAAAACCGAAGCTCCACAATGAGTGCGAGGAGGCTGCCGGGAGAGCCTGGCCAAGTGATCTGCGGCCAGAGCCACGAATGAAGCTGAGGAGCAAATCCCCGCGATCTCGGATCCAGACTATCAGGACCACTCCAATCGGCCGCGACTAGGCGGCCCTGCCGCGGACACGGGCGAGGAACAGTCCACTGCGAATGACGGGCGTATCCTTCTTCCAGCTGACGACGCCGTTCCGCTGGCCATTGAGAGCGGGGCTCCGGCAGCACACTCCTCACGTCCGCTTCCGGGCCGTGCGCCAATGTCTGGAGCTGGCGCCAGGCGGACGGGTAGGCGAGCGCAACGACCGAGATGGGTGGCTTCCGAATATGTATCGACTACCGAAAACCGGTCGCTGCCGCCAGAATAGCAAAGCCGTCAGGTTTGCCTCACACCAGGACCCAACTTTGCGCGGGGCATCATGCGCTATCGTTTCCCAGTGCTAACTCTGCTTCTGTGGTCGACATTCACGGCTTGTGAGGTGGGAGCGGCCACTCCGGTGGTCGTTGGATGCGGCAGCGGGGCCATTGATCCTGTCGCGGTCTATGCACCCTTCGGCGCCGGCCCGCTGACGCTTGCGAAGGTCCATTGCCTCCGATTTCCGCTAAGCAATTATCCCGTGTCTCCGCCGACACTGTCGCTGGACGGGAGCGCTGTCTTCGTTTTCGACAGCGTCAATGGTTTATGGCTCGCTGCTATGGAGGATGAGCCCGTTCTCCAGCGCTTCGATGGGCGCGTGACCGGCCTCATTCCCGGTGGCGACCTGCCGTTCGCGTGGTCGGAGGACGCGCGCTCGGTCCTGGGTGTCAGACAGAAGACCTCGAAACCTGGCGGCCTCGCCCTGGGGCCGCTCAAGCCTTTCCTCTTTTCGGTGGACGGCACGACGCAGCAACTGCCGGACCTCCTGAGCCCGGCCGGCCCTCTGGACGAGCTATACTGGGCGGGGCAAGCCGGCATGGCCGTGGCCGCTTTCGGGACCAGGGGCGCCTACTACCAACCCGAGCATGCTGATCCACAACCGACCATCGCGTTCGTGAATGCGCGCACCGGGCAAGTCATACAATCAATCGAGAAGAATGCTGTGCCCGGCCTCACCGGGAATGCCAGAACCAATGCGGTCGCATCGGTTGTGGGCGCCGATGGCCGTATCCATGCCCTGATCGCCTTCTCACCCAATCAATGGGTCCTGTGGGTTCAAGGTGAGCGGCCCCAGATCGTCCCTGTCGGCGTCACGATCTGGCGGACAGAGTTCGCGCTCAGTCCCGACGGCCGCAACGTGCTTGTGATGAAGAATTTGCGCGCATTTGGCGGAAACTGCGATCGCAGCGGCTCGGACTGTTCCCAATGGACGCCTGACACAGGCACCAGCGCCGAACTGCGTGAATTGCCAAGCGGAAGGCTGATCTGGTCCGTCAGTGGGACAGCAAAGGCATCGTCGAGCTACGGCGCGCCTGCGATCAGCCGGGATGGCCGATACGCGCTGATCTTAATGCTCACAGAAGATCGAGGACCAACCGCTGCCCTCATTTCCATGGAAACGGGCGAGGTGCTTCAAGAGATACCCAGCCCTGGGATGAGCGAATGTGCGATTGGCTTTTCGCGGGATAGCAGTGCTGCGTGGATCAGCTGCCGCTCACGTCTCGTGAAGTATGACATCGGACCGTGATGGCCCTCCGCACAGACCTTCGCAAATTGGGCTGAATTGGCACCCGCTATCGTCGCGCCGCTGACGAGCCAGAAATCCTGAGAGCGGATATTGGCGGGGTCCGTTTAGGGGAGCTTTCGGCCGTGCCGCTGTGCGCCAGGAGGTCGGCTTTCGGGCAGCAGCGATGATCCGGGACCCGGCTTTGCCAATCGAAACACCCGGCGAAGAATGAAGGAGCCGAGCAAAAGGCTTGCCATCAAGACAGCGCCGGACGCCGCGCCGATCAAGAGCGTATTGGCACGCAAAAAATGCCCCTACGTTGAAGCTTCGTCACCACCATGAGCATTGGACCGGTTCTGGGTAGGGCTCGTCCGCGCACCACGACGACCACCGCAGCTAGTTTGAGTTGCCCGGCACGGGATCCGAAAAGCGGCGGCAGGCCTTGAGAATTGAACCGGCGCGCTCATCTAATGGAACGGTGCCGGCTCCCATCACGGCGTTCCTCCCGGGTTGCCATTTCCACGAGGCGCTAAAGCACACTCGCGATTGGCCCCGGTTCCGGGGGCGTTCTCGAAAACGCAGGCTGTCCCAGGAGGGCTACCGCACATTCTCGGCATGTCGCGGAAGCCGACGCACCTTCCGCTTGAGACATGCCGATATCCGGGCCCGCCCTTGCAGCCGCACCCAGTGCATCGGCTTGTGTCCATGATACATCCGGCGGCGTAGGCAGGGCCACCACACAGCAGCAGCAAGGCGACGAAGACAGCGCCGTGCATCTGGCTGAAGCGTCGACGCATTTCTGGAAGAGCCAAGCGTGGATGTGTACGCACTGGATATCCCTGTGCTGCAGTCGGTCAGTTAATCAGAGGCGTGCCGAGCCCAATACGATCTCCCGGCAATTACTGCTTGTTATTATCCGCCAAAAAATTGTTCCCGCCTGCCTTGGCCTTCCATCATGAACCGTCTCGCCGGGGCCCGCGCAATACCGTTTCGCGGGGTTCATTTGACAGCTTTAGAACGGCTCGGATGGCACCCTCGTTGGCCTTCAGCCATTCCAATGTGCGAGCAACTGCCCCCAGGCGTTCCAGGTCGAACTTCTCGACGCTTTCGCCGCAGTTCCCCCGCACTGTCGGGATTCGCCGCGGGCTAAAGTCCGACCACCCCTCCCCTCCCCTACCCTACCCAGTCGCTCGTCATCGTGGGCGACGCTGTTTACCTCCACCGCTGTTCAAGCCCGAACGCTGCGCCGACAGGTCGACGAGGCCCCTTCCGCTTAAGCAACTTCAACGACGCAGCGTGGGTTGAATCCCTGATTTTCCCGATCGCCGTGAAGGTTTGGATAGCCGGCCTGATTGGCGAAGACGCGTGTCCGCCCGACACGATAATCATGCGAGCCGTGATCGTGACCGTGGATCCAGAGTGCAGGCTGAAACTCCTCGATGATGTTGCTGAGGTCAGAAGTGAATGCTGGGGTAAGCGGGCTGCCCTGATACCGAGACTCGATCGAATCCGGATGAGGGGCATGGTGAGTGACTACGACAGTCGGGCCGCTGTGAGGTATCGCAAGCTCGTGCCGGACAAACGTCAAGTCGAGCCTGTGCTCAGCTGCAGCGTGCCATGGCATGAACCGGCTATAGTGCCCGCTCTCTTCTCGATATCGTATGAGGCGGTGATCGTTCAGCGTTTCCCCGGCATAGACCATGGATGGCTTCGGCGTCCCGTACAGCCGATAATCGGTCCATAGGATACATCCGATGAAGCGGGCGCCGTTGATGATGACCGTCCGGCGAAAAAGCAGATCGACATCGGCGAGCGCCGCCGCCTTCACGCCCTTGGCAAGATTGGATTTGAATTCGGTTCCGTAGAACTCGTGGTTCCCTGGAACGTACACAATCGGCCTATCTCGCAGCGGTCCGATTTCCCTTTGTGTGGCCAGCCACTGAGCCGCTGCGGAAATTGGCTGCCCGATGTCGCCGGCGAAAACGGCCACGTCGAATTCGGGCATCGGGGCTGGAAACTCGAACCTTCCACATTCGAGATGAAGGTCGGAAACCACTAGCAGGCGCATTCTATATCCATTCGTAGATGGCGGCGTGCTCGGGCGGGCGGCCGGAGCTTTCAGCCTGCCTGGGCAGCGGCAATTCGGGCGAAGAGTTTGACGATCCTGCTTGGCGCATAGATCGATGGCCGCGCGGCATAAGACGCTTCGAACTCGACGATCGGCATTGCGGAGGCGCCTGCAGCCAGGGGGCCCATCACGTCGGCTTCGAGGCTATCGCCGACGAACAATATCTGTGACAGCTGAAGTTCGAGCTGCGAGGAAACCAGCTGATAGATTTCTTTCTGTGGCTTCATCAGCCCGGTTTGAAAGGAAAGAATGAACGCGTCCGGGAAGCCCGGGAGGCACTCGATCAGCGCTTCTTCGTATGGCGCCGTTAGATTCGAGCAGATGGCGATTTTGAGCCTCGCCCGTCGCATTGCCGCCCAAACCCCATCCATGCCCGGCCTTGCCCGGGTCGAAGCGCACTCGGCCTTGAGATCGCCCTCAAGCTCCGCCAACTTGTCTTCATCAATGAAAGTGGCGATCTTCCGTGAAAGCTCGCGAAGTCCGAGCGGCTGAGTAAGCGCCCGCACGGCTGCGACTCTTGAAGGCTCGCTCGCAAGAAGCGCGCGGAATGGTTGCCGCTTATCGGTGATCTCGACAACGGTGCCAAAGGCATCGAAGCAAATGGCGCGGATCTCAGTCATCGAGCCTCAGTGCCACTTTATGTCGTCGACGGTGTACGGCCGAAAGTTCTCGTCAGCTTCGTTTGGGGCGATGTGACGGACGACGCCTGCCAGGCATTGCCGAACGTCCATTTGACGTTCGAACGACACGCACAAAAGTTCTATCGGTGCCTGCCCAGCGAACGGTTCGGCCTCAATTGGGCGCAAGAGCCAACGCCTTTCCTCCTCGGCGGTGTTCACAAGCTGCCGTAAGCCGGCGAAGACTCCTAAGATCGCCGAGATCCGCATCATGGTGTCTGTTTCGAGAACCAGCGGCTTGTGCCATCGGGAGAGGCGAACCCAGCGGTGAAATTCTCGCTGTCTGCAGCCAAGAAGTTGAAGCTGTCTCCGCTCCGGCAGATCCCATCGCTTCACGATGTTGACGAACACGCGCATGACGGAGCCGCTCAAGCGCGCCCGCTCTTCGTCGGTTGGTTCTTTCACCGCTTGGCTCCTACGTGGATTCGAGTTTGACGAATGGCCGCACGGCAGCGTCATTCGAGATTCGTGTTGAGTATACTCCGTGGTGAAATACTCTACAATCCAGCTCTTTCCATCGGATGGAAATCCGTGAGGTCCTGGCGGCCAACATAAGGCGATACCGGCGCACCGCAGGTTTGTCGCAGGAAGAACTCGCTCTTAGAGCAGGGGTCGACCGGACGTACGTCAGTGCAATCGAGCGCTGTCGCTACAGCGCAAGCGTCGACGTATTGGATAGGATCGCCCGGGAGCTCGGTGTCGAAGCGGCTGCGCTTTTGACACGACCGAGCACCGAATTTGGCGAGTGAGGCATCCGCGCTGCGAGGCGTCCCACTGGCAGCGGTGCCGCGACCTATCCCGGTGCATCGGCTAGTGGCCCAAGTGGTAGGTGCGCTGCGCGCCCGGCAGGCGCCGGGGTTTGCGCATTGGCAGGTCGTCCCCTGCCCTCGAGGCCAGCACTGCCGCCGCGACAGCGGCCCGGGCATGCGTCTCCTCTTTCGCCCTCGCCTGCGCAAACAAATCGGACGCTCGGCACCCTCGAGCCACTCTTCGGCAAGCGAAAGCGAACTTCCCGACAAGGTCGTGATGTTGTCCGCTGGTTGAGCGGCGTCAGAGCTATCCCAGTTTACTTCCGGAGCTGCGATACCAATCGCGCGTGAGCCATCTTGTCCGGCGTCTTAGATCGGCATCCTGCCGGACGATCATCGCAACATCGCCGCCGCCGGTGTTGCTGCGGCTCTCACGAGGCGACCGGTCGAGGTGGAAGCGATCGTTTCAACTCCCCGAGGGACAGATGTGGCGCGCAGATTGTCGAGCCAGAATTATTCTGCCTGCCGGCCCAGAGTAATTAGCTCCTGATTCTACCAATCTGGCAGCTGTGCGAGCCTCGCTGGCCATCGGCTGACGCGACTTGTGGCCGATTGTTGGTTGGCCCGGAACGTATCAGGGAAGGCGGCACATTCGATCCGGTAAGCCAATGATATATATTGTCTATTCTCCGTAGTGGCCAACTTGAAAAGCTCTGGTTCGGCGCCGGTTCCACAAAGGTCAGAATCCATTAACCTTAAATGGCTGGACGCCCGCGGAGAATCGTGGCGTAGCTTGTCGGGCAATGGGCGCTAGAACGCCCTTAACCCGACAATGAGGACAAGAAGCGCCAATGGCCGACCCCCTGGCGAAGGATATCCGCCATAGTGAAGCCGCGGAGCGCGTCTGGCGGCACGCCGGTGTCCTGTCACGTCAGCTGAATGTCCTGCGTGAACGGATGTACCCGCCTCACGCACAGAAGCATTTGCGACACTTTCTAACGAATGAGGTGTCGAAGCTTACCTCTATTCCTGACTCGACCCTTAAGCTGATGTCGAACGAGGGCAAAGGTCCCCTGCCCGCTCGGCTTGAGAACAATCATCGAGCTTACACGCTTGCGCAGGTAAATGAGTTACGGCGCCTGTTTGCTCAACAGAAGCCTTCGGAGGCACTGCGCTTTTTGCCTCACCGGCGCCGTGGCGAACATCTGCAAGTTATCGCAGTTGCGAACTTCAAAGGCGGTTCGGCGAAAACCACCACGAGTTTGCATCTGGCGCACTTTCTCGCTCTGCAGGGCTATCGGGTACTGACCATCGATCTCGATCCCCAGGCTTCACTGTCTGCGATGTTTGGTGCGCAGCCGGAGATCGACGTTGGCGACAACGAAACGATCTGGGCGGCATTGCGATACGACGAGTTGCGCCGGCCGATGCGGGAGATCATTCGGAAAACCTACTTTGACGGCGTCGATCTTGTCCCGGGCAACCTCGAGGTTATGGAGTTCGAGTACGACACGCCCCGCGTGCTCGCACGAGGAACTAAGACAGACAGCTTATTCTTCGAGCGCCTGGGCTTGGCCATCGACGAGGTGGAAGCTGACTACGATGTTGTTGTGCTCGATACGCCCCCTTCCCTCGGCTATCTGACGCTCGGCGCGATTTACGCGTCGACGGGAATGATCGTGACGATCCATCCAGCGATGCTCGATGTGGCGTCGATGAGCCAATTCTTGTTGATGATGGGTGACCTGATTAATGTGATCGCCGGCGAGAATGCTACGATGCGTCAGGATTTCTTTCGCTATCTGGTCACTCGCAACAATCCGTACGACAAGCCGCAGACCGAGATTGTTTCGATGCTGCGGACGTTATTCCCTGATGACGTAATGACGCCGACGGCAGTCGAGAGCACTGCAGTTGAAGCCGCAGGGCTCGCGAAGCGTAGCATCTATGAACTCGAGTCGGGGGAGATCGGCCGAGATGCGTTCAAGCGCGCACGGGAGTCGTTCGACGCAGTCAACGAAGGAATTCTGGATCTCATCAAGCAGACCTGGGGGCGGGCATGAGTAAGCCGCCTCGCCGCTCGATCGTCTCCAGCTTTGGGGCGCTCTCGCTGACCGCGAGTTCCGCCGCAAGCGAAACGGATCCGAACCTCGACAGCGCGCTGAACACCCCGCCTCCGAGAGTTCCGGCTGGAGTAATCGGAGCCACTCAGCGGACGCTATCCGATATTCGCGAGGAGCGCGATCGGCTCAAGGCGTTGGTCGAGTCCGGGGCCGCTGGCCTTAAGGAACTTGATCCGGCGCTGATTGATCCGTCTCCGTTCCCTGATCGGTTAGCGGACGATTCTCCGGCGGAGTTTGAGGCCTTTCGAAAGACGTTTCTGGAAGAAGGACAACAGATCCCAATCCAGGTTCGGCCGCACCCGGAGCTGGAGGGGCGTTACCAGGTCATCTACGGACACCGCCGTGTCCGAGCTGCGCGCGACCTTGGTGTTCCGGTCAAGGCGTTGCTCCGGTCCCTCACTGATTCCGAGTTGGTGGTTGCGCAGGGTCTCGAGAATGGCAGCCGCCAGGACTTGACCTGGATCGAGCGCGCCCTGTTCGCGTGGCGAATGGAGAACGCCGGAATTAAGCCGCGCGACATCAAAGCGGCACTGTCGTTGGATGACCAGGAAATGGCGCGGATGCGTTCCGTCTGGCGCGCGCTGCCAATCGATCTGATTACAATGATTGGTCGCGCGCCAAAGGTGGGCCGGCCGCGCTGGCTAGAGTTGGCGGGAGCCCTTGGGGAAAAGCCGGCGATGCTCGAACTGGCTCGGAAAACCTTGTCAGCTGACAAGGTTTTGTCGTTGCCCTCTGACGAGCGTTTTCGCGAAGTCCTTGCGACTGTGCAGCCATCAGCCTCGCCGTCTCAGACGGAAGTCGCACTGCTTGCCGGGTCCGGAGACCGACTCGGGCGAGCGAGTTTCACCTCCAAAGAGGTGCGTCTTGTCGTTGATCGAGCTCATGCGGCTTCATTCGCAGAGTTCCTCAGGGGCGAACTGCCATCACTGATGGACCGATATCTGAGCCAAGCGAGTGCTGCGAAGGGCTCCGGGTGAGAAGACCTTGTCAGCTGGCAAGGTTTTGAAACGCGAAGAATGAAGGAGAGGGAATGGGAGCAGCTAGACTAGGCCCGACGGTGTGGAGTTCTCAAAGGCCTGGTCGACAACGAAGCTAACTGCAGTAGGCAAAGAAAAAGGCCCCCGAAACGGTGTTCCGGAAGCCCTTCTCATAGTCCGCAACTTGAGAATCGCACTTCCCTGAATCCCCGTCAAGAGTCCCGTTGGGATTTGAGCGCCATTTCGGCGAGCGGAATTCTTTTGCCCTAATCAGGCGAAGATCCATGGAAAAACGACTTTCGACGACGCCTTTTGGGCGGCGAACGCTGACGCTTGCGCATGTTGCAGGCCAAGTGATCGCAGACACTTGCCCGCCCGCCAAGGCGACTCATAAATGGAATGTGTTTCGAGATATCTGCGCGGCGAAGGTCCGGGTCGGCGTGTCCGAGCGTGCGCTTGCCGTCTTGGATGCCCTTTTGACCTTTCATCCGGAGACCGTGCTGACTGGCGAAGGGTTGATCGTCTTCCCGTCCAACCACCAACTCTGTCTGCGTGCCCATGGCATGGCACCGGCGACACTGCGCCGGCATCTTGCTGTTCTTGTCGATGCGGGGCTCATCGTTCGCCGCGACAGCCCAAACGGCAAGCGCTATGCCCGCAAGGGCAGCCACGGCGAGATCGAGCTGGCTTTTGGGTTTGATTTGGCACCGCTTGTTGCGCGGGCCGAGGAGTTCGAAGCCTGGGCCGAAGAGGTTCGCGCTGAAGAGCGGGCGCTGAAGCTTGTGCGAGAGCGCATCACGATCTGCCGTCGCGACCTCACGAAGATGATAGCGATGGGGATAGAAGAGGGCATCCCGACTCAGCGGCAGGGGATAGGTCCCGCGAGCTGGGCCGATATTCAGGGCGAACTCCTTACCATCCTCGGGCGGTTGCCGCGGAAGGGCTCGGTAGCGGTCCTGGAGCCGCTAGCGCAGGAGCTTTCTGTACTTGCGAACGAGGTGCATAGCCTTCTGGAAATGCACCTTAAAAATCAAAATATGAGCGGCAATGAGTCTCATACTGAGCGTCATATACAGAGTTCAAAACCAGACTCCCTCACTGACTCTGAACCTAGCTTTCCAGAAAGCAGGGGCGCCGCTTCGGAGAGAGAACTGGAAGCAATGCGCCTGCCAGTTCGCGCCTACCCCTTAGGGATGGTGTTGGACGCCTGCCCGGACATTATTGATTACAGCCGCGGCGGTATCTCGAGTTGGAGGGATTTGGTGGCGACGGTAGCGGTGGTCAGGCCGATCCTCGGAATTAGTCCGAGCGCCTGGGCCGAGGCACTGGCGGTCTTGGGCGAGATAGAGGCATCGATCGTGGTCGCTGCCATCCTGCAGAGGGCTGAAGCGATCACTAGCGCGGGGGGCTATTTGAGGAACCTAACGCGGCGAGCGGAAGCAGGGGAGTTCTCCTTGGGGCCAATGCTGATGGCGTTGATCGGATCCCGAACGCGCGATAGGCGAAGTGCGTGATCGTCAATAGAAGTTCGTTAAGGTTAATGAAGCCGCTGCAGCCTGCCTCGCGTGACGAGGCGAACTCTGGCTTGCGGGTGGGGGAGGGGAACCAACAAGAGTGTTATTCGGGTGGCTCGCATCAATCCGGTGAATCGATAATCGCCAATCGATTCAAGCTTTGCGTTGGACGTCGTCAGGGTGTGAGGATGAAGTGGCAGCATGGAACACGTGCTCGAACCTCCTCATTACAAGCTGCAAATGCTGATCCTCGAACGGCGAGACCAGGCGCGCAACATGGCGCGCTTTTATGTCCTGGCCGTCGAGCCAACTTTGTTTGACGAGTTCGCTCTCGTGCGCGAGTGGGGGCGATGGGGCAATTTCGGCAGGCGACGGTTGGATCTGTACAGAGATCTCGACGAAGCGGCTGAGGCGCTGGAGGATTGGCTGCTTCGAAAGACGAAGCGCGGCTATCGCATCGTCAGCACCACGGCTGGAGACAATGAGCCTGTATCGGATGAGACGCGGCGCTCCTAGTTGCTGGGGGGTAACAGCTGCGCGCCGGCTGCCACCGAGAGGCAAAATGGCATCGTACCCGGCGTACTCCCGCAGAAAGGTGCCTTCGATAAGGAGGCCATCGGTTTGCGTACGCCTGAAAACGCGGAAGCCTCAATGGCTCGTATTAACGCGGTTATGCTTCGGAGCGCCGTGGTCGTCGCGATTGCTTCGTTGGTTCTTTGATGTCCGTTTGCCCGGTGAAGTCAGCATTTTCTCGGGGAGGCTTTCCTGGCGCAGCAGCTTGAATGCGCGGCCGCGCACGACATTCCGGTCGAACGGCTGAAGGCCATGGCGGCGCATTTTGCGGCTTGGTCCGGCGAGAGCGATGAGCTCGCAGGGTAACGGCCGAGATTTACAGCCACGGCTCGTTCGGATGGCTGGCGCTTTGAGTGAGCGCGTTGGATCTGAATGCCACAGATTCGAGCCAAGCCTGGCGATGGTTGATCGAGTGCGGGCCTGTCAGGAGCACAAGCTCGGCTTCGAATGGGGGCCCGAGGTTGAACCTGGGCGATGAGTGCCATATATTCTGTCAGGTCGATGTGTGACTGGATGTGGCAAAGGAGAGCAGAATGGCTCAAGCTGTGAAGGCTCCGCTGCAGAGCGAATCCCTGATCCTGTCCTATATGGACCGAGCCGGCAGGATTGCGATCACTCAGCTGGCGGACGGCTTCGGCATGTCCAAGACCCAGCTCGCCGAAACCGCGGGTCTCGCTCGCGAGACGCTTTACCGAGCCGAGCGGAGCGGTGCAAGACGGACCCAGGGCCGGCTCCGCGAAATGCTCGAAATCATCAGCCGCGTCTCCGAATGGGCGGGTGGCAAGGAGCAGGCGATGGCCTGGTATCGGGCCCAGCCCCTGCCGGCCTTCGGCGGACGAACCGCCGAGGCACTAGTTAAGGAGGGTAAGGCTGCGGCCGTTCGGGACTATCTCGACCACATGGCGCTTGGCGGCTTTGCGTGAGGTTTGTCGGGACCTGCTACCGGGCACATGATCCGCGCTGGGCTTTCAAGCCGCTGTCGGGGGACGGCGCGGCGATCAGGGGCGCCCGCTTCAACCCAAAGGGGGTCCCTGCGCTGTATCTCGGCTTGAGCATCATGACCGCGATCAAGGAGGCCAACCAGGGTTTTGCGCATCGCATCGACCCCTGTGTGTTGTGTTCCTATGAGATCGATTGTGAGGATATCGCTGACCTGACGACGGAGCAGGGCAGGAGAGAGCATGCGGTCGAGCGCGATGAGTTGGCCTGTGCCTGGGGAGGAGCTCTTGCCGAGGGCGACCGGCCGGCTTCGTGGTCGGTCTATGATCGGCTCAAAGCACGGGGGATCGCCGGTCTGCGGGTGCCAAGCTTCGCACCAGGCGCCGAAGCGGCTGATCTCAACCTCGTGCTCTGGCGCTGGGGACCGGATCTGCCGCACAAGGTGACGGTCTTCGATCCCAGCGGTCGGCTTCCGAAGGATCAGCTGTCGTGGCGCTGACCTCCGATCGGGCAGAAGGGGAGGGGACGTTGGCGGCTATAACCCGGCGGCCTTGGTCAGGTTCACCCTGAATCGATCGCGCGGCGCTGATCACGGTGGGGCAGTTCGGCTGCGGCATGACCGGGTTGGCTGAGCCGCAAGGTGCAACGTGGCTCCCAAGCTGTTGCGCAGTGAATTGTTGGCTGATTGCGCGATCCGCCCATTTCGCTTGGCGTGCATTGCCCATAGCATAGCGCTCGGGGATGCGTAGACGAGGGGCGTGGGGTGATGACAAATCGCGTTGAACTCGCTGTCGAAGCGGCAGCGAAGGCTCTTCATGAGACGGTCCGACGTCAGCATCAGCTGCGCTGGGAGCTGATGACGGAGCGCTGGCGCGCTGACATGCGCGACTATGTCCGCCCCTGCGTTCTAGCGACTTTGAAAGTTGCAGATACACTCAGCCCGCAGCCGCGCCGGCCGACCGTTCCGAGCCGAATCTCGCTGCGGGCCCGAGGCTAAGCTCTAAAGGCCGGCTGCCTTCGTCAGATTGACCCGGAAGCGATCGCGGCGGCGCTGGTAGCGCCGGGTCATTTCGGCACTGGCGTGGCCGAGCTGCTTCTGGACATAGCGCTCGTCGACTTCGGCCGAGGACGCGAGGCCGGCCCGGAGCGAGTGGCCGGAAAATTTTTCGGCCCGCTGCGCCTCGGGGAGATCGCCGCGGACGCCGGCAGCCAGGGCAGTGCGCTTGACCAGGCGCGCGACCTCCTGGTCGAGCAGGCGCTCAGGACCGACATCCCGGCCCTGGCCGGTCACGCGGCGAAACAGCGGCCCGTGCGCGATCCGGGCGAACCTGAGCCAGGTCTGCAACGCGACGACGGGGCAAGTTGCGTCCGACGAGCCGCGACCGATCTCGACCTCGCGCCAGCCCGTCTTGCCGCGCAAGGTCACGATCATGCCCTTGTCGAGGATCTCGACCCAGCCGCGGCCATCGTCGCTGTGATCCGGGCCAACATCGAGGCCGACGATCTCCGAGCGCCGGAGACCGCCGGCGAAGCCAAGCAGCAGCATGGCGCGGTCGCGCAGGCCGCGCAGGCTGCCGCGATCGAGCGTCTCCAGCATGGCGATGACGTCTTCCGGCAGCACCGCCTCTTTCTGGACAGGCGGACGGCCATGGGTGTTTCGGATGCCGACGAGCACGGTGGCGATATGGCGATCCTGCCGGTCGAGGGGATGACCGCGCTGAGCGTAGGTCCAGGCCAAGGCAGAGAGGCGGCGTTCGATCGTGCTCACCGATGACGGCCTCCGGTCGCCGCTGGCGGTGCCGGAGGCGAGGGCGGTGATGTAGAGCCCGACGACCTGGGGATCGGGCTCTTGGGCCGAAATGCCCTGGCGGCGGCACCAGCCCGAAAAGTGCTTCCAGTCCGAGGCATAGGCGCGGCGTGTATTCGGCGAGCTGGCCGCTTCGACATAGCGGCGGGCCCGGCCGGCAAGATCCTCGAGCTGCGGCGAGAGACCTCCGTGAGCAGCGGCATCGGGCGCCGTGGGAGGGGAGGGGAGGGCTGTTCCGGATGGCCCTGTCTCGCTGCTCATGACTGCGCCGCCATCAGCGGACGTCCCAGGGATTGACGACCGAGGCGCCCATCGTCTCGAACTGGCTTGGCCGGCGGCTGACGACCAGCATGTCATGGACGATCGCTGTCGCCGCAAGCAGCGCGTCCGCCACGGCATCGGGGGCAGGGGAGGGGATTTGGCCCCACGCGGCCGCGACGCGATCGCAGACCGGCAGGATGCGATCGTGATGGTCATGGCGGAGCTTGCGCAACCACTCGCTGAGCTGCGCTGCCTGGTCGGGATCGTGCGACCGCTGCGCGGCGATGGCCCGGGCGAGCTCACCGAGGGTGATCACGCTCAGATACACCCCCAAAGGATAGACGGCGCGCAGCCACGCAACCGCCGGCGCTGATCCCGCGCGGACCTCGGCAACAAAATCGGTGCTGAGCAGGTACATCAGACGGACTCGCGATCGACCGGGGCCGGCCTGAGCGCCCGTGCCAGCGCCTCGTCCCAGAGCGGCGGGGCCAAAAGATCATCGACCAGCGTCGGCTGTGCCGCACGCAGTGCCTCATAGGCCTGGGTGGAGAGGATCACCGCCGCCGCTTCGCCGCGCAGCGTCACGACCTGCGGGCCTTCGCTGCGCGCACGCTGGACCACTTTTGAAAAGTGGTTCTTGGCATCCTGCAGCGGCCAGTCCATCACGCGAATCTCCTGGCTAGACAGGCTAGCTTGTTACGCCCGCCGTTAACCATATGCAATGTCCTCGCCGGCCGGACGACCGGAGCGGGGGGCGGCGGTTCCGGCTCGCAGCTTGCTCAGGCGATCCGGCGCGGCCCGAGTGAGCCTTTTCGGATCATGGCAGATATGAATGATAATGCAAGATTATCATCATTTTTGGCAAACGACATGCGCGGCGCTTTAATACGATATCTCTGGCGAAAAGCGCCGCTACTTGCTACGCTGCGGAGATGCTCCACCGCAGCGCCACCTTGCCTCCGCCGCCCGCGACCGTCCGCCCGGTCCCCGGTTGGGTCCGGCCAAAACCGCAATCTTATGAAGCGCTTGATGCGGTGTTTCAGGCGGGCGCCAGCCTCGCGGCGCTCGATCCGATTGCCCGTGACACGCCGGCCTGGAGCGGGGTGTTTCGGCAGCGCCTGGCGCTGCAGGCGGCGGCCACCAGCCTGCGCCTGATCGGCCGCCGCGAGGATCTCGGCCAATTGCGCGACGCGCAGTTGCTGCGCCGGCCCGGCGATGATCCCGGTCCGGCCGGACGCGTCCTGCTGGCCTGGCGGCAACTCGCCGGGCGTTCGCCCGATTGGTCGGAAGCGGCGATCGCGCGCGCCGCCAGCGGTTTTGGGTTGGCCCTGAGCGCGACCGAGCTTAAGGCGCTGGCGGATCTGGCCTCTGAAGCGGCCGGTTCGGCCCGAGCGGCGATCGTCGCCGTGGCCGAGTTGAGCGAGCGCGTCGTCAAAGTGCGCCCGGATGCCGAGATCTTGGCGCTCTGGCTCGCCGACGCGGTGCTCGCCCAAAAGTTCAAATGGGTTTTGCCGGTGCCACTCCTAGCCACTGCGATGCTGGAACCAGGTATCCGGATCGGAGCGGCGGGAAGACGTCCGCGCCCGGGCGGGGAGGGCTGGCAGCCGGCGCTGGCCCTGGCTTATGCGAGGGCGGCCGCTGGCGCGATCGACCTGGCCGGGGAGCTGGCGCGCCGCTCTGATTCCCTCCAGGCCGCGGCGCCCAAACTGCGCGCGAAAGGGGCGGGGGCGGTGATTGCCGCTTTCCTGAACGATGACGCGTTGGCGGGTTCGGCCAAAATCGGCGGCATTTCGGATCGCGGCTTGCGCCGTCTGTTCGATCGGCTTGTGTCGCTCGGCGCACTGCGCGAATTGTCGGGCCGGCCGAGCTTTCGCATTTATGGGCTGTGAGCCATGGCACGTCGCCCCAAACCGGAGGTTGCGCTCGACACCGAACTGGCCGAGCTGCCGCCCGAACTGCGCTGGCGCGAATGGATGGGCAGGGTCGAGGCCGTGATCTTTGCCGCGCCCGGGCCGGTCTCGCGCGAGGTGCTGGCGCAGGTTGTCGGGCGCGACTGTGCGATCGATCTCATCATCGCCGACATCCGCGAGGAATTGCGCGGCCGACCCTACGACCTGGTCGCCGTCGCCGGCGGCTGGCAGCACCGGACGCGGGGCGCCTTTGCGCCGGCCGTGCGGGTGGCTTCGGGAGCGCCGCAAGCGGCCGCCAGCCTGTCACAGACCGAGATGCTGTTCCTGTCCGGCATCGCCTATCTGCAGCCGATCACCCGCAGCGAGCTCGGCAAGGTCTTTGGCAAGGAAATGAGCCGCGACATCGTCGCGGCGCTGAAGCGCGCCGGCGTCATCACGGCCGGGCCGCGCAGCCCCGAGCCTGGGGCACCCTATACCTACGTGACGACCGAGACATTCCTGTCGGTGTTTGGTCTCGCCAGTCTGCGCGACCTGCCTGATCTCGAAAAGCTCGAGGATGCCGGCCTGCTGACGAAGGATACGGTGCTGGCCGAGGAGATCCCGATCGGCGGCGGCGATGAGGGAGAGGTCGACGCAGAAGGCGACGGCCTCGCCAATAATGATCTGGACGCGACGGGGAACTGAGCCTCGGCTCTGAGCCGAGATCATCTCGGCGATTCCGCCCGGCCCTCGCATTCAATTGGAGGAGTCACTCGGCGCGAAGATTCTCGGCTGACGCTTTGCCCGACCGCCTGTCCGGCACGAGTTCGTAGGAAATCTTTTGTCTTTCGCGCAGGTCGCGCATGCCCGCTCGTTCGGCCGCGCTGATATGAACGAGGGCGTCTTGGTCGCCATCATCCGAGGCGCAGCACCGAGCTTCTCGCGGCAAATCTCGACGGTTCGGTCGCGCTCAAATCACTGGCCGACGCTTGCGGCTTGTCGACCAGTTACTTCTGGCGGCCTTCCGCACCTCGACCGGCCTCGCACCTTTCCAATGGCTGCCGCACCGGCGTGTCGAGGCGGCCACGGACCTCTTGCGGCAGCCGCGCCATTCCCTTCGCGAGATCGCACTCGCTTGCGGCTTTTTCGACCAAAGCCACGTCACCAAAGTGTTCACCCGGATCGTCGGCACCAGTCCCGGCGCCTGGCAATGCAATCTCGACGAGTAAAGCCGAATCCGCGACGGATAGACATCGCAGCCGCGTCCGCGAATCCGAGCGCGGCGGAGAGTTCTCCGTCGGGCGGAATGCGACCCGCCACTGCATGGAAAGCTCCCCGCAACAAGGGGCAGGTCGACCGGGCTAGGAGAAACGACGCCATCGGCGGCAAGGCGGCAAGGCGGCAGAAAGGCAGGCACGTCGGCCGGGTCGGATGCAAAAAACCCGGCTGAATGATCTGCGCCAGTTCGATATCCGGCATATCCGGGGCTGGCGCGGGGACAATGTCATTCCCTGGTCAGGCTTGTTGATCCCGCTGCCTTGGCACATTTCGTTGTGTGTGGTCTCCTGCCCCTTGTGGAAGTATGCTCTTGGGGAGGCGTGGACGAGCTTTCATTCACGAGGCATTTTTCCATAGTAGGTTTCCATGTCAGGCCATGCGATCCACATCAAGATCGACGGAAGAACCTATTCGGGGACCTTCAAAGTTGACCGAAAGATGCTGATCGTCACAACAACCTACGGCAGCAAATCCGCCGAAACGAACCCGCGGGTGGCACATGAGACCCTTGCTCACCAACTCCTTCAGGAACTTGTCCAGCAGGAAAAGTCGCGCAAGGGCTCGACGCTCTGACGAAAGGCGTGCGCTCGGCATTGTCACTGGAATGGTGCGATCCGAGCCTGCCACGGTAGGCTAGGGGGATGCAGCCGGGTGTTGTCACGTTAACTGCCGGCGGGCGCCAAGACCTTTGGGCCTGATGACAGGTTCAAGCGGCGACACCGGCCACGGCATTCCATTGTGCCATGGCGCGCAGACGATGCAGATGGGTGGCAGCGCGGAGCGACGAGACCGGGGCGGGACGAACAGATTGCGGACGGCGGAGAAGACGGCGACGAAGCGCTGCAGGCTCCCCGGAGATCGAAAGCCTTGCATCGTCCGCTCGCGCTTTCGGAGCGGCAGGTGTGAGTTCTCGGCGCGGTTGTTGAGGCCCTTGTGCGCGCGATGCTCGATCGTCGGCATGATCTGGCGCCGGGCAGCGGCATAGGACCCGAGCTTGTCGGTGATCATCCGCCGGGGCGCGGAGCCCTGCCTCTGGAGAAGGCGTATCAGCAGTCGCCGTGCTGCCTTGGTGTCTCGCCGGGTCTGGACGATCTCATCCAGGATATAGCCGTCCTGATCGACCGCCCGCCAGAGCCAGTGCTTCTTACCGGCGATGGTGACGACGACTTCGTCGAGATGCCAGAGGTCTCGGCGGCTCGGCCTCTTGCGCTTCAGGCGGCGGGCGTAACCCCGCCCGAACTTCAAGGCCCAGCGCCGCACCGTCTCGTAGGATACGGCGATGCCGCGCTCCAGCAGCATTTCCTCCACCAGGCGAAGGCTCAAGGGAAAGCGGAAATACAGCCACACCGCATGGGCGATGATCGCGGGTGGAAACCGATGGCGCTTGTAGCTGATGGTGGGCAGGGTCATGCACGCCCGCCTATACGGCTTGCCGCCATGCCGGAGTTAACGTGACAACACCCGCTTGCCGAAAGGCGCGTCGACCACGCGGACGATTGCGCGGGCGACCTCGGCAGGATCGGCATCGGCGGGTTCGAGGCTGGCAAGGCCCTTCAGCGCCTTGTCCGCGACGCCGGCATAGGGACCAGCTTCGTACTCCGCCGCGCGGGCTTCGTCGGAGGGCTTGCCAGAATGGGCGAAATGGTTGGTCCCCTTGGTGAAGGCGCCCGGCACCATGATCGTAGTCTCGATGCCCCAGAGCGCGAGCTCGGTGGAGTAGGACACGGCCAGCGCATCCATCGCCGCCTTGGCGGCGAAGTAAGGCGACAGGAAGGGCGGCGTACCGCCACGGGTCGAACTCGATCCGACCCAGACCAGCAAGCCTTCGCGCTGACCTCTCAGATGGGGAAGCGCGGCGCGGTTGACGCGCTGCGCGCCGAGCACGTTCACGTCGTATTGCTGGATGAACTGGTCGGGAGTGAAGGCCTCTGCCGGTCCGAAGACCATGTGGCCGGCATTGTGGACGACGACATCGAGCCGTCCGGCCTCGCCGAGGAGGTTGGCGACGCCTGCGTCGGCGGAAGCGTCCGACTGGACGTCGAGTTCGACCGTGCGCAGATCGACACCTTCCGCCTTGGCCCATTCCGCGACGGCTGCGACCTGCGGCGCGTTGCGCCCCCGTGTCTCGCGCATCGAGGCGTAGACGGTGTGCCCGGCCTGGGCGAGGGCCCTGGCGGTCATGAGGCCGAAGCCCGACGAGGCGCCGGTGACGAGAATGACTTGCTTGGACAGGTTCTTGGGCATGACGATGGTCCTTGAGTGAACTGGAATTGAGGTCGAAGGTCCCGGTGTTTCGCAGGCGGCGCGATCAGATGATCCCCCCATTGGCCCGCAGGGTCTGGCCGTTGATCCAGGCGCCGTCCGGTCCTGCGAGGAACGCGACGGCGTCGGCGATATCCCTGGGCTGGCCGAGGCGTTCGAGCGGGGCGAGCTTGGACAGGCGGTCGATCACCTCCTGCGGCTTGCCGTCGAGAAACAGCTTGGTCGCGGTGGGGCCGGGCGCGACCGCGTTGACGGTGATGTTGCGGCCGCGCAGCTCCTTGGCGAGGACGCTCGTCATGGCCTCGACAGCGGCCTTGGTCGCGGCATAGACGCCATAACCCGGCTGCAGCATGCCGACGACGCTGGAGGAGAAGTTCACGATCCGGCCGCCATCGCGCAGCCTCTTGGCCGCTTCGCGCAGGGTGTTGAAGGTGCCCTTCAGGTTGACGGCGATCTGGCGGTCGAACAGGGCGTCGTCGCTGTCGGCGATGCTCGCCAGGGTCATGATGCCGGCATTGTTGATCAACACGTCGACGCCGCCGAAAGCGGTCTCGGCGCTGTCGAACATGCGGCGTACTGCCTCGACATCCGCGATATCGGCCTGGGCGGCGACGGCGCGGCCGCCCGCGGCCTCGATCCGGGCGACGAGCGCCTCGGCCGACGCGGCATTGCCGGCATAGTTCACCACCACGGTGAAGCCGTCGCTGGCGAGACGCTCGGCAACCGCCGCCCCGATACCACCGGAAGCGCCCGTCACGATCGCGACCTTGCTGCTCTGGTTCGTCATGCTCTTTCTCCTTGGCTCACTGCCGGTGTCCGGCGGGTGTGAGGAGAGAATGGACGTTCCCTTGTGTTGGATAATCAGCCAATATCCGGCATCACTATTCGAATGAGCGAACAATGGATCGTTTCGATGCCATGCGGGTCTTCACCCGGATCGTGGAGCGCCGCAGCTTCACGCAAGCAGCCGACGATCTCGGCCTGCCGCGTTCATCGGTGACCGATGCGATCAAAGGGCTGGAGGCGAGGCTTGGGTCCGCCTGCTACAGCGGACAACGCGGCAGGTCAGCCCAACGCTCGATGGTGAGGCCTATTACCAGCGTTGTCTGGCGCTGATCGCTGATCTCGAGGATGCCGAAGGCGCCTTTGCCGGAGCGAAGCCGAGCGGCCTCGTCCGGATCGATGTCCATGGCACGCAGGCCCGGCATTTCCTGCTGCCGGGGCTTGGCCGATTTCTGGAGACCTATCCTGGCATCCGCCTGCATATCGGCGAGGCGCATCAGGCGCTCGACATGGTGCGGGAAGGGTTCGATTGCATCCTGCGGGCAGGGACACTCTCAGACAGCCCGCTGATCCGCCGCAAGCTCGCGGATCTGGGCCGAGGCACCTTCGCTAGCCCGTCCTACATCGAACGGTTTGGCGAGCCGCGGACGCCGGACGATCTGGAGGACCATCGCATCATTGGCCTGTTCGCGCCCGACGCGGCCAGCGTCAGTCCGCTGATCTTCACTGATCGCGGCAAGGAGCGGCAGTTGACGCCGCCGGCGGTGGTGACCGTGACCGGGCCCGAGACCAACGTCGCCTGCGCCTGCCTCGGACTTGGGCTTATCCAGGTTCCGCGCTACCGCGTCGCTCCCGAACTGGCCAGCGGCGCGCTCGTCGAGATCCTGGCGGACTACCCGCCGACGCCGCTGCCCGTCCACGTCCTTTATTCGCACGCGCGGCAGCTTTCGCCGCGCGTGCGAATCGTCATCGACTGGATGGCCGAACAGTTCCGGTCACGAACGGTCTAAGGCTTTGCGTGGTGGTCGCGCAGATTACGGCGGCGGAAGGCCTGTACCGAGGACCGAGGCTGCGCTGTTCGACGGGGTCTCTGCCCTCCACTGAGCAGCGTTGCTGCAAGACTTAGGGGACGACGGCCGTCCGCTTCCAGGCGAGTACCCAATGTCTGCATTTGGCGCTTCACGACGAGCTTTTTCTTGCGGTAGCCTCCTTGTCGAAGCCAGCCAGCACCGCATCCGACAAGGCTCCGCCTCAACATCCACCCACTCACGCCAACAGGGCGAATTCAACCACCAGACCAAGCTCGCCGCCGGGATATTTGGGGGCAACGTCACTACATTCTTGTGGAGCCGCATTGAGGCGTCAGCGGGCGCCTGCTTCTCGCCGCAGATGATCGCGGGCCGGAGTCGCCCATGGATAAGCAAGACAAGGCCTTCGTCCGCGCGGGCAGTCTTCAGGAATTGAAGGCGAAGG
This sequence comes from Bosea sp. BIWAKO-01, assembly GCF_001748145.1. NCBI lineage: Bacteria > Pseudomonadati > Pseudomonadota > Alphaproteobacteria > Hyphomicrobiales > Alloboseaceae > Allobosea > Allobosea sp. BIWAKO-01. Next base: position 309,589 of record NZ_BCQA01000002.1, read on the forward strand.
GTCGGCTCGTCGTGCACGGCCCCCATCGCCCGATCCTGGTCGTTCACGACGGCGGGCGCGTCTTCGCCCTCGACAATCGCTGCCCCCATATGGGCTTTCCGCTCGATCGCGGCAGCGTCGAGGACGGCGTGCTGACCTGCCATTGGCACCACGCCCGCTTCGATCTGGCGAGCGGCTGCACCTTCGACCTGTGGGCGGACGATGTGCCGACCTGTCCCGTCGAGCTACGCGCGGACGGAGAGATCTGGGTGAGCCCGAGTTTTGGCTATGCCGATCCCGCTGGGCACTGGCGCAGCCGCCTCGAGGATGGTCTCGCCCACGATCTCAGCCTCATCGTCGCCAAGGCCGTACAGGGGGAACTGGCGGCCGGCGTGCCGCCGCGCGACATCGTGCGGCAGGTTGCGCTGTTCGGCGCCGCCAACCGCGACGGCTGGGGCATCGGTCTGACGATCCTCACTGCCGTCGGCAACATCTTGCCGGTGTTGGGCGAGGAGGACGTCTGCCTCGCCCTGTTCCACGGAGCCCGCCGCGTCGCCGCGGACTGCGACGGGCAAGCGCCGCGCCGGGAGCGCGCTCCGCTCGCAAGCCGGCCTGCTCTCGCCACGCTCACGCGCTGGCTCCGGCGCTGGACGGCCGTGCGCCACCGCGAGGCAGCCGAGCGCACCGTGCTCACCGCCATCGCAGCCGGCGTCGCGCCGAATGCGCTCGCAGAGCTGCTGGTCGCGGCCGCCACGGATCGCGCCTACGCCGACGGCGGGCATTCGCTCGATTTCATCAACAAGGCCCTCGAATGCCTGGATCTGATCGGCTGGGAGCACGCAGCCGCCGTACTGCCGACGGTGGTCGGCCAGATGGTGGCGGCACGTGGCGCCGAGGAGGCGACCGCGTGGCGCCAGCCGGCGGATCTCGTCGCCTTGTGCGCGGAGACCGCCTCCGAGTTGCCGCGCCTATTCGCCGCCGCTCGCGGCGCCTGCCTCTGGGCCAATCATGCGGCCCTGGCCGAAAGCCTGCTTGGTGATCAGGCAGCCGCGATCATGGATGCGATCAAAACAGCGGTCCGTGCCGGAGCAACGCCCGTCGATCTCGGCCGGTCGCTGGCCTACGCGGCGGCGCTGCGGGTGGCGCGTTTCGGCAGCGCCAATGAGCACGCCGACTGGGAGACCGCTCACCATGTCTTGACCCACGCCAACGCCATCCACCAGGCGCTCAAACGGATCGGCGCCGGGACCGCGGACCATCGCGGCCCTGTCGACGGCGTGCGGGGCATCCTTCACGGGGCGATGGCGCTCTATCTCGCTCGCTATCTCAACGTGCCGCCTGCGCGCATGCCTGGCGAAGGCGACGACACACTGGATGACCTGCCCGTCGATGCCGCGAAGATCAGAGCAGCCCTGCTCGACGCTTTCGACCGGCAGCGGCAGGTCGACGCGGCCGGGCGCTTGATTGCGCGCCATCTCACGCGCGGTCACCCGCCCCAGGCGTTGATCGCGACCCTGGCGCACGCCCTGTTACGCGAGGACGCGGGCTTCCACGCCTATCAGATGTTCGAGGCGGGCGTTCGGCAGTTCGCCGAGTGGGGCGCTACCGATGAGGGCCGGCGCATTCTGATCGCCGTCGGCCGCTACCTCGCCGCCCACTCGCCGACCGAGCGCGCCGCCCTGCAGACGGCTGACATCGCGTGCCGGCTTCTGCGCGGCGACCAGCTTCACCAGGACGCCGAGACGTGATGAAGGGCGGCCGCCTGTTGCGCACCAGCCGGCGCGCATCACGCCGCGCGGTAGACCTCGATTCCATCTCTCGCGCGGAAGGGTAGAATGCGTCGGGGGTGACGAAGTCGCTCACGACATTCACAGAACCGAAGGTCTCGACCGCGATCTCGATGCGCTACATCGCCATGGCATTCTGGACGAATTGGCGCATGTGAACGCGTCCGCTTTCGGGCAACTCGCCAATGTCGGCTGATGGCGCATTTTCCCCGGACAACCGACGGGCGTTTGTGGCCCTTAGCCGACGTCTGGAACGTCCGCTCTCGGGCAGTTCAGTTCGGGACCTGGCTGCAGATCCGGATTTGGCCCAAAACGGACGGCATGGACGTCTGCTTCTGACAGAGCGCAGGCTTTCCACGTAGCTCAGCTCGGCGAATGGCAGAGCGGCCGTTATTGACGCAGCCCAGATATCGAAACGTGATCAGAAACTCTCCAGCGGCTTGTCCAGATCGAGCCCCGTCTGTTCAAACCCGCGCTTGAAGTCGGCGATGTGGCGATGCATCCAGGCTTCCGCCTCGTCGGCGTCCCGCTCCTTCAACGCCTTTAGCAACGCGTGATGCGCGTCGAGGATGCGCCTCTGCGTCTTGAGGCGCGGCAGGATCGCCCTGCCTGCCGGCATGAAAAGCTGACTGATCGGCTCGCGAGCAAGGCCGAGGGCACGGTTGCGAGCCGCGTGGGCGATGATATCATGGAACTCGATATCGAGCCTGACGACCTCGACATGGTCCGTTATCGCCTTCTCCATCTCGGCAATGTTCTGCTGGAGCTGAGCCAACTCAGCGGCCGTGATCCGTTCGGCTGCATAGCGCGCCACCACCGGCTCGATTGCGATCGACGCCTCCCACAACTCGCGGAAGGTGACCTCATGCAGCCGTAGGAGCCGGCTGGTGCGCGCGGCGGTGGCGTTGAGGTGGGGCCGGGTCACCTGCAGGCGCTTGCCCGTTTTGCGCTGGACGAGACCGCTCTCTTCCAGCATCCGGATGCCTTCGCGTACCGTGGAACGGTTGACGCCGAACTGCTCCGCGAGATGGGTCTCGGTCGGTAGCAGCACACCAGGCTTGAGTTCGCCGTGAACGATCTGCTTTTCGATCGCGTCATAGACGAGCCGGTAGACGGGAGCAGTCTCGAGCTTCTTGAAGGTCTGTTTCGTCACGGCATTACCATCACTGGCGGGCTTCAGTGAGATCGGCGGGTAGAGGTTCGGCAGCATTGCCGCATTCTTGCCATAGCATGTCCTGCGCGGCCGGGTAGACACTCCCCCGGAAGCGCCCGGCAGTTGTTTCGACATCTCCCCCGGCGAAGCGAACGTGTGGTGCTCATGTCGGCCGGGGCCGCTTGAGGGCTTCATGCGGCATAACGGCGATGGTGGCGTTCGCTTCGACAAAGACCGCCCCCTTCGGATCGACAAGACCGCCGTCCAACTCGACGAGTATGCCGTACAGGGACGGCTTCGGTATGATGCTACGAACCGTCCAGCGTGCGATGAGCGCGGCGTCAGCCGGCACGGCCTTTCGCAGCCGGAAGGAGCAGTCCAATCCGAGCGAGGCGTTCTCCGGGAAGATATGGTTGGCGAGGCTGCCGAGGAGGAGACCCGTCGTCTGCGTGCCGCTGGCGATCAGCCCTCCGAAACGGGTGGCGGAGGCGAGATCGGCATCATGATGGAGGGGGTTGCTGTCGTTGGTCAGCGTCGCGAAGGCGCGTACTGAATCCGGCGTGAAGAAAATTGGCGCCTCGAGCACCTGCCCCACTGTGAAGGGGGGCTGCCATTCCCGCGCTCCGGCCGCTGGCGCAGTGCTCCTTCCCGTGTCCACCGTCGTCATGGCCTCTCACCGCTGCCTGCGGGCGCCGCAGGACTTGCTTTCACGATATGTCGGGTTATTGACTTGTCCAACAGAAATTCGAGCGGGTCAACGGATGCCCCGACGGCACCGGTCGGGCTGTACTGACCCACAGAGCTCAAGTACGCCGAGGAAACGCCTTCCCATGCCCGCAAGCTCGCTCCATGCCCTGCTCGATCTTAGTGGCCGTGTCGCCATCGTTACCGGCGGATCACGCGGGCTCGGCCTACAGATCGCGGAGGCGCTGGGCGAGTTCGGCGCCCGGATCGTACTCGTCGCCCGCAAGGCGGCGGAGCTCGAAGCGGCGGAGCAGAGCCTGAAGGCACAGGGCATCGACGCTGCGGGCTTCACCGCCGACCTCTCGCGCCCCGAAGCGATCGAAGCGCTCTGCGGCTTGGTCGGCGCGCGCTATCCGCAGGTCGACATCCTCGTCAACAATGCCGGCACATCCTGGGGTGCGCCGACGCAGGACCATCCGCTCGAAGGTTGGAACAAGGTCATGGCGATCAACCTCACCGGCATCTTCCTGCTGACGCAGGCGGTTGCGAAGCGCTGGATGCTGCCGGCACGGCGCGGGCGCATCCTGAACATCGCTTCGATCGAAGGCCTGCGCGGACACCATTCCGACCTCGTCGGAACGATCGGCTACAATACCGCCAAGGGAGGGCTGGTGAACTTCACGCGTGCGCTGGCGGCGGAATGGGGACCGCACGGCATCACTGTGAATGCGCTGGCCCCCGGCTATTTCCACTCGAAGCTGACGGCGGCGACCCTGGATCAACACGAGGCGCAACTCGTCGCGCATACGCCGCGCGGCGAACTCGGCGGGTCGCAGGATCTGAAGGGTGCGGCGCTGCTCCTCGCCTCGGATGCGAGTGCCCATATCAGCGGGCAGATTCTCGCCGTCGATGGCGGTTACACGGCGATTTGATCCGTGCCGCCGGTCTCGCCGCCAGAGGCCGCTGACTTTACGAGAAAACGCGGCACGCTCTAGGCTCGGGTGGCGAAGGCTGCGGCCTGCGTAAGGCAAAGCTCCGCGACCCGGCCGCGCGTCAGCGCCTGCGGCGAGGCAGCATTTCCGTCTAGCGCGCGCTTGTAGACGCCCTGCAGGATGGCCGCGAGCCTGTAGAAGGCGAAGGCGAGGAAGTAGTTGCGGGTGGCAACGGCATCTATCCCGGATTCGCGGGAATAGATGTCGAGGAATTCGGCCTCGTCGGGTATGCCGAGCGTCCGGAGATCCTGATCAGCGAGGCCGTTCAGCACTGAATGCGGCAGATGGTACCAGATGCAGCAATAGGCCAGATCGGCTAGTGGTTCGCCCACCGTGCACAGCTCCCAGTCCAACACGGCCGCGACCTCACTGCCCTGGAAGATCAAGTTCTCGATCCGGTAGTCGCCGTGGACGATGCCGATATTCTCGGTTGTGGGTTTGTGCTCGAGCAGCCATTGCCCTACGGCCTCGATACGCGGATCGTCCTGCGTCATGGCCGCGAGATAGGCGCCGCGCCAGACGCCGATCTGCCGACCGACGAAGTCGCCACGAGGCTTGACGCCTGCCCCTTCCAGAACGGAAGGCTTGATGCGATGCAGCCGCGCCATCGTCCCGGCCGTCGCTTCATAGATCGCGCGCCGCTGAGCGGGCGTATCATTCGGGAGGGCCGGGTCCGAATGAACGGCACCGGGGATGTAATCCATCACGAAAAAGCTCGTGCCGATGATCTCGCGCTCTTCGCTGGCGAAGAGCGGGTTCGGCACGGTGAAGCCCGCGCCGTGTAACGCCTGCATGATATTGTGCTCGCGCACCACGTCATGGGCGCGGGGCAGCAGATGGCCGCAGGGCTGCTTGCGCAGCACGAAGCGGCGCTCCCCGGCGGCCAGCAGATAGGTCGGGTTCGACTGCCCAGCTTCGAACTGACGCTCGATCTCGATGGTTTCGGCCGGCCGGATCACGCCGGCTTCGCGCAGGGTCGCTTCGAGCCGGGGCAGGGAGGCGGTGAAGGAGACGCGCTCCTCGGTCGATGGAATCGGGCTGTCGGCCATTGCGCTCAGGAGGCCTTGTCGGAGAACTGGTAGCCGGCGGGGCGCTCGTCCTTCCAGCGACGAGCCTTGTTCTCGAAGAACGGCAACTCGTCGCGCGGCACTTCACGTACCTTCATCTGGACGTTGGTTCGTTCCTTGATGGCGGTCTGGACGCGCAACAGGACGGCCGCGCGCTCGGCCTCGCCGCGGGCGGCGTGCTCGGGCTTGAGCCCGACCTTGACCATGACCTCGGTGCGGCCCTTCTCGTCGACGAAGACGCTGCCGACATATTCCGCGACCTCGTGATGGGCGAAGATGGCGAGATCGACGGCTGACGGCCAGACATTGTTGCCGCGGATCTTCATCATGTCGTCATAGCGGCCGATGGTGCCGCTCTCGATGCAGGTCCAGGCGCGCCCATTATTCGCCGATGCCTTCGGCAAGAGCCGGACGCGGTCGCGCGTGCGGAAGCGGACGACCGCCGAGCCTTCGATGTCGAGATTGGTCAGTACGATTTCGCCGAACTCGCCTTCCTTCACCGGCTCGTCGGTATCCGGGTCGAGCACCTCGACGATGACGTGCCAGTCGAAGCACTGCATCGGCGCACGGCCGCCATCGGCCGAGACCACGCCCTGCTCGCTGGTCGAGCAGATGAAGCCGGCACCCTGCGTGCTGCCATAGCCTTCGTGCAGCGTCGCGCCCCAGACCTCCTGGATGGTCTGCGCCCATTCAACCGGGTAGCCCTCGGCCGCGATGAACAGGCTTTTCATTGTCGGAAAGCGCTCGCGTGGATCGATGCCGCGGCGACGCATGGCCTCCGTCAGCGTGTGTAGGTAGTTCGTCGAGGCATAAATGAAGTGGATCTCGCCGAAGCGGCACATCAGGTCGACCTTGGCGTCGGTGCTCATCGTGCCACCGACCGTCAGCGGCAGGGCGCCGGCGGCACGGAAGCCTTCCGTCGGCCCCCAGCCGCCGGTCGTGAGCCCGCCGGAGGGTACGCAGTTCAGCCCGACATCGCCCTGCCGCAGACCGGCAATGTGCCAGGGAAGCTGGTGGAAATAGCCCTGCATGACGAGGTCGCGCTGCGAGCGGCCATAGACTTCCTGTCCCTGTCCCGACGTGCCGCCGGTCATGCAGACCAGCGCGACGTCTTCCCGTGGGATGCCGAGACGCCGGCCGAAGGGCTGGTGCTCGTTCTGGTCGGCGAGGCAATCGGCCTTGGTGATCGTCGGGATGCGCCTGAGATCCGCCAGCGAACGGATGTCGTCGAGACGAACGCCCGCCTTGTCCCACCGCTCCCGATAGAAGCCGCTCGTGGCATGAAGCCGCTCGATCTGGCGCCTCAGCTTGGCGAGCTGGAGCGCCTGCATCTCGTCGCATCTAAGCGCGCCCATCTGGGCGATGATGGCGGAGGAAGCGTGCATCGCCGTCGTCCTATGGCGTTTCCAGTTCCAGGTCGGGGTCGGGCGCGCGGTTGACCCGCGTCTGTTCCCTCTCCCCGCCGTCCATTCTCGTAGACTTCAGGCCGGCTCGAATAGCGGCAGCACCAGCTCTTCGGTGACTTGCCTGAACGCGACCTTGAGCGGCATGTCCGCCACCACATCCTCGGGCGCGCAGCCGACGATATTGGACGGCATCCGCACGCCCTCGGCGAGCTCGACCAGCGCGACGACATAGGGGACGTCGTCGACATAGACCGGCTTCGGCACGGGATGGCGCACGACGATCCAGCTGAAGACCTTACCGGCACCCGAGGCCTGTTTCCATGACACGCGCCCTGAGCCGCAATGCGCGCAGATATTGCTCGGCGGGAACTGATTCCGGCTGCAATCGTCGCAATGCTGGATCATCAGGCGCTGCTCACGGCAGCCGGCCCAGAACGGCGCGGAATCGGGATCGGGAACCGGGACCGGCTTGGCGTATGCTTCTGGTGACGACATCGCCCTACCTCCTCAGGATCATCGCGCTGCCGCAGGTCATCGCCCCGGCGGTGGTGAGCGCGATCTCCGCATCGGGAACCTGGCGCGGGCCGGACTGGCCGCGCAATTGCTCCACCGCTTCGATCACATGGTTGAACCCGTGGATGTAGCCCTCGGAGAGCAGACCGCCATGGGTGTTGACCGGCAGCTTTCCGTCGCGGCGGATATGGCCGTCGGCGATGTAGCTGCCGGCCTCGCCCAGCCCGCAGAAACCAAGTCCTTCAAGCTGCATCAGGATGCTGTAGGTGAAGCAGTCATAGATCTCGGCGACGTCGATATCACTCGGCGTCACGCCAGCACTGCGCCAGAGGTCGTCCGCGATATAGTGGCTGTAGTTCTTCGAATGGTCCGGCCAGCGGATGCAGTCGAACAGGTCGTCCCCTTGCTGCGGCCCGCCGCCATAGGCGCCGCCCATGATGTAGACGGGCTTCTGCTTCATGTCCCGGGCGCGTTCAGCCGAGGTCACGACCACAGCGCACGCGCCGTCCGTCTCCAGACAGATGTCGAACATGCGGAAGGGATCGACGATCGGGCGCGAGGCCAGATAGTCGTCCATGGTCATCGGCTTGCGCTGCATCGCGCGGGGATTGAGCACGGCGTTCTCTCGCAGTGTGACCGCGACATTGCCGAGCTGTTCCGGCGTCAGCCCGTATTCGATCTGATAGCGGCGGCACCACATCGCCATGGCCTGCGGATAGGTGATCCAGCCGAAGGGCGCGGTAAATTGCGTCGGACCCAGTGCCCGGAATTCGCGCCCGCCGCCGAGCCGGAAGCCGGAACGGCCGTTCATCGCGCGGTAGCAGACGACGGTATCGGCCAGCCCGGCCTCGATCGCGGCCACGGCCGAGAGCACGATCAGGTTGGCGGCGTTGCCGCCCGCCAGGAAGTCGACCGCATAGCCGGCATTGGGGATGTCGAGTCCGGTCGCGACGGCGATCGCCGGCGCCGAATCGTTGAAGTTATAGCTGACGATGCCATCGATATCGGCGGGTTTCAGCCCGGCATCGGCAATGGCATTGGCCGAAGCCTCGATGGCGAGCGCGCGGACCGTGCGGCCTGAATTGGCCGAGTAGTCCGTCGTGCCTATGCCGACGATCGCGTACTTGTCCTTGAGCGCATAAGCGGATCTGCGAGCGGTTCCCATCTCTTGCCTTCGCCTGAAAGGGCCTGGAAGCGCCCAGCGCCTCGCCGCCTGTCAACGGCCCACTTGGCAGGCCACAGTTGAGTATTGCCCGACAACCGGACAATTGACAACCCACTCTCGCGATCTTCCTGGTGCTCCCGTATCGTGTTTTGTGGCGCGATACTGCCTTATAACAGATTGAAATTTAACAGATAATGATCACATTCGCTCTTCGGTTTTCGATGGTTGCATTATCTATTTTTGTCGTGTTGTCCGACAAGACAACATCGGCTAGGGATAGCTCCGCGCCATCGCAGCAGCGAAGGGGGAGGATGATGGACTTCGAACATTCACCGAAGGTCAGGGACCTGCTCGCTCGGCTCGGTGCCTTCATGGCCGAGCATGTCTACCCGAACGAGCGGGTCTATTCCGAGCAGGTCGCCTGCAGTGCCGATCGTTGGGTGTCGCCGCCCATCATGGAAGAGATGAAGGCGAAAGCTCGCGCAGCCGGACTGTGGAACCTGTTCCTGCCCAATCATGATGGCGGTGCGGGCCTGAACAATCTGGAATATGCGCCGCTCTGCGAAGTGATGGGCCGTTCACCCATCGCCGCTGAGGTCTTCAACTGCTCCGCGCCCGACACCGGCAACATGGAAGTGCTGGCGCGCTACGGCACATCCGAGCAGAAGAGGCGCTGGCTCGAGCCGCTGCTGGCGGGCGAGATCCGTTCCGGCTTCGCGATGACGGAGCCACAGGTCGCATCCTCCGATGCGCGCAACATCGCCTCGCGCATCGTTCGCGACGGTGACGACTACGTCATCAACGGCCGCAAATGGTGGACTTCGGGTGCCGGCGACCGGCGCTGCAAGATCCTGATTTTCATGGGCCTGACCGATCCCGAGGCCGAGCCCTTCCGGCGTCAGTCGATGATCCTCGTGCCGATGGACGCGCCCGGCGTCGCGTCTGTCCGACCGCTGACGGTATTCGGCTACGATCATGCGCCGCACGGCCATCTCGAGATGCGGTTCACCGATGTGCGCGTGCCGGCCACCAACATGCTGCTCGGTGAGGGACGCGGTTTCGAGATCGCGCAAGGGCGGCTGGGTCCCGGCCGCATCCATCACTGCATGCGTGCGATCGGGCTGGCCGAACGGGCATTGGAATCGATGGTCGCACGCGCTCGCAGCCGTGTCGCCTTCGGCAGGCCGATCGCCGAGCAGGGCATGCTGCGCGAGGCCATCGCCGAAAGCCGCATGGGGATCGAGCAGGCGCGGCTGCTGACGCTGAAGGCCGCCTATATGATGGACACCGTCGGCAACAAGGCGGCCCGCGCCGAGATCGCGATGATCAAGGTCGTCGCGCCGCGCATGGCGCAGGCGGTGCTCGACCGGGCGATCCAGATCCATGGTGGCGGCGGCGTCAGCGGCGATTTCGGCCTGGCGGAAGGCTGGGCGCTGGCGCGCACGCTGCGTCTCGCGGACGGTCCCGACGAAGTCCATATGGACCAGATCGCCCGTCTCGAACTGGCCAAACCGGCCGAGCTCTGGAACTGGTGAAGACGCGCAACATGACGTCCCCATCCCTTGTTCGTACGGCGTTGGACGGCACCGTCGCAGTGCTCACTATCGGCAATCCTCCGGTCAACAGCCTCTCCTCCGCTGTGCGGCGCGACCTTACGGTCGCGCTGTCGCGCGCTGTCATCAACGGCGCCAGCGGTGTCGTCCTCATCGGCGACGGTGGACACTTCTCTGCTGGCGCCGATATCCAGGAGTTCGACAACGGGCTCGATCCGACCGCGCCCGACCCGAATGATCTACACGCCGCGATCGAAGCTTCGCCGGTGCCGGTGGTGGCGGCCATTCGCGGCACGGCGCTCGGGGGCGGTCTCGAACTCGCTCTCGCCTGCCATGGCCGCGTCGCCACCCCGCAGGCCCGGATCGGCCTGCCCGAGGTGAAGCTCGGGCTGCTGCCGGGCGGCGGGGGAACACAACGCCTGCCTCGCGTCGCGAAAGCGGTCGTCGCGGCAGGGATGATCGCGAGCGGACGCATCCTCGGCGCGGCGGACGCACAGGCGGCCGGGATCATCGACCGCATCGGCGACGCCCCCGTGGCAGAGGCCATGATCCTGATCGAGAAACTCGGTTCGGCGCCCCTGACCGCCGCCTCCAGCCGGGCGCTCCCGCCCGATTTCGCCGAGGCAATCGACGCCGCGCGCGCGGGCATCTCGGCCAAAAGCCCGCATGCGGAAGCATCGCGCACCGCGCTCGACGCCGTGGCACAGGCCGCGCGCCTCTCCTTCCCGGAAGCGCTCGCCGAGGAACGCCGGCTCTTCCTGAGCTTGATGGAAACGACGACCTCGCGTGCGTTGCGCCACCTCTTCTTCGCGGAGCGCGCCGCGGCCGGAACGCCCGGCATCGGCAAGGATACGCAGACACGCCCGGTCGAAACGGTCGGCGTCATCGGCGCCGGCACGATGGGCTCCGGTATCGCCATGGTCTTCGCCAATACGGGTTTGCCGGTCACGCTGATCGAGCGCGATGCGGCGGGGCTGGAGCGGGGTCTCAAGCTTATCCGCGACGTCTACGACCGCGCCGTCGCCAAAGGCGATCTCACCACTGAAACCGCGCAGGGCCGGCTGCAGCAGATCACCGGGAAGACGGAGATCGCGACGCTGTCCGGGGCCGATCTCGTCATTGAGGCCGCTTTCGAGGAGATGCAGGTCAAGCTCGCAATCTTCGCAGAGCTCGACAAGGTCGCGAAGCGTGGTGCGATTCTCGCCACCAACACCTCGGCGCTGGATGTCGACGTCATCGCAGCCGCGACCTCGCGCCCGGCCGATGTTGTTGGGTTGCATTTCTTCAGCCCGGCCCATGTCATGCGGCTGCTCGAGATCGTGCGCGCCAGGCAAACCGCGCCGGACGTACTGGCGACGGTGATCCGGCTCGCCCGCAAGACCGGCAAGACGCCCGTGGTGGTGGGTGTCTGCGATGGCTTCCTCGCCAACCGCCTGCTCTATCCCTATCTGCGGCAGGCTGATTTGATGCTGGAGGAGGGCGCGCTGCCGGAGCAGATCGATGGCGCTCTCAATGCCTTCGGCCTGGCCATGGGCCCCTGTGCTATGCTCGACATGGCCGGGCAGGATGTGGCCTGGCATGTCCGCCAGCGCCAGCTCAAGGACTGGGACCCGGAGAGGCGCTATTCCCGCCTGGCCGACCTTCTGGTGGAGCAGGGGCGACTCGGTTCGAAGACGGGGGCGGGCTGGTATCGCTATTCCGGCCGGCAGAAGGAGGCCGATCCCACCGTCGAGGCAATGATCCTTCAGGAATCCGACCGGCTCGGCATCAGCCGGCGCGCCATCTCCGACGAGGAGATCGTCAAGCGGGCGCTCTATGCGATCGTCAACGAAGGCGCATTTGCGCTGGCCGACGGCACGGTGCAGCGCGCCTCCGACATCGATGTCGCCTATACGCAGGGCATGGGCTTCCCCGCCGCGCGAGGCGGTCCGATGTTCTGGGCAGATACGGTCGGGCTTGCGCCGATTTACGCGGATATCCTGTCGTTTGGAGCCGATGGCGATGCGAACTGGCGCCCCGCACCACTGCTGAAGGAACTGGCCGAGGGCGGCCGAAGCTTCGCCGATCATGATCGCGAGCGGCGTGCGGAGGCGGCATGAGCTTTCTCGACGAACGCGACCTATCGTTCTGGCTCTACGACTGGCTGGATGCCGAGCAACTGACCGGGAGGCCGCGCTTCGCCGAGCATTCGCGCGAGACCTTCAATGCCGTGCTCGACCTCAGCGCGAAGCTGGCCGCCTCTCATTTCGCGACCCATTACAAGAAATCGGATCGAATCGAGCCGGCTCTCGACGGTGAGACGGTGCATGTTCTGCCCGAAATCGGGCAGGCGCTGAAAGCGGCCGCGGATATGGGCCTTTTCGCTGCCGATTTCGACAGCAAGGTCGGCGGCCTGCAACTGCCAAAACTCGTGCAGACCGCCTCGATGGCGCATTTCATGGGGGCGAACATCGCGACGTCCGCCTATGTCATGCTGACCCAGGCGAATGCCCGGCTGATCTGCAATTTCGGTACGCCGGCGCAGATCGATGCCTTCGCGCTGCCACAGATCGAGGGGCGCTGGTTCGGCACGATGTGCCTCTCCGAGCCACAGGCCGGCTCCTCGCTCGCCGACATCACCACCCGTGCCGTCCCAGATGGCGAAGACGGGTTAGGCCCTCGCTATCGTCTCGCTGGCACCAAGATGTGGATCTCGGGCGGCGATCAGGACATCTCGGAGAACATCGTCCATCTCGTCCTGGCCAAGATCCCGGATGCTTCCGGTGCGCTTCTGCCCGGTGTCGGCGGCATTTCGCTCTTCATCGTGCCCAAGCAGCTGCCGGACGGCACCCGCAACGACATTGCCGTCGCCGGGCTCAACCACAAGATGGGTTATCGCGGCACCAGCAACTGCCTGCTCAATTTCGGCGAGGGCACGCGCCACCGTCCCAGTGGGGAGGCCGGCGCGATTGGCTACCGCGTCGGCGAGACCGGCAGCGGGCTCACCCAGATGTTCCAGATGATGAACGAGGCCCGTATTTCGGTCGGCCTCGGCGCCGCGGCGCTGGCGGCGCGCGGTTACCGCCAGTCCCTCATCTACGCACGTGAGCGGCCACAGGGCCGGCCGCTCGTCGCCAAGGACCCCACTGCGAAGCAACGGCCGATCGTCGAGCATCCCGATGTGAAGCGGATGCTTCTCGCCCAGAAGGCCTACGCCGAGGGGTCGCTGGCGCTGATCCTTTATTGCGCGCGGCTGATCGACCGGGAGGAAACGGGGCAGACCGACGATGAGCGAGTTCGCGCCGAAGCGCTGCTCGGCCTGTTGACACCCGTCGCGAAGAGCTGGCCGTCGGAGTTCGGCCTCGCCGCCAACGATCTCGCGATTCAGATCCATGGCGGCTACGGCTACACGCGCGACTTCGACGTCGAGCAGCTCTACCGCGACAACCGACTCAACCCGATCCACGAAGGCACGCACGGCATCCAGGCGATCGACCTGCTCGGTCGCAAGATCCTGCGGGATCGCGGACGGGCGCTTGCCCTGCTGGGCGAGGAGGTCGAGGCGACGATCGCGCGCGCCCGGCAGATATCGCGGCTGACCGATCTCGCCGGTTTGCTCGACGAAAGCTGGCATGCGGTCGGCGAGACGGTTGAGGCATTGTCGGCGCTCGACGACCCGGCCGGGGCACTGCTTAACGCGTCGAACTTCCTGACCGGCTTCGGTCATGTTGTCGTCGGCTGGCTCTGGCTTGATCAGGCTTGCGCATTGCTCGCGAAAGGTGGCGAGCTGGATGCGTTCGCCCGCGGCAAGCTGCGGGCCTGCCGCTATCACTGTGAGGCCGAACTGCCGAAGGCGCGACAGAACCTCGCCTTCGTTGCGAGCCTGAACACCACCGCCGGGCTGGCGCCGCTGGATGAATTCTGAGGCACCGACCCAACCGGCCGCGCGGACTGATCACATGCAAAAAGGCCGGAGCGGGAGCCCCGGCCTTCGCTTTCGCGGCCGAGAACTTACTTGGCCTTGCAAACCACCTCAGGCGCCACATCGACCGCCGCGACCGTCGTCTTCACGACCGGACGCAACTCGCCATTGACCGTCTCGACGACGCCGAAATAGTTCGGCTTCAGCAACTGGCGGTCCTCGGCGCGCAGGACGAGCTTGCCCATGATCGTGTCGTAGGTCTTCCCCGGCAGCGCCTTGACGATGTCGTCCGTCTTGACGCTCTTTGCGTCTTTCACCGCCTGGAAGAGCACCTGGTAGCCGAGATAGGCCTCACCCTCGAAATTGGTCGGAGGCACCTTGTACTTGTCGTTCCAGGCCTTCACGAAGGCCTTGTTCTCCGGCGTGTCGAGCGTCGAGGAATAATTGATGATGCCGAAGACGCCCTTGGCGGAATCGCCCAGCGTCTTGACCGTGCCGTCAGTGGTGAAGCTGACGCCGGCGACGGTGATCGCGTCCGTCAGGCCAAACTGCTTCGACTGCTGGGCGAAATTGACGGCATCGCGCCCGGCGAGCACTACCCAGACGCCTTCGGCGCCGGCCTTCTTGATCTGCTCGATATAGGGCGCGAAATCGTTGGTGTTGGCCGGCGGGAAGAGCTCCGCGACCATGTTGCCGCCGGTTTCCTTTACGGCCTTCGAGAACAGCTCGGCCGAGCCGCGGCCCCAGGCGATGTCGATCGCGACCACCGCCCATTTCTTCTCTTTGCGCTCCTTGAGCCATGGCTTCACCGTCGCCGCATCCATGGCCGACTGGGTGTTGACACGGAAGACGCGCGGCGCACAGTTCGCGCCGGTCAATTCGTCGGCCTTGTTGACGACGGAGATGTAGAGCGAGCCCCAGCGCTGCATCAGCGGCGCGATGGCGAGCCCTTCGCCGGAGGCGATCATCCCGGTAATAACTGGATAGCCTTCCATCACGAGCTTCTCGACCTGCCGACGCGCGACGTCGGGCTTGGCCTCGGTGTCGTAGGACTTGAACTCGACCTTGTGGCCGTCCACACCGCCGGCCGCGTTCGCCTCGTCGATGGCGAAGCGGGTGGCGCGCATCACCTCCTCACCGAGCGAGGCATAGGTGCCGGACATGTCGGTCGCGACGCCGATCTTCAGCGGATCAGCGGCGAGCGCCGCGCCGGAAACCGAGAGCATGGCGCCGAGCGCGACGCCAGTCATCATCACTGCCTTGAACATTTCTTCGTTCCTCCCTGAGATTGGCCACTTTCGGCGTGGTTTGCCCGCTTCTGCGGCGGGCTGGTCAGATGGCGATATGCTTGTGGAAGTCCTCCGCCTCAATCTCGGCGAGCGAGCCTGAGGCGGCAACAGCTCCCTTCGACAAGACGTAGAAGCGCTCGGCGACACGCCGGATCAGCCCGACGCTCTGCTCGATCAGCAGGATGCCCATGCCCTCGTCGCCGAGCCTGACGAGCAAGTCGGCGAGCTCGTCGACAATGACGGGCGCCAGCCCCTCGCTCGGCTCGTCGAGGATGAGCAGATCCGGATTGGCCATCAACGCCCTGCCGATGGCGAGCATCTGCTGCTGCCCGCCTGAAAGCGCGAGACCGGGGCTGGCCTTGCGTTCCTCCAGGATGGGGAAGAGCGCCTTGACGCTCTCCAGCGTCCAGGGGCCACGCCGGCGTGTGGCTGTGCCGAGCAGAAGGTTTTCCTCGACCGTCAGGTTGCCGATGATGCCGCGCCCCTGTAGCACCACCGAGATGCCGTTCTTGGCTGCCGTGTAGCGGCGCAGATCGCGCACCTCTTCGCCGCGGATCTCGACATGGCCGCTCTCGATCCGGGTGACGCCGCAGAGTGTGTTGACCACCGTAGTCTTGCCAACACCGTTGCGCCCGACGAGTGCAACGCGCTCGCCTGCGGCGATATCGAAGCTGACTCCGTTGAGGATGCGGGCCTGACCGTAGAGCGCGTGGACGTCATGAAAGGCGAGCAGAGTCATCACGCCTCCGTCCCGAGATAGGCGGTGACAACGCGCTTGTCGGCCCTGATTTCCGCAACATTGCCTTCAGCGAGCGTCTCGCCGAGATGCAGCACGGTGATGCGGTCGCAGATCGAGAACACGACCTGCATGTCGTGCTCGACCAGCAAAACCGTGACGTTCCAGCGGCTGGCGAGGTCGCGCAGGATCGTCGCGAGCCCATGCGATTCCTCGACCGTCAGCCCGGCCGCCGGTTCGTCGAGCAGCAGCACGCTCGGGCGGCCCACGAGGGCGAGCGCGAGGTCGAGCCGTCGCTGGTCGCCATAGCTGATCTCGGCCGCCGGCATCCGCGCCAACGCGGTGAGGTTGAGTTCTTCCATCACCTCTTCGACGCCGACCTCGGCGACAGCCCAGGAAGCGATGCGCAATTGCTGCTCGACGCTCAGCATCGGGAAGATGTTGGTGCGCTGGAACGAGCGCGCTAGCCCGAGCCTGCGCCGCTCCTGCGGTTTCAGCCGCGAGACATCCTGCCCGTCGAGCAGGACGCTGCCGGGCTGGCCGCGGACACGGCCGGAGAGCACGTCGATCAGCGTCGACTTGCCTGCGCCGTTGGGGCCGATCAGTCCACGGATCTCTCCGCGCCGCACCGTGATGTCAACGCCCTTGAGTGCCCGGAAGCCGCCGTAGCGGCGTTCGAGGCCGATGCCTTGGATCGCGATCGCTTCGCTCATGGCTGCCTCCGCATCCGGAGCCAGCCGGCTTTCAGCAGGCCGACGATGCCCTGCGGCATGACGAGCGTGACTATGACGAGCACGCCGCCGACGATCGCCGGCCAGTATTCGGCGAAACGCCCGGCGAAGTCCTTGAGAATGAAGAAGCAGACCGCACCGATTGCTGGGCCGAGGATGAACTGCGCGCCGCCCACCACGGCCATGATCAGGGCGGAGCCCGACAGGCTCCAGTGGAACATCTGCGGGGCGATATAGCCGTTATAAGTCGCCTGAAGCAGGCCGGCGATGGCGGCGAGCAAGGCCGAGATCGCGTAGACGATCGCGGGCGGGATCGTGGTGTCGTGGCCGATGAAGCGGGCGCGCTCGGCATTATCGCGCACCGCAGCGGCGATCTGGCCCATCCGGCTGTTGGCGAAGAGGGCTAGCCCGAGCAGGGCCAGCACGAGAATGGTCCAGGCGACGACGACCATCACGGACGGATCCTGCAGCAAGCTTGAATCGAACCCGAAAATGCGCGCCGGCAGGTTGAATGACATGCCGTCGTCGCCCTTCGCCAGCTCACGCCAGCGAAAGGCGATCTCGTAGAAGGCCTGCCCCACGGCGAGCGTCAGCATGGCGTGGGCGACGCCGGTGATGCGGGCGAAGACGAGCCCGAGCAGGAAGGCGACCAGCGTCGGCAAGGCGAGCGCGGTCAGGAAGGCGAGTTCGGCCGCCATCAGCCCGCGCGCCACCAGCACGCCGAAGGCATAGCCGCCGAGCCCGAAGAAGGCGGCCTGGCCGAAGCTCACGCGCCCGTTCTGCAACACGAGGAAGCCGACACTAGTGGCGAGCAGCGCATCGAAGATCGCCTGCGTCGCCAGCGAAAGCATGAGCTGGGACGAGACCAGCCTGGGCGCGGCCACACCGAGCACAAGCGCCCCCACGGCAATCACAAGCAGGCCACGCGTTTTCGGCAGGAAGCTCGATGGGGCAGGAACACTGCCCTGGGACAGGGCCGTCATGTCCGCGATCCCGCGAAGCCGGTGGGCCGCCAGATCAGGATACCGATCATCAGCAGGAAGGGCAGCATGGTCGCGGCCCAGGGCAGGTAGATCGCGCCGAGACTGTGGATCTGGCCGATCAGTAGCGCCGCGAAGAAGGCGCCTGCGAAGCTACCGAGGCCGCCGATCACCACGACGATGAAGGAATCGATCAGGATGTAGTTGCCCATGGTCGGCGAGAGCGTCAGCAGCGGCCCGGCAACGACGCCGGAGAGCCCTGCGAGCGCCGTGCCGAGCCCGACCACGATAAGGCTCAGCCGGTCGACGTCGATGCCCTGGATCGAAGTGACGTGCGGATTGGTGCTGGCGGCGCGGACATAGAGACCCATCCGCGTGAAGCGCAGCCAGGCCGCGAGCCCGCCCGCAACGAGCAGGCTCACCGCGATGATGAAGAGCCGGTAGATCGGGAAAGGGGAACCCACGATCGTGACCGTGCCGTCGAGCAGCTTTGGAACGGGATAGCTCAGATACGCCTTGCCCCAGGTCACCGTGACCACGGTCTCGAGGATCAGCAGCAGCCCGAACGTGATCAGCACCGTAACGATGTGGTCGTGCTTGCGCAGGCTGCGGAAGACCAGCACGTCGAGCACGCAGCCCACGGCTGCCATTGCCACCACCGAGACCAGCAGCCCGAGCCACCAGTGGCCGGCTGCGGCCAGTGTGAAGCCAATATAGGAGCCGAGCATGAAAAGCGCGCCATGCGCGAAGTTCACCACCTCGCGCAGGCCGAAGATCAGCACGAGCCCGACGGCCAGCAGATAGAGCAGGCCGCCATAGACGATACCGTTGAGGAGCTGGATCGTCATGCGCTATCCCGCCGTATAGCCGCCATCGACATAGATGGTCTGGCCCGTGATGTAGGAGGCGGCGCGGGAGGCAAGGAAGACGATCAGCCCCGTCACGTCCTCGACCTCCCCGAGACGGCCGATGGCCGAGCGCTGCAGCACCTTGTCATAGAGCTGCGGTTGGGTGCGGATCAGCTCGCGATTGAGATCGGTGACGATGACGGTCGCGCCGATGGTATTGACGGTGACGCCGTGCTTGCCGAGCTCGAAGGCCATCGCCGCGCCAAAATTCGCTAGTCCGGCCTTTGCGGCGCAATAGGCAGTGCGGTTCGCCATGCCCCGGCCCGATAGGATCGAGCCCATGTTGAGGATGCGGCCATAGCTGCGCTCGCTCATCACGGGCGCGAAAGCGCGCGAGCAGAGAAAGGCGCCGGTCAGGCTGACGTCGACGACGCTCTGCCAATCGGCCAGAGTGGTCTCGGCTAGCAGCTTTGGCGAGGTGACGCCAGCATTGTTGAACAGGATATCGGCGCGCCCGAAGGCAGCGAGCACGGCATCGCGCGCCGCCGCGACTGAGCTTTCGTCAGTGACGTCCGCCTCGACGATGAGCGCGCGGCGCCCCGCCGCCTCGATCGCCTGCGCCGTGCGCTCGAGCTTCTCCCGGTTGCGGCCCAGCACAGCGACATCAGCGCCGGCAGCCGCTAGCGCTTCGGCCGCGGCGGAGCCGATTCCGCCGCTGCCGCCGGTCACCACCGCTGCGAGCCCGTCGAGACGGAATGGCTCGGAGTACGTCGCCATGCCCACCTCACATCGCCATCTGGCCGCCATCGATCGGCATTGCGATGCCGGTGATGACACGCGCCTCGTCCGAGGCGAGGAACAGGGCGGCGGCGGCGATATCCTCCGGCTCCGGCATCCGGGCGAGCGGGATGGTGGCGCGGAAGCGCTTCATCGCCTCGTCGCGGTCGCCGGCCATGCCAGGCAGGAAGGCTGATAGCATCGGCGTCTCCGTTACCGTCGGGCAGATCGCATTGACGCGAATGTTCTGCGGCGCGAGCTCGAGCGCGAGGCTGCGAACCAGCCCGACGATGCCGTGCTTGGCTACGGTGTAGAGGCTGAAATTGGGCTTGGCCTTCAGCCCCTGCAGCGAGGAGGTAAAGAGCAGCGCGGCCCCGGCGGGATTGCCGGCCGCGCTTTGGCGCAGGGCCGGCAAAGCGGCGCGCGTCATCTTGAGGACGCCGAGCAGGTTGACGCTCAGCACGCGCTCCAGCGTCGCATCGTCAATCGCCTCGAAGGCGCCGGTGAACGGTCCGCCGGCATTGTTGTGCAGGATGTCGAGTGCGCCGAAACGCTCCAACGCGAAGGCGACGGACCGCGCACAATCCTCGCTGCTGGTGTGGTCGCAATGGCAATAGACGGCATTTGCGCCAATCTCGCCCGCGACGACCTCGCCGGTCGCGTCGGCGATGTCGGTGACGACAACTTTGGCGCCTTCGGCCGCGAAGCGCCGCGCCACTGCCTTGCCAAGCCCGGATCCGGCGCCGGTGACGAGGGCGACCCTGCCTTGAAGCCGCCCGGTCACGAATGCGCCTCCGTCAGTAGGAGGGCGGGCGGCGTGGCGACGGCAACCATCGCGGCGATCCGCCCGCGCAACTGGGTGGCCTGGCCCGTCAGGAGCGGATCCTGCGTGGCGCAGAGCCGCTCGGCATCGGCGAGCATCCGCGTCAGGATCGCATAGGCGTCCTCGTTGCACGATTCACGGCGACGCTCATCGCCCATCAGCTGCTTCCTTCCCGTTCGGCGGCCTCTTCTGTCACGGTTTGCCGTGCGCGGGCCTTGTTCATTGTCTTAGTGCGCCTTGCGGCGCGGTGCCGTCAGCTCTGGTAGACCGGCTTGCGCTTTTCCTTGAAGGCGAGCAGGCCCTCCGTCGCATCCGGCTCGGTGGTCGCGTAGTTCAGGACGAAGTCCATTTCGTAGCGCAATCCTTCCTCCAGATCGGAGGTCAGGGTCTTGTTGGCGAGGTGCTTGGCCGAGGCCAGCCCGACCCGGCTCTTCTCCGCCAGTTGTCCGACGAGCCGGTCCAGAGCGGGTTCGAGTTCGGTATGCGGCACGACCTCGTTGACGAGGCCGATTTCGCGCGCCTGCTCGGCCGTCAGGAGCTGGCCGGTCAGCATCAAGTGCTTCGCCCGCAGCAGGCCGATTGCGCGCGGCAGGCGTTGCGAGCCGCCGGCGCCGGGCAACTGCCCGAAATTAAGATGGCCGTCGCCGATCCGCGCCGTATCCGCCGCGAGGACGAGATCGCAGGCGAGAAGCAATTCGAGCCCGCCGGCAACGCAGACGCCGTTGATCAGGGCAACATAGATCTTCCTGGAGTTCTCGATGCCCGTGAGCATCGCGTAGAAATCCTCGAGGAAGCCGGAGAACTCCGCAGGCTCGCGATAAAGCCTGAGATAGCCGTCGAGATCGCCACCGGCCGAGAAGCTGCGGCCGCTGCCGACGATGCTGACGAGGAAGACATCGTCCATCGCCTCGATTGCCTCGACGGCCTGCTTGAGCTCCCGCACGGTGGCCCAGTCGAGCGGATTGAGCTTGTCCGGCCGTTGGAGCGACAGGCGCGCATGTCCGCCGACCTTGTCCAGTCCGACATTCGCCATTTCTGTCGTGAGCATCCCACCCTGCGGCAGCATCGTTTTTATTGAATCCATTGTCCGCTTGTCCGACAACGGGACGTTAGCATCACCACCTGCCCCGTCAAGAGAGGAGTGATGCCGCGTCGCCGCTTTTTGGCGTGCGGGAGTCCGAAAGGCGCAGGGCCCGTCAGGCCCGCTCGAAGATCGCCGCGATGCCTTGCCCGCCGCCGATACACATGGTCACGAGGGCGTAACGACCGCCGACGCGCCGGAGTTCATGAACCGCCTTCACGACGTTAATGGCCCCGGTCGCACCGACTGGGTGGCCGAGCGAGATCCCGCTGCCATTCGGATTGACGATGGCCGGATCGAAATCGAGTTCGCGGGAGACGGCGCAGGCCTGTGCCGCAAAGGCCTCGTTCGATTCTATGACGGAGAGGTCACCGACCTTGAGCCCCGCCTTCGCCAGCGCCTTGCGCGTCGCGGGGACAGGGCCGATGCCCATATATTCGGGATCGACGCCGGCATGGCCGTAGGCGACTAGCCGTGCGAGCGGCTTCACGCCCGTTTTGCGGACGGCATCGCCGCTGACGAGCACGACCGCCGCCGCACCATCATTGATGCCGGACGCGTTGCCGGCCGTGACCGAGCCCCCCTCCTTCTTGAAGACAGTGCGCAGCCCGGAGAGATCGGCCTCCTTCACCTCGTGGCGAACATGCTCGTCCTCGGCGAAGATCGCCGACCCCGAGCGCGTCTTGATCTCAATCCCAGTGATCTGGTCCTTGAAGCGGCCTTCGCGGATCGCGCGAGAGGCCCGTCGGTGGCTTTCGACGGCCAGCGCGTCCTGCGTCTCCCGGTCAATGCCGTAGCGCGCGGCGACGTTCTCCGCCGTCACTCCCATCAGCATCTGGCCAAAAGGATCGCGCAGCGCGCCGTCCAGCATGTCGACCATCACCGTGTCGCCCATCTTCACACCCCAGCGCATGGCAGGGGAGAGGAAGGGCGCGCGGTTCATGCTCTCGGAACCGCCGCCGAGCGTGATCTCGGCATCGCCGAGCAGAATTGCCTGAGCCGCCGTGATCACGGCCTGAAGCCCGGAGCCGCACAGACGATTGACCGTCATCGCCGGCGTCTCGACGGGGATACCGCCATTCACCGCCGCAACACGCGCGATATAGGCGTCGCGCGGCTCCGTCTGGATGACCTGGCCCCAGGCGACATGGTCAATTTCGGAGGGCTCCACGCCGCTATCAGCAACGGCGCTCCTGACCAAAGCGCTCCCGAGTTCCCCGGGCGCAACATCCTTCAGTGACCCACCGAAGGTGCCAATCGCGCTTCGGCGCGCTGCAACAATAAAGACATCCGTCATCGAGAAGTCCCAATCCCGCTCAGAAAGGTCATTAGGTATACGTTAATGTCGGCTTGTCCGACAATCAACATGGCATTCAATTTGCGGGTTTTTCAAAGGCGCGCCGATTGATCGGCGCGCGCTGGGCTCGCGCCCATGGTGGCAAAGATAATCCTCGCGGCTGCCGTCCAGATGCGTGGGACACCTCGATCCGTCCCGAGGCTGCCGTGAACGTCCGCTTCCGGGCGGTGGCTCGGGGTCCGGTCATGGCGCATTTTCCCCGGACAACCGACGGGCGTTTGTGGCCCATTCCGGACGCTGAGTACGTCCGCTTTTAGGCAGTCCACTTCGGCGGATTAACGCGCGGGCATGGACACCTGCCCTGCCGGCGGGGCACTCTGTCGCCCTGGGGACGGGGCTTTCGACATGATGATGGAAGAATGGGAGGGCCGGGTCGAAGCCGAGCGTCTGGCGCTGTCGGCGCCCGAGGTCGTCTATGATTTCCTCGCGAAACTCGGGCCGCCGGAGCTCAAATGGTTTCCCCGCGTGCCAGATTTCCTCGTCGAGCGTCTCATCGCCCGCAACGAGCCGCTGATCGATCTCGGGTTGGCTCGGTTCACAACGAATGACCGGGTGCTTGGACCGCTATGGGAGCGGGGCGACGTGGTGCGGCTAGCCCTGGTCGCCAACAGGTCGATGATCTACATCCCGCCCTCGGTCGACCTGAAGCCGCTCTTGGAGGGGGCGTCCCGGGATTTCATCCACGCGATGATGACCAACCCGACAATCGAGCCGGAATTGCTCGCTGGCCTCTTGGCCAACACCGTCAACCTGGAGCCAGAGGCCTGGTGGAACGTGTGCGCCTCCGGGATCATGAATCCCCGGCTTAAGCACACGATCAAGGCCGACACGTTCGACGAGCAGGTCCAGGCTTGGGATCACGAAAAGCCGATCGGCGCCGTTTGGGATCTGTTCCTCACCGCGCCGGCGACGCCGAAATGGGCGTCGGCGCTCTCGAATGTCGGCTCGATACCATTCCTCCTGGTGCTGCCGGATCGCTTCTATCCGGACATGAAAACCGAGGAAGGGCGCGAGGACTGGGGGCAAACCCACGGGCGCCGGAACGCCGCGTATCGCGAGCTATTCATGAAAGCCGTCCAGGAAAAGTGGGTCGGGCCGGAGGGCGTCGGAAACGAGGGTCGGCTCGGCAATTTCGTGTGGGTCCGGCGCGGATTCGCGGAGGCCTATGTCCGCTCGATCTTCGGGCACGACGAGAGGATAAAGTTCGCGACGCATGCCGATCCAGCCTTCCGCATCGGCTACTACCTGGCCGCCGACGTCCGGCCGGAATGGCCGATCGAGGACTATATCGAGCGTGACGGCATGGAATTCGTCGAGGCGGTGGCGATGAACGATTCGCTCTATCTGCGGATGAATTGCGACATTCAGCGCCGGTTGAAAGCCGTGGTGCGGGAGCAGACGAAGAATTTCGACCACGTGATCACGTCCATGAAGCGCTGGCGCGAGCGCATGGTCGCCAAGGACCCCGAGCTCTATGGCGACACGCCTACCGAGGAGATGTTGGAGCACTGCCGGCGCGCGGACGAATTGGCCGCCCGCCGCGAGCGGATGGCGGCCCCGATGGAGGCCGCCAAGCCGGTCAAAAAGGGTTGGTTCCGCTAAGGCCTAGCGGCACTCCTTCCGGCCCTTGTAGTTGGTGTTGAAATAGACGGCCATAGCCATAGATGACCCGCTGCGCGGGGGCCGCTCCCGTCGGCCAATCGCCATGAATTGCGTTTCTAAGACCATAATGGGCTCATAGGTGGGGATCGCCTGGCCGCGCCTAACTGCCGCCTCGGCGAGTTGCTTGAAGCCGTTAAAGTCGCCGCCATCGAACATGGTGGCAGCTCGAGCCATCATGGCATTGGCATCGCCAGGCGCCAGTTCAAGCGCCCGTTTCGTGGCCTCGCGTGCCCGCGTGACGGCTGCCACGCCGTCGGCACGTGGGTTGGGCCCACCCGGTATTGCTGAGCGTAGACAGTCAGGAAGCGGTTTGGGAATCCGTTCTGCCGACAGGGCCAAACTGCGCCCTTACCAGGTTTCCATCGACGTTCGAACGTCGACCTCGAACGACCACGCCCTACGGTGCTGACGATAGAGGAAAGCATAGCATTCTACGATGCCTTCGATATCGAGCAACCGCTCGCGGTGGGAGCCGGCGTCCGGGAAGCGGCTGTGAATCTTGTCGCCGTCGACGGCGCCATCGACGACGACGTGGCCGACATGGATTCCTGCGGGACCATATTCCTTGGCCATCGCCTGGGCCAATGTACGTAAACCCGCCTTGGCAGAATTGAAAGCGCCATAGCCAGCCCGGCCTCGCAGCGAAGCGCTGGCGCCGGTGAACAGGATTGTACCTCGCTTCCCGGGAACCATGCGGCGGAGCGCTTCCCGCCCGAACAGGAAGCCGCCGAAACACACAACCCGCCAGCTATTCTCGAAATAGCCGGCGTCCATCTCAAGAATATCACCCGCGGTATTGTTGCCCGCATTGTAGATGGCGAGGTCCACCCCGGCGCCGGCATTGTCGAACAATGCGACGATATCGGCTTCGTCTGTCGCGTCCGCCACGAAGGAGGAAGCCTTGCCGCCCGCTCTCTCGATATCGGCGACGACCGCATCCAGCGATGCCTGCGTGCGTCCGGACACGATGATGTCGAGCCCTTCCCTTGCAAAGCGCTTGCAAAGCTGGGCACCCAGTCCTCGATCCGGGCCAACGCCGACAATTACCGCCTTGAGCATTGACATCGTCCCAATGTGCTGACCGGACAACATGATTACATATTTGGACCGCGGCGACCCGCGCGGAAATCGGCCGCCGAAGCGTCCTTGATCACTAGTCCTGTTGTTTCAGATGGTAATCCTGCCAGTTGAACCGCCGCCATCGACGAATAGGGTCTGCCCGGTGATGTAGCCGGCATCTTCCGAGAGCAGGAAGGCTATGGCGGCGGCAAGCTCTTCCGGCTTACCGAGGCGCCGCATCGGAATGATCGAAAGGAAACGCTTTTCCGCTTCACTGCCGATCGGCGTGTTCTGTCGGAACATCTCCGTTTCCACCGGGCCTGGCGCAACCGCGTTGACAGTGATCCCGGTCTCAGCCAGCTCCAGCGCCCAGGTACGCGTGAGACTGTTAATCGCCGCCTTGGCGGCAGCATAGGCACTGCGTTGCGCAATGCCCACGACCACCATGCTGGAAAGGTTGACGATGCGGCCCCAGCCCTTCGCCCGCATGGTCGGCAAGATCGCCTGCACCGTCTGGATCGTCGGGTGCAGATTCCCTCGCAAGATGTCGTCCACGTCCACGAGATCGATCTCGCCCAGCCGATGCATACGGATCATGCCGAGATTGTTGACGACGCCATCGAAGGAGTATCGCTGGGCGAGGTCGGCAAGGGCTTGTTCCGAGGCCTTGTTGTCGTTGAGATCGATCGACACGAGCGTACCCGGAAAGCGCGGATCCTTGCCGCGAGCTATCCCGACAACGTGATGACCGGCCGCGGCGAGCCGCGACGAGAGGGCGCGCCCGATGCCTTTGCTGGCGCCGGTGACGAGAAAGGTGCGCTGAGTCATGATTTCAACTCCTCTTCGATCGATTACGCGGTTGCAAAAGGCCGATCATGCTGTCGCCAGCTCGTCGTAGCTGGGATAGTCGATGTACCCGTGAGGACCCGCGGTATAGAAAGTGTCGGAATTCCACTCGTTCAGCGGCAGATCCTGGCGTAGCCGTTCGACCAGATCGGGATTTGCCAGGAACGGCTTCCCGATACCGATCAGATCCGCTTCGCCGACATCAATCGCGGCCTGCCCGCTTTCTCTGAGATAGCCACCGGTGAGGATCACCGGCCCCCGAAACGCGCTGCGGAACTCTCGCAGGAAGGTCGCGGGAATGGTGATGTCGTCGACCCACCGGGTTTGATCGCTGAAATGGGCAAAGGCGATGCCGCGCTTGGCGAGCTCGGCTGCGAGCGTCAGATAGGTCTCGGCCTCGTCATCAAACGCCGGCATCTCATTATACCGGCCGAAAGGCGACAGCCGGATCCCCAGACGTTCGCCGCCGATCGCGTCGATCACAGCATCGACGGCTTCCAGCGTGAAACGAAGGCGGTTCTCGCGCGAGCCGCCATAGCGATCGTCGCGCGTGTTGATCGCACCGTTGATGAACTGATCGGGCAGATAGCCATTCGCGGCATGGATCTCGACACCGTCCAGCCCGCCTTCACGAGCATTGCGCGCCGCCTGCGCGAACTCACTGACAATTTGCGACACCTCCTCGATCCGCAGGGCACGCGGCTTAGGCTGCACAAGGACCGCCGGCTGGCCCTTCTCATCGAAGGCCATGACGATCGCCTTTTCGGCTCCCTTGTCGGTCGAGCTGACCGTCTGCTGGCCGTTCGGCTGGTGGGTGGGGTGGCTCGCGCGCCCACCGTGGCGAAGTTGCCCGAAGATCAGCCCGTCATGATCATGAACCTCGCGGGTGACCGAGCGCCATGCTTCGATCTGGGTCGACGTATAGAGGCCCGGCTCGAACGCCCAGGTGCGCGCCCATGGGCTGATCGCGATGCTGCCGGTGATGATCAGCCCGGCACTGGCGCGCTGCGAGAAATAGCGGGCGGTGTCGGCATCCGGGGCCCATTCGCTATTGCGTGCCCGCGACCGTTCCATCGGAGCCATGACAATGCGATTCTTGAGGCAGAACGGGCCGAGGTCATAGGGGTCGAACAGGAATGACATAGATCTGCTCCAGTGGAGAATTGATGCTCCACTGGACATAATGTAGCGTGAAGATCCCTATTAGACGCCACTTACGCGACTCTCTGTTGCGGACGGAGCTACAAAGCTCGATGGACACGCGCTTCGATGGTATCGCCGAATTTGTCGCGGTAACGCGATTGGGCAGCTTCACGGCGGTCGCCGCGGAACTTGGCGTGACCAAGTCCGCCGTCGGACGCGCGGTGTCGCGTCTAGAGGATCGATTGGGCAGTAAGCTGCTGCACCGAACCACACGTCGCCTGACTTTGACGCCCGCCGGAGAGGCCTGGCTGGAGCATTGCCTCGCGGCGCTCGACGAGCTCGATCGCGGCGAGAGTGCCCTCCTGCTCGCGCGCGACGCGCCCGGCGGTGAGGTGCGGATCGATCTGCCGACGGCGTTCGGCCGGCTGCACATCATGCCGGTGCTGCTCAAGATAGCCGAACGCTATCCGGCGCTGAATCTCAAGGTGAGCTTCACCGATCGACGGGTCGATCTGATCGGTGAAAACATCGATCTTTCGGTACGCATCGGCAATCTTGAGGATTCGACCGATTTGCTCGCGCGCCAGATCGGCGTCCAGCACATGGTGATCGTCGGAGCGGCCGGCTATCTTGCACGGCGCGGGGTTCCCCGGTCTTGGGCCGATCTTACGGCACATGATTGCATCGTCGGACGACGGCAGGGCAATCGCATCGCCTGGCTGATGAAGCAACCGGACGGCTCGACTTCCAGGCAGGCCGTTCCCGTCAAGCATGAGTTGCAGGATTTCGAGACGGTGCTGATGGCCGTGAAGGCCGGACACGGCCTGACTCAGCTTCCGTCATGGATGGTGCAAGACGATGTTCGACTTGGCGCTCTGAAGATTGTCCTGGATGGGCTGTCCGGCGGCGATCTGCCGATCAACGTCCTTTGGCCCCGCACAAAGACGCTGCCGGCCAAGGTAAGGGTGACTATAGATGGCCTGGTTCAATGGGCGCTCGGCTTGTCGAGCGCCGTCGCTTAGCAATGCTTTATGAGAAGGCCAGACTCAGCCGACTGACCAACCGCCGACGTCTATCAACCGCCAGGTGCGTCACCCAGCCTACACCAACCTTATCGCCGCCACCCGTGACGCGGGGGGCAATCTCGATCGGCCTTCCCCTCGAACCGCTCACGCTAAACGAACGCCTGTTCGACATGGGGATTTGGTTGATTGAACACGAACTCCCGCATCGAGCTCCCATTCGATGCAAGGGCGGCCTTCAGCGAGCATTTCGGCACACGCTTGAACTAGCAACTTGCCGATTCCGGTGCCGCCGACGAGGACGATATTGCGCTGATGGGCGAGGATGTTCCCGCCGGCCAGATCTTGGACGAGCGCCCTCGTTGAGCGGAGTGCTGGGTCTCGTCAGCGTCGCAGATGTCTTGTGGGGTCGGCTCCCGCGTCGCAAGTGGCGATTTGAGGCTGACGGTTTGGTCGGGTACAGTCTCGTGCCCGGCCTGTCGATGCGGTCGTTCAAAGACCGCTGGCCCAGATAGAATCCGCGAACCGGGTCCCACTCTGCTTCGCAGGGCTTTCGGGATATCACCCATTTTCTGATCAGCGCTCTCGCCAACGAAGTTAGCGGGACTAAGACAGAGCGCGTGATTGGAAATTTGAGATGCACCCCGAACTGGTGCAGGCCCTAAAAGCCGTTGGCATTGTCGAGTAGCCCTTGGCGATAGCGATTTCACCCCGCACCGCCGGCATTGGGGGCCTCGGGCCCCCCGCTTCTTCGCCCGCGACGAGTGGTGTGGCGGGCCGATTTGCAGTTCACGCCCGCGCACCCCGAAATGCTCCACCGTCGCGATCAATTGACCGGTCGTTTCTGAGCGTGGCGACGACCGCCGATACACTGATTGCGAACTCGTATTGATTTGGCGATTAACGCGAGTCCGCTTTCCGGCAGGCGCCCAATGTCCGGAAGTGGCGCATTTTATCCGAACGAGCGATGGGCGTGTGCGGTGCTTTGCTGAGCTTGGGAAGGTCCGCACTCAGGCAGTCTGACTCTGGTCGCCAAAGAGGACTCTGAACCAGCCTGACCTCTGGAAAGGCCGTATTTGGGTGAGCTTAGCCTCGAACGCTGAGCACATTCTCTTTTCAATTGGGCAGGTTGACGTTCGGCAGCATCATAATCCCATGCGATCCATGATCCTGCCGTGGAGGACGACACTGCGGACGGCCAGGGGCCAGAGCCCGTGGAAACGGATCGGTTTCGGTGAAACCACGGGCAGATCGAGCTGCGCCTGGTTCCCCTTGAGCAGCCGCGCGGCCAGCTGTTCGGCGATCGCGGTTCCCAAAGCAACGCCGCGTCCGTTGCAGCCGAGATAGATCAGGGCGTTCTCTGCCGGCTCGTGAAGGTGCGGCCAGTGATCCTGCGTCATGGCGAGGCGGCTGTTCCAGCCATGGGTCCAGCGCTGGCCTGCGAGCTCGGGCCACAGGCGCCCGGCATAGTCGGTGAGATAGCTGATGTCCTGCGGCGCAGCGATCGATCGCATCGGACCGCGCCCGCCCATCAGGAGCCGGTCATGGGCATCGACCCGATAGTAGACGGTGATGCGTCCGCTCTCGTAGACCGATGCCCGCGACGGCAGGATCCGCCGCACGTGCTCGGCCTGGAGTGGCGCGCTTGCGGCGATGGCGCTGAACACCGGGACGATCGTCCGCCTCAATCCGCTCCAGAGATCATCGGTGAAGCCGTTCGTCGCGATCAGGATCTTCTCGGCCTGGACGATTCCGGTGTCGGTCTGCAAGCTCCAGCCGGACGGCGTTTTCTGGAGGCTGCGCACCGCGGTGCGACCGTGGATTTTCGCTCCCGCGGCCAGAGCCGTGCTGGCCAGCCCCCGGACATAGGCCAACGGGTTCACGTCGCCGCCGCGATCATCGCGCATGGCGGCAAGATACCTGTCGGTGCCGGTCGCCGCGGCGACCTGATCCCGATCGAGGAGGGTCACCGGCATGCCGCGGGCGATGCATTGGCGCGCCGTAGTCTCGACACCCGCGACCGCGCGTTGGCTGTTGGCCACCCGGAGAGTTCC
Organism: Bosea sp. BIWAKO-01; assembly: GCF_001748145.1. NCBI lineage: Bacteria > Pseudomonadati > Pseudomonadota > Alphaproteobacteria > Hyphomicrobiales > Alloboseaceae > Allobosea > Allobosea sp. BIWAKO-01. Next base: position 340,197 of record NZ_BCQA01000002.1, read on the forward strand.
ATTCCGGCGCGCTTCGCAGACGATGCCGAGGCGCTTGATCAAGGCAAGCGTGCGGCCGGGCGTGTCATAGGCGAACGCGACCATCCGCTTGCCGAGCTCCTGGCCATAGGTGGCCTCGATCACGTCGGGATCGAATTTCAGGCCGGGATTGAGCTGCCCGCCATTGTTGCCGGAGGCGCCCCAGCCAGGCTCCTGGGCTTCGAGCACCGTCACATCGACGCCCGCTTCCGCCAGGTGCAGGGCCGTCGTCAGCCCCACGATTCCGCCTCCGACGATCGCGACCGAGGTCCGGACCGAACCCGCCAGGGCCGGCGTCTGCGGAGCGAGAGGAGCATCCAGCTGATAGACGTTCGGAGGCAGCGGCAGAGGCTTTTGTGTCGTGTGGGTCATCGCTTCACACTTTCGGAAACGCGGCTGCTCGCTCTCGGCGCGATCATGACGGCGTATTGACGAAGCTGGTGTCGAGCTCGCGCAGGTTCGCGCAGCCGAGGAAGCCGAGCGCGGCCAGCATCTCGTTGCGCAGCAGGGTGAGCGCGTGCGTTGCGCCAGCCTCGCCGGCAGCGGCCGTGCCGTAGAGCGCGGCGCGCCCGATCATGACCGAATCTGCGCCCAGCGCGAGCAGCTTCAGGATATCGGAGCCCCTGCGAACACCGCTATCGGCGATGATCCCGATGCGGCCGCCGACAGCCTCGGCGATGGCCGGCAAGGCACGGATCGGCGCGATGGCGCCATCGAGGTTGCGTGCGCCGTGGCTGGTCACGACAATGGCGTCGACGCCGGCCTCGACGGCCTTCCTGGCATCCTCAGCGCGCAGCACGCCCTTCAGGACCAGCTTGCCGTTCCAGCGCTGGCGCAACTCGCGCAAATCGTCCCACGTCATGGCGTCCGTCAATCGGACCTGCTCCCAGGTCGCCTTGCGCGTGATCCTGGAGCGGAAGCCCGGCGGGTAATGCTGATAGGTCGGAATGCCGCCGGCGCGGATGTAGCGCAGCAGCACCTGCCAGACCCAGCGTGGATGCGAGAGCATGTCGAGGCCTCCGCTGAGGGAGGCGCGGATCGGGATCTCGAAGCCGTTGCGCGTATTGTATTCGCGGTTGGGCGTGGCGACCGTGTCTGCCGTCAGGACAAGCGTTTCGATGCCGTTCTTCCTGGCCCGCTCGATCAGCTCGAAGGACAGGGCCCTCTCGTGCCACATGTAGAGCTGGAACCAGAGCGGACCGTTGCTCGCTGCAGCGATACGCTCCATCGCTGTGATCGAGCCGGTTGCGATGCAGAAGGGGATCCCGGCCCGTGCTGCCGCCCGGGCAAGGGCGATCTCCCCCTCGTGCCAGACCAGACCGGCCGCGGCCGTCGGGGCAATGGCGAGGGGCAGGGGCTGCTTGCGCCCGAGCAGAGTTGTCGACAGGTCCCGCTGCGAGACATCCGCAAGAATGCGGGGATTGAATGTGACTGCATCGAAGGCGTGCCGCAGGCCTGCGAGCCCGATCTCATCCTCGGCACCCCGGTCGATATACTCGAAAATGCCACGCGGCAGGCGACGGCGCGCCAGCTTGCGGACATCCTCGATGTTGAGCGCTTCGGTTTTCATCGAGCCTGCGTCGATCCGTTGGCTGGCTTCAATCGACGTCGGCTTCCAGCAGGATTTTTCCCGGGTTCATGAGGCCGGCCGGATCGAGCAGTTGCTTGATGCCCCTCATCAGGGTGAGTTCGGCATTGCTTTTCGTCCGCGCGAGGCGCTTGCGATAGCTCGTTCCCACACCGTGTTCGGCGGTGATGCTGCCTCCCATCGAGACGGCGATATCATCGACGATGATGTCGATGGCATCGGAGGCATCCTCGTAGGCCTGGGCGTCGGCGAAACGCTCATGCGGGAACAGCACGACGACATGGATGTTTCCGTCGCCGATATGGCCGACCATCATCACATTCGCGTCCGGATAGGCAGCGAGGATCTCCGCTTCGATCCGTGTCGTGAACGCGGGCTGCTGCGCGACCGGGACGGAGCTGTCGTGCGACATGGTCTTGCCGGCGAGCTTGAACTCTCCGGTCACGCCATGGCGCAGCTTCCAGATCGCCTCTTCCTGCGCGAGACTGGCCGCGATCGTCGCGTCGCTGATCAGTCCTGCCTCGAAGGCCTCGGCCAGCAGGCTTTCCATGGACTGGCCGATATCGGAATCCGGGAGCGCATCTCCCGCCTCGATCAGCAGATACCACGGCGCCGGCTGCGCAAACGGCATGACGGTGCCCTGAACGTAGCGCAGGACGAAATCCATGTAGGACGAGCCGATGATCTCGAAGCTCGAGATCTGCTCGCCGAAGACTTTTCGTGCACGCTCGAAGATCGCCAGCGCGTCCTCGACGCTGGCGAGCTGCATGAGTGCGATCGAACGGGTCCGGACAGCCGGAAACAGCTTCAGCACGGCAGCCGTTACGATGCCGAGCGTTCCTTCCGCGCCGATGAAGAGCTGCTTGAGGTCGTAGCCGGCATTGTCCTTGCGCAGCCGCCGCAGGCTGTCGAGCACGGTGCCGTCGGGCAGGACGACCTCGAGGCCGAGGACGAGCTGGCGCGTATTGCCGTAGCGCAGAACCGAGATGCCGCCGGCATTGGTCGCGATGTTGCCGCCGATCTGGCAGCTGCCTTCCGCGCCGAGACTCAAGGGAAAGAGCAGCCCCTCGCGCGCGACCACCGCCTGGATCTCGGCCAGGATACAGCCGGCCTCCACCGTGATCGTCTCCTCCGCGACCGAAAGACTGAGGACGCGGTTCATGCGGTCGAGACGCAGCACGATGCCGGGCTTGCCGGACAGCGGCGTCGCGCCCCCGCACAGGCCCGTATTGCCGCCTTGCGGCACGATCGCGACGCCCGCCTGCGCACAGGCTTTGACGACACGCGAGACCTCGTCCGTATTCGCAGGCTTGACCGCGGCGATTGCGCTGCCGTGATAGCGCGCGCGATGGTCGGTGACGTAGGCAACAACGTCAGCGTCCTCAGTGAAGACATAGCGCTCCCCGACGATGGACCTGAGTTCTGCGAGGAGAGCTTCGTGCGTCATGACGTTCTTGGGGGTACGAGAAGCAGTGCCGCTCCGGCACGTTCCGGAGCGGAATTGTCGGATGGACCCGGGCTCAGGTCAGCATCCACTCGGCATAGCGCTTCTGGGCGGCGGTATAGTTCGCGCTCCACCACTCGGCGTTGACGATGACGTTCTTGCCGTTCGTCAGGTCGGGGAGATACGCCTTTGCAGGCGAGGCCTTGACCTGCTCCACCGCTGCGACCGTGTTCGGCAGGTAATAGCCGCGGACGGCCCATTCGACCTGGCGATCAGGGCGCAGGCAGAAATTGATGAAGCGCATCGCCGCTTCCTTGTTCTGCGAACCCTTCGGCACGGCGAAATAGTCGAGCGAGTTGACGGTCTGCTCGAAGGAGAAATCGAGCGGCGAGCCGGCTTTCTGCGCGGCCTTCACCCGATTGAAGTAGCTGTAGGAGAAATCGCCCTCGTTCTGGACGACCGAGTTGACCTGTTCGGGGGTCGTGCTCGTCCATTTCGTGACATGGGGCTTGATCCGGTCGAGAGCCCGGAAGGCACGGTCGACGTCGAGAGGGTAGAGGTCCTTGGGAGCCACGCCATCGGCCACGAGCGCCACCTCGAGCGTCTCGGACGCGAGTGCGCGCATGACGCGGCGGCCGGGATATTTCTTGACGTCGTAGAAGCCGGCAAAGTCGACCGGGTGCTTGCCGTCGGGATGGCGCTTGGCGTCCCAGAGCAGTCCGCCGCTATAGAGATAGATCGGCATGTAGTTGGGGGCGCCGGCCTGCACGACGTCGCCGGGCTTGATGATCGACATGTCCAACGGTTCCCAGAGGTCGTCCCTGGCGCCGGAGGTGGCAAAGGCGGCTGGCGCGTCGATGACGTCCCACTGCACGGCCTTGCTCTGGACCTGGGCCTTGACCTTGGCCATGTCGCCATTGTCGACCAGCGTGATCGGGATGCCGGTCTCCTTGGTGAAGGGGTCGGCGAAGACCTCCCGCACCGACTTGTTGTAGTCGCCGCCCCAGGAGGTGACGGTCAGGGCCTTGTCGGCGGCCTGGGCGCGCCCTGTGACGACGGCCGGGGCGGCGATCAGGCCGGCGATGCTGGCGGCACCTCCACGCAGCAGGGCGCGACGCGAGGTCAGGAATGTCCGTTCAGTCATGGTCACCGTTCTCCCTTGGTTATTGTGCACTGACGGTAGGCAGGCATCGGCCTTCAGTGGGGCGCGGTCGCTGGCAACAGACGCGCATGCGCAGGCGGCCAGCCGGCTCGAACCTGGTCGCCGCGCTTCGCGACGGGCCGCCCTGGCTTGTTCAGTTCCTGGACAATGATCGTCGACTGGTCCTCGCAGCGGACGAAGTGCCTGACGACACCGCCGAGCAGGATGGAATCGTCGATCCGGCCGCTGACGCTCGTCACCTCCGGCTCGCCGCCCAGCGTCATGTTCTCGGGGCGCACGAGGAGCATGGCCTTGTCCCCGTTCGCGACGGGATGGTCGGCGGCGGGAACCGGGAATGTCCCGATGGCTGTGCGCAGCGAGAGGCCCGTGGTGCCGGCGGCCTCGATGATGCCGGGAATGAGATTGGAACTGCCGATGAACTCGGCGGAGAAGACGGTCGCGGGCTTGAAGTAAAGCTCGTCCGGCTGGCCCTGCTGCTCGATCTTGCCGCCGTTCATCAGCACGATGCGGTCTGACATCGTCAGGGCTTCATCCTGATCGTGGGTGACATAGAGCATGGTGATGCCGAGATCGGCATGCAGGCGCTTGATCTCGAGCTGCATCTGCTCGCGCAGGTTCTTGTCGAGGGCCCCGAGCGGCTCGTCCATCAGGATCAGCGCGGGATTGTAGACGATGCAACGGGCAAGCGAGATGCGCTGCTGCTGGCCGCCCGACAGCTCCCGCGGCCGGCGGCCGGCGACATGGCCGAGCTGGATCAGGTCGAGCACATGCTCGACCTTCCGCCTGATCTCGTCCTTCGGCAGGTGCCTGACCTGAAGCGGGAATGCGATGTTCTCGAACACGGTCATGTGCGGCATCAGGGCGTAGTTCTGGAACACCATGCCGAGGCTGCGCTGGTTGGTCGGCAACGTCGTTGCGTCACGCCCATCGATGACGATGCGCCCTGAGCTCGGCGTGATCATGCCGGCGATCAGGTTGAGCAGCGTGGATTTGCCGGAGCCGCTGGGGCCAAGCAGGGTGACGAACTCGCCCTTGCGGATCGACAGGTCGACGCGCTTCAGGGCATCGACCTCGCCATAGCGCTTCGTGACGCCCTGGAGTTCGACCATGGCCTGAGCGCGGTCGACGACCGGAGTGTTGGTCAGCGCGGGCGGGACATTCATGGATTGGCCTCGGTCTTGCGCTGCAGGGCGATGATGCCCAGTGCGATCAGCAATGACAGCAGGGTGAGCAGGGTGGAGACCGCGGCGAGGACTGGCGTGAGCTCCCAGCGGATCGAGCTGTACATCTTCACCGGCAGCGTCATGGCATTGGTGCCGGTGAGGAAATAGGCGACGACGACCTCGTCGAGCGACATCAGGAAGGCGAAGAGTGCGCCAACTGCGATCGACGCCTTCAGCTGGGGCAACACGACCCGGAAGAAGATGACGGGCCGCGAGGCGCCCATGATCGACGCGACCGTTTCCAGCGAGACGTCGGAATGCTGCAGGCCGGACATCACGGAGACCATGATGAAGGGCGTCGTCAGCATGATATGGGAGAGGACGAGGCCCGAGGTCGTGTCCAGCAGGCCCCAGTTCGAAAACTGCAGATAGAGGCCAAGCCCCAGCACGATGACCGGGACGAGCATCGGCATCATGAAGAGGCCGCGCAGGAGATTGCGGCCGGGCAGGCGCGACCGGGTCAATGCATAAGCCGCGGGGACAGCGAGGACCAGCGTCAGCAGCGTGGTCACGACTGCGACCAGAAGGCTCTGCACCATCGATCCCCACCAGGCCGGGTCGGTGAAGAACTGCCGATAGAGGGCAAGCGAGAGCTGTCGCGGCGGGAACTCGATCTGGCCCGGGTTGCCGAAGGAAATCGGGATGACGATCAGGCTCGGGATCAGCAGGAAGACGTAGCAGACCCAGGCCGCGGTCGCGATCAGGTTGCGGCTGAGCCGGCTCGAGCCGAAGAGCGCGTTCATGCTGCCGCTCCCGAGAGCCCGGAGGCGCCGCGCACTTTTCCGAGCAGGGCGACGAGCACGCCCGAGATCAGGAGAAGGACGACGGCCGTTGCCGAAGCTGCTGTCCAGTCGAGTGTCTGGCGCGTGTAGAAATCGACGAGATTGGCGACCATCATGTCCTGCCGTCCGCCAAGCAGGGCAGGGGTGATGTACATCCCGATCGAGAGGGTGATGTTGATCAGGACGCCCGCGATCACCCCGGGAAGGCTGAGAGGCAGCGTGATCTTCCAGAAGATCCGCAGCGGCTTGGCGCCCATCGTCTCCGCCGCCAGGATCAAGGTCCGGTCCTGCGCCAGCAGGCTGCCCAGGATGGACAGGATCATGAAGGGCAGCAGGAAGTTGATCATGCCGAGGATGACGCCGACGCGGTTGAACATCATCGGCAGGTTGATCTGGCCGCCGCTGAGGAAGCCCAGCGCCTGGTTGACGAGCCCCTGATTGCCGAACACGGCGGTGAGCGCGAAGCTCTTCACCAGGATGCTTGTCCAGAATGGCAGCATCACCATGATCAGATAGGCCGTGCGTCGGCTCGGCGGCTGGGCCGCGAGATGCATCGCGACGGGGTAGCCGACGAGCAGGCTGACGAGCGTGCCCGACAGGCTGATCTCGAATGTGTTCGTCAGAACCTTGTGGAACAGCGTGCTGCCGAGAAGCTCGCCATAGGCCTGAAAGGAGAACTGGCCGGGGTGGAGGCTGGTCCACACCGTCAGGGCCAGGGGATAGATCAGGATGGCCAGCATCAAGAGGGTGAGCGGCGCCAGGAGCATGAGGGCCGACGACCAGCTAAGCTCCGATGCTGTGCCTGATTGGGCCACCTGTCGCGCTTCCTTCGATCCGGCCGGCGCAGGGGCGCCTTGCGATGCTCGCCCGAGGGCGGCGAACGCAGAAACTATGGCAGTCGATTTTCAGGTGCGCAATCGTAATTTTCAAAATTATGAAAAATTGCGCCGACTCAGATGTCGGCATTTACCCAGAAGACCGAGGCGGGGCGCGCGGTGACATTCGCGAAATGGTGCGGCTTGGAGCTGGCGAAGGCAAAGCAGTCGCCCTCGTTCAGGCTATAGGTCTCGCCCTCGATCTGCAGTTCAAGGGAGCCCGATAGAAGGAAGCCGATCTCCTCGCCCTTGTGTGAATAGGGCTGGGCCCCCGAGCTGCACCCGGGCTGGATGACCATGAAGAAGCCCCTGAGCCTTTCGCTCGCGGCGGGGGAGGCGATGTCCTTGCGGATGCCGTCGATATCGAGCAGCCGCGAGCGCTGGCCGGATCGCACGATATACTGGCTTTCGGCGCTTTTTGGTCCGCTTTGTGAAGGATCGATCAGCCAGGCCGGCATCACGCCCAGCGCATTCGCGACCGTGTAGACCGTCCGGACCGTCGGCGAAACCAGGCCGCGTTCGAGCTGTGAAAGGGTCCCGATCGAGACGCCTGTTGCCTTCGAGAGCTCTGTCAGCGTCATGCGCGCTTTCGAGCGCAGGTCGCGGATGCGCTGCCCCAGCTTCTGCGTCTCGTCGTCGAGGTCGCTTGTGCCTGGCGCTGCGCGCGAGGCGCTATCGTCGACGATCTTGATCTGCGGCATCGAGGGGCTGCGTCCCTTGCTTGCCCGCCAATGCTCACATCGCGGCGGCGGGTTCCAACACGCTATACGGATAAGGGCATATCATGAAGATGCCAAACAAATTTTCAGAAAACGAAAATTTCGTGCTAGAGGGTGCCGCCGAAACGTCTTATCGTCGCGCTCTGCCGGCTGAGTGGCCGGGCCCCTTCCGGAAAGATTGTTCATGTCCGCTTCAATCGACTGGCACGCCCGTGCTGCCGCGCTTTCCCTCAATGGCCAGGCCTTCATCGGTGGTCGCTATGTGCCGTCCCTCTCCGGTTCCACCTTCGCGTGCACCAATCCCGCAACGGGGAGGGTATTGACCGCAATCGCCGCCTGCGAGGCGGAGGACGTCGATCGCGCAGTTGCCATCGCACGCAAGGTTTTCGATTCCGGCGTCTGGTCGCGGATGGCGCCACGTGAGCGCAAGACGCGGCTTGCCGCCTTCGCCGACCTGATCGCGTCCCATACCGAGGAACTCGCCCTCCTCGAGACCCTCGACATGGGCAAGCCGATCCGAGACAGCCTGGCCGTCGACCTGCCGCTGTCGGCGCAGTGCATCCGCTGGTACGCAGAGGCGATCGACAAGATCTATGACGAGATTGCACCCACCGCACCGACCGCTGTGTCGCTGATCAGGCGCGAGCCGCTCGGCGTGGTGGCTGCGGTCGTGCCGTGGAATTTCCCGCTGCTGATGGCGGCCTGGAAGATCGGCCCGATTCTGGCGGCGGGCAATTCCCTCGTCCTCAAGCCGGCCGAGCAGTCCTCGCTGACGGCCATCAAGCTCGCGGAGCTGGCGACGCAGGCTGGCATCCCCGACGGCGTCTTCAATGTCCTGCCCGGGCTGGGCGAGAAGGCGGGCCGGGCGCTCGGTCTGCATATGGATGTCGATGCGGTCGCCTTTACGGGCTCGACCGAAGTCGGAAAATACTTCCTGCAGTATTCCGGCCAGTCCAACATGAAGCGCGTCGGGCTCGAATGCGGCGGCAAGAGCCCCAACATCATCCTGGCCGATGCGCCCGATCTCGATGCCGCCGCGACCGCCGCCGCCTGGGGCATCTTCTATAACCAGGGTGAGGTCTGCAATGCCGGCTCCCGCCTAATCATCGAGCAGAGCGTCAAGGAACAGGTCGTCGAGAAGGTCATGGCGGTCGGCGCGGCCATCAAGGTCGGTGACCCGCTCGATCCGGCGACGGAGATGGGGGCGATGGTCGATGCCGGCCAGACCGACCGCGTCTTGGCCTATATCGAGAAGGGCAAGGCCGAGGGCGCCAGGTTGCGGCTGGGCGGCAAGCGGATCGCCAGCGAGGGCTGCTTCATCGAGGCGACCCTGTTCGACGAGGTGACCAGCGGCATGACGATCGCCCAGGAGGAGATCTTCGGCCCGGTGCTCGCCACGATCGCCGCCAAGGATATCGACGAAGCCGTGGCGATCGGCAACGACACCATCTACGGGCTGGCGGCGGCTGTCTGGACGCGCGACATCAACAAGGCCTTCAAGGCGTCCTCGGCGCTGCGCGCGGGTGTGGTCTGGGTGAACTGCTTCGATCACGGCGACATCTCGTCTCCGTTCGGCGGCTTCAAGCAGTCTGGTTTCGGCCGCGACAAGTCTCTCCACGCGCTCGAAAAATACACAGAACTGAAGGCCACCTGGATCCACCTCGGCAATTGAGGTTCCGGCAACCGAGAACGACAGCGAGTGCATGATGGCTGATCTGATGTTCCGCGGTCTCATCCCCGCTTTTCCCACGCCTCTCAAACCCGACGGCTCGGTCGACGAGGCTGGCCTGGAGCGCATCGTTGCCTACCAGATCGAAAAAGGCGCATCCGGACTGGTGCCGCTCGGCGGCACCGGGGAGGCGACCGCGCTGACCGCCGCCGCGCGCAAGCACGTGCTGGAAATCACGGTCTCCGTGGCAGCGAAGCGCGTCCCGGTGATTGCCGGAGTGCTCGATCCGGGGTTTGGCGGCGCGCTCGATACCGGCCAGCTTTACCGCGCGGCTGGCGCCGACGGGCTCATGGTCATTCCGCCCTATTACACGCGGTGTGATCAGGAGGGCGTCCTGCGGTATTTCCGGGCGCTGGCGCCTGAACTCAAGCTGCCGATCATCTTTTACGACAACCCCTATCGGGCCCATGTCGTCACCGCCCCGGCGACCATCGCGCGGATGGAAGAGGAGCGCCTTATCGTCGGCATGAAGGCCTCCAACACCGACCTCTACCATCTCGACCAGCTATCCCGGCTCGTCAGCGACGATTTCTGCCTGCTCAGCGGCCAGGACACGCTCTTCGTCCAGCAGGTCATCCTCGGGGCCAAGGGCGGCATCCTGACATCCGCGTCGCTGCTCCCGGACTACTGGGCAAACGTCCAGCGGCTGGCCGAGAGCGGGCGCACCGCCGAGGCTCTTGTCGCGCAGGGGAAGCTCAACCCGCTGATGGATGCCTTGTTCTCCGAGCAGTTTCCAGAGGGTGTCCGCCGGGCCTTCGCTCTGCTCGGCCTGCCGATCGGTGCGTCCCTGCCACCCATCGGAAGCTTTTCGCCAGCCGCGGAAGAGCGGCTTCGGAAGGCGCTCGATACGCTGATCGCGACAGGGGCGCTGCAGTTGGTTCGGTGAGCCAGCTGTTTCGACGGCCGTCGCAAGCCCGGTGAAGCGCGTACAAAGAGGTTGCACGCTTTCGGCGCTCATATGGGGGCGGCTTCTGGTTCAGCCGTGATCCTGTCTCCGTTTCAGTGAACGTCGGCTTGGGGGCGGGAGCCCGGCTTCTGTTTGCAGAAATCGTTCACGACATTCACAGAACTGAAGGTCACGACCGCGATCTCCATGCGCTTCATCGCCATGGCATTCTGGACGAATTGTCGCATGTGAACGCGTCCGCTTTCGGGAAACTCGCCAATGTCGGCTGATGGCGCATTTCGTCCGAACGAGCGATGGGTGTGTGTGACCCTCCTGCGACGTTCGGAACGTCTGCTAGTGGGCACGGCCTGGCGACCTTCCGCGAGCCAGGAAGGGCGGTCGTGGGCGGGTAAGCGTTAGCTTCTATCCACTAGACGCCGGGCCAATCTCTAGTAGCGTCAGTAGTTGCGAACCTTGCCCCGAAAAGAGGAGTCCGCCATGCGTCTCCAGGCGTTTGCTCTCGCATCTTTGGCTATCTTCGCATCGCCTACGGACGCCAGGGAGAGCGGCGCGAAGGGCGATAGCGTTCGCGAGGCGTGTCGCGAGGAAGCCCGCAAGGCCACCAAGCCAGGACACACAGCTCGGGTCGATCGGGAGCAAATCAAAGAAATGCGCCGCGAGTACAGGCGCAATTGCATCCGTAGATTCAAGGCAAGCTAACCATCCGATGATACAATTGGACGAGCGCACTGCGTCAATCCGTGAGGTCGTAGATGCGGAAGCCTACACGCACATTCAGATCGTCTGCTGCGAGGCTGTGCTGAAACCGGTTCACGATCTGCCTGAGTGGGCTCGTGAAAAGTCGCTTGTGAAGCTCGCCGGCTCGTTCCGTTGCTCGCGCTGCGGTAAGCTTGCCTCACCCGGCCGCGTTGCCTTCTGGAAACACGGCCGCAAGCGCCTGGCGGTGTAAAGGGCGAGCGCTGGGAACGTTTCCTGCGAGCCGGCGTTTTCCGCGCGTGGTGGGGTTTATGCTGTGTGCGCGCGAATCACGCATCAGCGCCCATGGGAATCCCAAGCAGTCCACGGCTCCTAGCGTGCGAGATCGAGCTCTCGGGCGCACGGCCGAACAGGGACAGGTTGAAAACGCGAGCTCCCCTCACACCTTCACACTCATCTTCGGAATCAATTCCCCCCTCACAGTCTTACGGGTTCCAACTGTGAGGACGGTGAGGGGATGCACCTAGCAGCTCGCAATTCGACAAGAGCCGGTCACGACTAACTCGCCGCGGCGGGATATGACGTCAAGCGCTCCGCCCGCCCAGACATTCCCTTTCGCCGCCCTTCACGCGATCGGAATCAGCGATGGTCTGTGCTCCGGCGGGGCCGACCCGCAGCGCGACGGAATGGCGATCTCCGTCTGAGATTTGACTACGGTCGCAGGTCGCCTATCGCATGGAGGCCCGGGATCGCGCTCGGCGGGAGGCGAATGATGTTCCTGAGTGTTTTCGACGTCTTCAAGATCGGCATCGGCCCGTCATCGTCGCATACGATGGGGCCGATGACGGCCGCCGGGCAATTCCTGGATGTCCTGCGTCGATATCCAGCTCGCGATGACGTATCGGCAGTCGGCGCCACGCTCTACGGCTCGCTCGCCTTCACCGGAAAGGGCCACGCCACCGATCGCGCCGTGGCGCTCGGGCTGCTCGGCTGGACGCCGGCCGAACTCAATCCGGACGAGGCGGAACGCCAGCTCGACGCGCTCGGGACAACGCATCTCCTGCGCCTCGACGGACTGCCACCGCTCGCCTTCGACCCAGCCGTCGACATCATCTTCGATTACGGGCCGCCTCTGCCCGGACATGCCAATGGGCTTGTCTTCTGCGCGCGTGATTCTGCCGGGGCTGAGCTGCTGTCCGAAACCTATTATTCGATCGGCGGCGGCTTCGTGGTGACGGCGCAGGAGCGCGAGGCCCCGCCGGCCGCCGCCGCCACGCCCTCCTGGCCCTATCCGTTCGCGAATGCGGCGACGATGCTGCGCATGGCGCGCGAGAGCGGGCTCTCGATCGCGCAGATGAAGCGCGCCAACGAGATCCATCTCCAGGCGCCGGACGAGGTCGAGCGCGGTCTCGCCCGCCTCTGGTCGGTGATGAACGGCTGCATCGAGCGGGGCCTGAGCCAGGAAGGCGAATTGCCGGGCGGGCTGCGCGTGCGCCGCCGGGCCGCCAAGATCCATCGGCAGCTGGAGGCCGAGCGGCAGAGCAACCGCGCCCAGCCGCACGCGTCGACGGATTGGCTCAGCGTCTATGCCATGGCCGTGAACGAGGAGAACGCGGCCGGCGGCCGGGTGGTGACCTCGCCGACCAATGGGGCTGCCGGCGTCGTGCCCGCGGTGCTACGGTATTATCTCGATCACTGCGTCGGTGCCGAGCGGGAGAGGATCGCCGATTTCCTGTTGACGGCCGCGGCGATCGGCGGGCTGATCAAGCACAACGCCTCGATCTCTGGCGCCGAGGCCGGCTGCCAGGGCGAGGTCGGCTCTGCCGCGGCGATGGCGGCGGCAGGCTTGTGCGCGGTGCTGGGCGGATCGCCCGAGCAGGTCGAGAACGCCGCGGAGATCGCCCTCGAACACCATCTCGGCATGACCTGCGATCCCGCGGCGGGGCTGGTCCAGGTCCCGTGCATCGAGCGCAACGGCATCGGCGCGATCAAGGCTGTCGCCGCGGCCTCGCTCGCCTTACGCGGCGACGGCTCGCATTTCATGCCCCTCGACAACTGCATCGAGGCGATGCGCCAGACCGGCGAAGCCATGAACGAGCGCTTCAAGGAAACCAGCCTCGGCGGCCTGGCCGTCAACCTGCCGGAATGCTGAGGCCCGCATCTATTCACCTACACGCCCGGCGAACAGTCGATGTTCTGATCTCGAAAAGCTCGAGGATGCCGGCCTGCTGTCGAAGGACACGCTCCTGGCGGATGAGCTTCCGCTTGGCGTCGGCGACGAGCGCGAACGCGACGGCCTCGCCAATAATGATCTGGACGCGACGGGGAACTGAGCCTCGGCTCTAATCATTATTGTTAAGCTGTTTCGACGAGGTCTCAACCCATGGTGAAGAGTCACTCCGCGCGAAGATTCTCGGCTGACGCTTTCCCCGACCGCCTGTCCGGGACAAGCTCGTAGGAAATCTTTTGCCCGTCGCGCAGCTCGCGCATGCCCGCCCGTTCGACCGCGCTGATATGAACGAAGGCATCCTGCCCGCCATCATCCGGCGTGATGAAACCAAAACCCTTGGTCGAATTAAACCACTTCACTGTTCCTGTCGCCATAAGCCACCTTTCGATCAATCGACGAGCCAGCATCGCACGGCGGTCAAATTGGGCAAGCCGAAGTTTTGGCGTCATGCCGCAGGCCAAGGCGATTGGCATTTTCTTGTTGGAACAGCGCGTCTCTCGATTATCGGTAGACTGGATTGAGCCTATAGGGTCGGCAGCCGTCGCCACAGAGTGACGCAACTGGTTAATCACCTTGTCGCCCCGTCGTTGCGAGACACCCCGACGGGGCGGAATCTTTATTGGTTTTGGCCGAGCTGACAGGTCTGTCGTTCCCAGGCGCTGATCTGAGCGGTTCACGTCGCCCAAGACATCGCCATATGGTCAGCCAACCGTCCGGAATGGCGCCGGACCGCCCAGGCTGGCCTATCTCGCCGCGGGGACAGGCTTCTATTATCAGCGTCACCGAGCCACCAGGTTCGCTCATGCGAAGATCGCGACGGCCGAAGCCATGGCCCGACACCGCAACCACAGCACCTGATATCAAGCGCCAGGTGGCCAAGACTACATGGCTGGCGAGACGCTCAGCCGCGCTCGCCGACGGCTACCTGGCCCGGAGGCGTTCCCGGTGGGCCGTGTAGAGTCCGCTCGCCGCGATCACCGCTCCTCCGAGGAAGGTCAGGGCCTCGGGGACGGCCCCGAAGATGGCGAAGGAGAGCAGGGCGGCGGAGGCGAGCTGCACGTATGAGAACGGGGCGAGCGTCGATGCGGGCGCCTTCTTGAAGGCGAGGATGACCAGCCAGTGACCGATGGTCGAGAACAAGCCCATGGCCACGCCGATCCCGATCTCCCGCAGTGTCAAAGGGTGCCAGGAGAAGGCCACGCCCACGGACAGCACCGCAAAGCCGATTAGCGCGGACCAGGCCATCGTCACCTCCGAGCGCTCTGCATGCATCTTCCGCGTCACGATCGCGGCCACCGCCCAGCACATGGCGGCTCCCATCGGAAGAAGAGCCGCCAAGCTGAACCCAGCCGTGCCCGGTCGCACGACGATGAGCACGCCGGCAAAGCCGACTGCTGCCGCTGCCCAGCGGCGAAGGCCCACCTTCTCACCGAGCAACGGGATGGACAGGGCCGTGATGAAGATGGGCGATATGAAATTGATGGCGGTTGCCTCAGCAACGGGAAGCCGCGTGAGCCCTAAAATAAAGAGCATCGCAGAGCCAGCCACTGCGAGGCCACGTAGGACCTGCATGCCGGGCGAGGCGGCTACGAGGGCGCGCCTGCCGCTCATAGCGAACGCGGTCGGCACAACCAGGATGACGAATACGAGATAGCGCAACCACGCGACCTGTACGCCCGGAAGGTTTGCCGTCAGGAGCTTCGCCGAGACATCTCCAGCGGCGAAGAACAATGTGCTCGCAAGGATCAGACCTATAGCGAGGAAGGCGTTGTCGACGGGTAAGGAAATACCGGCGGGACGGCTAGGGAGCTTCCTAGAGACGTCAGAGGAATAGGCATCGCAATCGGCCGCGGTGGCAGATGCAGGCGGGGGTGACATATCAATCCGATCGGGAAAATTCGATCTGGCGGCGCGCCATATCCTTGATTCAAGCAAGCTGCATGATCGTGATCAAACTATGAATTCGCCGCGGAATCGCCGAGCGGAGAAGCCCTAGCCGCCATGTGAAATTTGCATGCGATGTGGTCCTCTGTTGTCGCGGCGCCGGAACGGCCTCGGCTCCGAGCCGATATCGTGTGGGCGGTTCCGGATCGCGCAACGGCATGGCGCCCAGTGGTTTGCACAGAACCTTGCGTGTTTGGCTGACACAATCCGTTAATGTCAGCCGGCTCCCCGACGGAATGCATCCTTGCAAGCCCACCCCTTACCACCACCCTTGGAAACGCTCGCTGGAACTGTGGAGCGGGTGACCTTCCACAACGCCGAAAGCGGCTTTGTCGTGATCAGGGTGAAGGCGCGGGGCCGGCGCGATCTCGTGACCGTGGTGGGCCACGCCGCAACGATCGGAGCGGGCGAGTTCGTTACGGCCTCGGGCATCTGGATTACCGATCGAACCCACGGTCTCCAGTTCAAGGCGCAGGTCATGAAGGCCACGCCGCCGACCGGGGCGGAGGGCATCGAAAGATACCTCGCATCCGGGCAGATGCGGGGGATCGGCCCCGCCATGGCCAAGCGCATCGTGGCGCTTTTCGGGGCGGCCACCTTCGACATCATCGAGGCTCATCCGGATCGGCTGAAGGAGGTTGCCGGGATCGGTCCGAAGCGCGCCGAGCGCATCGTGGCGGGATGGGCGGAGCAGAAGGCCGTCAGGGAGATCATGATATTCCTTCACGCCCACGGCGTCGGGACAGCCCGGGCGGTCCGCATTTTTAAGACGTATGGGCATGAAGCCATCGCCGTGATGACGGAAGACCCCTATCGGCTCGCCCGTGACATTCGCGGGATCGGCTTTCGCACAGCGGACTCGATCGCAGCAAAGCTCGGCATGAAGAAGACCGCGCCCCAGCGCTTGCGAGCTGGCGTTTCCTTTGCGCTTCAAGAGGCGACGGATGAAGGCCATTGCGGGTTGCCCCAGGACGCCCTCGTGAAGCTGGCCGAAAAGCTCCTGGAGGTCGATGCCGCTCTGATCAGAACCGCGATCCGGACCGAATTGGAGCGAGGTGACATTGTTTCGGACCGGATCGAAGACGCGCAGTGCGTTTTCCTGAAAGGTCTGCATGCTGCTGAACAGGCGATCGCGCGGCGTCTCGCTGATCTGGCTATTGGGCCTGTGCCATGGCCTGGGATCAATCTCGAAAAGGCTATGCCCTGGATCGAAAAGCGGACCGGCAAGGCATTGGCGGCTTCGCAGATCGAAGCGGTCCGTCTCGTGCTCGCGAGCAAGGTTGCGGTGGTCACTGGCGGCCCAGGCACAGGCAAGACGACACTTCTGGACGCCATCTTGCGCATTTTGGTCGCCAAGGGCGTGCGCGTGCTGCTGGCAGCCCCCACCGGACGCGCAGCCAAGCGGATGACGGAGCAGACCGGCATCGAGGCCAAAACCATCCATCGCCTGCTGGAGGTTGATCCGGCGAACGGCAGTTTCAAGAAGGGTCTCGAAAGTCCTCTCGACTGCCAGCTCCTGGTGGTCGACGAGACCAGCATGGTCGACGTACCACTGATGCACGCGCTGCTGAAAGCCGTTCCACACGGGGCAGGGCTTCTGCTGGTGGGCGATGTCGACCAACTGCCATCGGTCGGGCCAGGACAGGTTCTAGGCGACATCATCTCGTCCCAGGCCCTGCCGACCGCGCGCTTGACCGAGGTGTTCCGGCAGGCCGCAACCAGCCGGATCATCGTCAATGCCCACCGCATCAACCAGGGGCAAATGCCGGAATCCGCCGCGCCGCGGCAAGACAGCGACTACTTTTTCGTCGAGATCGACACGCCCGAAAACGGTGTCGCGAAGATTCGAGAGATCGTGCGTGATCGGATTGCAAGACGCTTCGGGCTCGATCCGATCGCTGATATCCAGGTCCTATGTCCAATGAACCGGGGACTGCTGGGGGCGCGCAATCTCAATGTTGAACTCCAGCGGGTCCTCAACCCGAACCCTACGGCTTCGGTCGAGCGCTTCGGCTGGACCTTTGCGGTTGGCGATCGCGTTATGCAGACCGTAAATGACTACGACCGTGAGGTGTTCAACGGCGATCTCGGCATGGTGATGGGCATCGACGATGAGGAAGGCGAACTGACCGCCGAGTTCGACGGCCGGATCGTCAGCTATCCATTCGGTGAGCTCGATACGGTCGTGCTGGCCTACGCGACGACGATCCACAAATCACAGGGCTCGGAATACCCCGCCGTCGTCATTCCAGTGACGACCCAGCACTACATGATGTTGGCTCGCAATCTTCTCTACACGGGCGTCACGCGGGGAAAACGGCTGGTCGTCATCGTGGGGCAGAAGCGCGCCCTGGCCATGGCGATCAGGGCGGGCGGAAAACGTCGATGGACGAAATTG
The DNA here is from genome assembly GCF_001748145.1 of Bosea sp. BIWAKO-01. NCBI lineage: Bacteria > Pseudomonadati > Pseudomonadota > Alphaproteobacteria > Hyphomicrobiales > Alloboseaceae > Allobosea > Allobosea sp. BIWAKO-01. Next base: position 357,912 of record NZ_BCQA01000002.1, read on the forward strand.
CGGGAGTGGATGGAGTAGCTAGCCCTGCACAGCGGAGTTTTGGTCCGGCAGCGATGGCGCTCCGTATGGGCACGCCGACCAGTTGCTGGTTGGCTCATAAAGTCTGCGAGTGGGGAGAGGAATATGGCCTGCCAGGTGATCGCCGGCCCGCTTCAGCCAAAAGACCTTGTTGAGCTCGCTGCGGGTGATCGGCTCCAGGGAGGCGTTTGCGGACAGAAACAGCATGGGTCGCGGCGCTCGGCGCCGTCGTCTTCCCGCGGGCGCCATGAGAGGCGCGGCTCCACTGATCGCAATTCCTGTCGGTGTTCGTTCTCGCCAGCCTGCGCGACCTGCCCGATCTCGAAAAGCTCGAGGATGCGGGCCTGCTGAGCAACGACACGCTGCTGGCTGAGGCGATTCCGACCGGCGGCGGCGACGACCTCCCCTTTGATGACTCGGATCCGACCGCCCGTTGGGTTAGGCCGCTTCGCTTTCCGCGGGGCTAATGGGAACGATGCAGAAATAGTGGTTCGATCTTAGCGTACGATTTTAAGCAGCTACCGATCGCTGGTAAATGGTTCAAAGACTGGGCTCATCTCGCGGCTCGCCCAGTCCGGTGTCACGCAGCCCGGGCTCGACCCGGCGCAGCGCCCTTGCCCCGCACTTCGGCCTCCTCGAACTCGGCAGCGATGATCGCCCGATCGAGAGCGGTGCGCAGTGCCTTGGCGCATTCAAGTGTCAACTCAACGCCGGCGCGCGCTCCGGGGTCGAGGCTGGCATTGATAAAATCGAGCGTGATGACATCGGCCAAAGGCGCATGGCGCGCATGGTCGTAAGCTACCACCGCCTGAGTCAGCGGAAACCATTCGTTCCCGCGCTTCGCCATGCCCTCCGCCTGGACGATCTCGACGATCGACGTGCACATGTCAGTGTCTCCTATTTCGCCAGATGGGTCTTGAAGAAGGCGAAAACCTTGCTCCAGCCATCCATCGCCGGCTCGGGCCGGTAGATCGGCCGGTGCCAATAGAAGAAGCCGTGGCCGGCACCGTCGTAGCGGTGGAATTCGTAGCTCTTGCCGTGCTTCTTGAGTTCGGCCTCGTGCTGGTTCACCTGCTCAGGACTCGGTGCCCGGTCGTCGTTGCCGAAGATGCCGATCAAGGGGCAGGAGAGGTCCTTCGTCAGGTCGATAGGCGCGACAGGCGTATTATCGTTGAGCTCCTCCGCGCCCATCACCACGCGACCACCCCAAAGCTCGGCGCAGGCGTCGACATTCTTTTTCCGGCAGGCGTAGATGAAGGCGTGCCGGCCGCCGGAGCAGGAGCCGAAGAGGCCAATCTTGCCATTATGCTCGGACTGCGCGCGCACCCAGTTCACGGCAGCTTCTGTATCGCCGACTACCTGGGCGTCGGGGACCCCGCCTTCGGCGCGCACCTTGGCGGCGACGTCGTCCGGATCGCCTCCACCAGCGCGCTCATACAGGTTTGCGCAGATCGCGAGATAGCCGTGATGCGCGAAGCGCCGCGTCGTCTCTATGTAAAACTCGCTCCAGCCTGGGAGATGGTGAACCAGTACCACGGCCGGAAAGGGGCCTTTCCCCTCCGGTTTGGCCACGTAGGCGGTAATCGGGGTGCCCTTGTCTCCGCTGATCGTGACGTTGTCGCAGATCATGCCTCGGTAGAATGACATTGGTATGCTCCACAGGCGCCAGCCCAGATCGTCCATGCGGTTGAATACTAACGTTTAGGCGATGCGCATGACAAACTCATGCGTCAGCAACGCTCCGGATGCCGGTTGGCGCGTTCGTTAGCATCGTCGAGGTATTGACGATGCCACCTTTATCGCCCGCCCTCAGCCGATCACCCATTCAACTTATCGTTCCACCCCTGGGCAATTGCGACAATCAGGGCTCCTTCATCTCACGACCATGAAGCCCTTGAGGGGGGAGGTAACTAATCGGGAACGTGTTGCTGCTCGCGCGCCTTCCGCCTTTGCAGCAGCGCTTTCCCAGCCATGTAGCCGGCCCAGACTGCGCCGAACTGCCTGGCGGCCAGCACTCTGTCTGTTCTGGCTCGCCCTGCGATGATCCGTTATCATCCACGGGCATGCCGCTCTCTGGGCGGGCCCTCGCCAAAGCCCTTCCCCGGACCACGCTTTCGGCGCGCGCAGGGTCGTTCTGCGGATCGCGCGCTCGGCCGGTCGCAGCGCGTTCCGGCGCAACATGGAGACCACCAGGGCGACCCTTCAGCGAGCGACATGCCTCAGATCAGAAGCCGCGCAGAGCAGGAGGTAACCATGCTCGTTCGTGACGCTATGACCGCTCATGCGGAATGGATCTCTCCGGACATCTCGCTGGCCGAGGTCGCGCGCAAGATGCGCGACGCGGACATCGGGTGCCTCCCGGTGGGAGAAAATGATCGCCTTATCGGAATGATTACCGACAGAGACCTGGCCTGCCGTGGCTGCGCCGAGGGGGCCGATCCCAACACGACAGAGGCGAGAAAGGTCATGACGGCCGGCATCACCTGGTGCTTCGAGGATGATGACGTCAGGGATGCGACGCGCCGCATGGCGGAGAAACAGATCCATCACGTGCCGGTGATGAACCGGGAGAAGCGGATGATCGGTATCCTCTCCCTGTCGGATTTGGCGCTGAAAGCGCCGATGGACCTGTTCGCTGAGGTATCGCAGCTTGTGGCACGCGACGCATCGCGTCACGCCTCGGCACCTTGGCCCACTAGCTTCCATGGGGGCTGATCGCGACGACAGGTGGTCAGGGTGAGCAGCGACAGGTCGCGCAAGCCCGCTTTCTCGCGCGAAGGCGAATTGGCGAATGTGCTCATCCTGATGATGTGGGGCGGCATCCGCCTCGGCTGATCGTCGACACGGCCCGGAACTCCTGTTGGCGCGATCACGGTATTGTTTCTGTTCCTGCTCGTGACGCTCGACATGTGCGAGGAGTTGTTACTGCGCTGTGCCGGTAGACAGAATGAGCGGAAGCGGCACATGAGGCTGACTTCACCGCAAAGGACGGCGATTACAACTTGGATGAGGATCACCAAGACGACGACGACTATTATCATTGACTGGCGTCGCGCCTTGGACCGCCAATCGCCATGGGTCGCTGGGTGACGGCATGACTGGTCACTGTCCCAGAGCAAGTGTCCGCTGGTTTCGAAATAGCGCCGGGAAAGAAGCGGCGGCCGGGACACATAGGGAGCCCGCTCGGCCTGCTTTCGGGGAGCGATCAGGCTTACCAATCCCCGTCGGAAACGTCCGGAATCTGGCTTGACACCAATGCAGCCGATGGCGCAAGGCCGTCGGGTAGCTGCACTGCGAGACCCACCACCGAGATGGGTGCTATGCGGCCCTGCCGCATCCTTATGGTCCTTCGACGCACTGGCACGCAGCTAGGGGAACCGGACTTCGCCGCATTCGTGATGTTCAAACCCGTAGTGGTCGAACAGCAGTTCGTGCACATTGTTGTGCGGGACGCCCGCTACGCCACGACCATGTAGTGAACCGGACGCAGCCCGAGGGCCCACTCCATGAGCGAACCCACTCCGCGCGGCACCGATCCGGATGCCGGCGAGGCTTACGTCTCGACGGGCTCCCTGCCCGCGCGCGACCAGGTGATTGCGCTGGTCACGGCGGCCCACGGGCGGTTCACCCGCGAGGCCAGCGGCAAGATCGCCGACTACATCCCCGCGCTGGCCGAGGCCGACCCGGCGCACTTCGGCATCTGCGTGACCAACGCGCGCGGCGAGACCTTCGCGGTGGGCGAGGCCGACCACTCCTTCTCGATCCAGAGCGTGTCCAAGCCCTTCGTCTTCGCGCTCGTGTGTGAGGCGCTCGGCCCGGACGAGGGCGAGCGCCTGCTCGGCGTGGATGCCACGGGGCAGCCCTTCAATTCCGTCATGGCGATCGAACTGCGCGCCAACCGCACGACCAACCCCATGGTAAATTCCGGCGCGATCGCTACCACGAGCCTTGTCGCCGGCGCGTCGGCGGAGGACCGCTGGAGCCGCGTGCGCGACGGCCTGTCGCGCTTTGCGGGTCGCAGGCTCGAACTCGACGAGCGTGTATACGCGTCGGAGGCTGCTACGAACGAGCGCAACGCCGGTATCGCGCACCTGCTGCGCGGCTACGGCCGCATCTACTGCGACCCCGACGAGGCCATCGAGGTCTATACCCGGCAGTGCTCGCTGCTCGTCACGGCACGCGATCTGGCGACAATGGGTGCAACGCTTGCCGCGGGCGGCGTCAATCCGGCAACCGGCGAGCGCGTGGTCTCGGCCGGCACCTGCCGGCACGTTCTTGCCGTGATGGCCACCGCGGGGCTTTATGAACACTCTGGACACTGGCTCTTCGACGTCGGCTTGCCCGGAAAGAGCGGCGTCAGTGGCGGCATCATCACCGTTGCGCCCGGCAAGGGCGCGCTGGCCACGTACTCGCCACCGCTGGACGAGGCGGGCAACAGTGTTCGCGGGCTGCTCGCCACCCGCTTCCTGTCGGAGCGGCTCGGGCTGAACCTGTTCGTGTCCGCACCGGTCGAGCGAGGAGGTGCCTCGCGCGCGCAGTCTTGACCGCTTCCGGGCGCGTCAGCGCCGTAGAATTTGTAAGTTCACCCTCAGCTCCGCCAAGCTGTTTCAGCGCACCCTGAAATGACGGAATGCCCGCCGCCGCCGGGCTAGCGGACAAGGCGGCCACACTCCCGCGCCGCCTCCGTTGCCGAACGGTCTGGGCGGGCTGCTCGAACAACTCGCTGGAGCGTCCACGGGCGCCGCGCGTCCGGGCGCAGGCCCTGCGTCGGGCGGAACCGGGCTCGATGCGATCATCGGGGGCCTCGCCTCGGCGTTGGGCGGGGCTGCCGCCGGGTTCGGTGGCGCCAAAGCTGAGCCGGCCGGGACGGGCGGGTCGTTCGGGGATGTGCTCAATCAATCGTTGCAGAATGCCGGGGAGCCCAATGTCGCGCCCAAGCCGCAGCAAGAGGCCGCCGCGGGCCTCATGCTCAAAGCCATGCTGCAGGCGGCGAAGTGCGACGGCGAACTCGATGATGGCGAAAGGCAGAAGATCCTGGGAGCGCTTGGTGACGCCTCGCCGCAGGACATGGACTTCGTGAACCGCGAGCTCGCTGCGCCGGTCGACGTGGCGGGCCTCGTGAAGCAGGTGCCGAAGGGCCTTGAGCAGCAAGTCTATACGGTATCTGTTCTCGGCATTGACCTCGACAGCCAGGCGGAGGCCAAGTACCTCGCGAGCCTCGGCCAGGCGCTCGGGCTCCAGCCTGCCCAGATGAACGCGCTCCATGCAAAGCTCAGCGTCCCTGCGCTTTTCGGCTGATCGCGACGCGATTGTTGATGCAATTCGTCGGGGGGCCTTCGAAACGTTCCAGCACTACTTTGGCGCCGAGGCCAACAATCCACTAAGAATCAAGCTGGACCTCTCGGCGGGGACGGATCAGTTTTCCCGGGCGCGATCGAGACACGCTATCCGTAAGGACAGCAGAAAGAACCGACCTTAGGAAACCATTTGGAGGGAAGGCTCGGCATCGTTCAACATGTAACCGCGTCCCCAAACCGTAGCGATGTAGTTCGTTCCTCCTGATGCGTCTGCAAGTTTCCGTCTCACCTTGCAGATGAAAACGTCCACGATCTTGAGTTCGGGTTCGTCCATCCCACCGTAAAGGTGATTGAGGATCATTTCTTTTGACAGAGTGAACCCACGGCGGCTCGCCAGGAACGCAACGATCTCATATTCCTTGCCAGTCAAGCGAACTGGCTTTCCGGCAACGTCAACCGTTTTTGAATCCAGATCGATGCAGAGATCTCCGACCCTGACAGCGCGGTGTTCGGTCCCGCTACAGCGACGCACCAAAGTCCGCAGGCGGGCAAGAAATTCGTCTCGGTGGAATGGCTTTGTCAGGTAGTCATCCGCCCCTGCAATCAGCGAACGGACCTTCTGTTGAATCTCATTGATACCCGAGAGGATCATCAAGGGAGTTTTGATGGAGGATGCACGGAGTTTCGTGAGCACCTCTATGCCTGGCATGTCTGGCAAGCCGAGGTCTAGAACTATCAGGTCATACGGCACTGCCTGAGCGAGCGCGAGGCCATCGGCTCCATAGGTTGTCTTGGTGATCTCGATGTTCTCCAGCCTGAGAAACATCTCGATGCTCTGCGCGATCGATGCGTCGTCCTCGATTAACAAAACGCGCATAGTAAACTCCGTTTCGCTGCGGATAATTTCGCTAGGATGGCTGAAGTATGGTTAATAATTCAACATTTTAACGATGCATCTTCAAAATTCGCGGCGTCTTCGCAAACGTCCGCAAGTATCCGCGGAGGGCTCTGAATAGAGCTGACGGTCTCGGCGATGCAGACGGCGGCGAGAAGGTCATGTCGTGTGGCGACAGGTGGAAGTCCTTGGGGCGGCCGAACATGCGCTCGATGGCGTTTCGGTCGTAGTAGAGCAAAGGTGAGAAGCAGTTCTTCCAGCGCCAGTCAGCTTTGGGTGGGAAATTCGGCATCGTGCCATTCTCCTCGACCTGCCGGAGAATGGCGTTGCTGTCGTAGCCTCTGTCGCCGTGCAGGGTGCGGGCAGCTGGCATCTGCTTCACCAAGGCCGCGCCTGACGCACAATCAGCGCCCTGGCCGCTGGTGAGCTGAAAGGCGATGGGCCGACAGTCGCGATTGGTCAACGCGTGGATTCTGGTTGTGCGCTGGCCGCGCAACCGGTCGCTGGCCTGGTTCCGCTCCCCCTATTCCGCCAGACGCCGAGCGGTGCGCCCCACGGCGGAGGAACCGATCAGCACCTGTGCCGGAGGGCCGCCTGCGCTCGCCAGGGCATGGAAGAGGTCTATGCAGAGGCCCTTGCGGCCCAGCGGACATAGAAGCTGCAGAGCGTCTTGCGTGGTCCGTAGTCGGGCGGCGCATCGATCCAGCGCCGGCCGGACTTCCGAACATGGACGATGCCGCTGATCACCCTGCGGTCATCAACACGCGGCTTACCCCCCCGTATCAGTCATCAAATGCGGCTCGATCCGCGCGAATTGCGCGTTCGTGAGCCAGAAGCGATTCAGATCCATCCACGGCTTCGTCCCGGAAGCCGTGGATCGCGCCGAGCCGACGAGGCCAACCGCTTTATGGGTCCGAACCCTAGTTGGTGCGCTGAGGGCGTGCCTCGAAATCGGCGATGAAATCCGCCAGCTCAGTCAGCCGACGCAATTCCAGGCCGCTATCTGAAGCCTCGGCGCGGATAGCAAAGATCGCTTCGCCGGTAGCCCGAACCAACGGAGCGAATTCAGGCAGCATAAAGCTGATAAGCATCGTCTTGAGCGTCTCTTCTGCGTCGCCGTAGCGACTGAGATACAGCCGTACACCCTCGGTGGTCTCTTCTGTTGAGGCGCCGTGCAGTTGCCCATAGGCATCCGCAGCTGCCCAAATAGCAGCGTGGAATGCCAACTTGTTTTCGACCATCCGGTCAGCGCCGCCACCAAGTTTGGCGCTAATCGAAGCTGCCGTGGTAATCATGTCGAGGAAGTCTTCCAGGCGAGCAGCGACCACCTCTGCCTTGGACGTTTGCGGCTTTCGGGGGAAAAAGTTGAACACAGGTGCTTCTGTCGCAGACGGCGGCGAAAATTCCGGAGTTTCGCTAACACGCCACCTCGAATGGCAGCTTGTGCTTTGTAGCCATTGATTTGCTATTGTCAGCCAATTGCCACCAATAGGCGATAATGGCACGCCGGAATACACTGAGCGAAACAGTAAGGCAAAGTGGCAAGCCCGGGAGGTAAAGCAACACGGCAGGTATCGGCCAAGTCCGCTTCCAACGCCCAGTTTACCGTCAGAAAAAGTGATTGATAGGGACGCTTTGCAAAATGTGGACGGTGCCCTACGCTTTGATCGGACGCCCCAATAAAGCAATGGGAACAAGAATGGCGAATGGAACGGTCAAGTGGTATAACGAAACCAAAGGTTATGGTTTCATTGCTCCCGACACAGGTGGTAAGGACGTTTTCGTCCACGCGACTGCCTTGGAGCGCGCCGGTCTTCGGGGCTTAGCCGAAGGTCAGAAGATCACCTATGATTTGGAAGCCGACCGTCGTAGCGGCAAAGAGTCTGCTGCTAATCTTAAAGTTTGAGAATGGGAAGCCGTCCGATGTTTTTACACCGGGCGGCTATTCTCTTGATGACACGTTCGGACTCCGGCGGCCGTCAGGCAACCCGTGAGCGCTTCCGCCTGACCAAGCCCCATCTTCTTGGCAAGCTGTGATCGAGCCTCGGCGTATGCTGGGGCTACCATCGGATAATCTGGGGGTAAGTCCCACATCTTCCGATAATCCTCAGGTGACAGATTGTAAGAGGACCGCAGATGACGCTTGAGGCTCCTGAAGCTGCGGCCATCGTTTAGACAGATCAAATAATTGGGCGTGATCGACTTCTTGATCGGAACCGCGGGCTCGCGCTTCTCCTCAATAGGAGCGACGACCTCGGGCGACGTCACCTTCCCGAGCGACTGATATACCTTCGCGATTAAGTCTGGCAGTTCGGTAGCGGGTACCGAATTGTGGCTTACAAAAGCGGAAACAATATCCGCCGTTAGATCAACCAATTTCGGAGCTTCGGTTCTCGGGTCCATTGGGGGGGCCTCTATGTTATATTGCTGGCTCTCCACACCAGCATCCTGTCGATCCGCCGTAACCGCTGTTCTCAGGCCACGGCCTTGAGTGGTTGGGGCGCGTAGGCCCAAGGCAGCAGATCGTCGATCTGGCTCTGGGGATGGCCGGCGACGATGCGGGCGATGACGTCGCCGAGATAGGCTTGTGGGTCGGCGGCGTTGAGCTTGCAGGTCTCCACGAGCGAGGCGATGACGGCCCAGTGCTCGCCGCCGCCGTCGGAGCCGGCAAAGAGCGCGTTTTTGCGATTGAGCGCGATCGGCCGGATGGCGCGCTCGACCACGTTGGAGTCGATCTCGACACGGCCGTCGTCGAGGAAGCGGGTGAGGCCCTGCCAGCGCGAGAGGGCATAGCGGATGGCCTCGGCGAGTTTGCTCTTCTGGCTGACGAGGCCGAGCTTCTCCTTGAGCCACGGCTCCAGCGCCGCGACGATGGGGCGGCTCCTGGCCTGCCGGGCGGCACGACGTTCCTCGGCCGAGCAGCCGCGGATGTCGGCCTCGACCTGGTAGAGCGCCGCGATACGCGCGAGGGCTTCCCTGGCGATCGGCGCCGGGCCGGATTGGGCGAGCTCGTAGAACTTGCGCCGGGCGTGGCTCCAGCAGAAGGCCAGGCTCACCGCGTTGCGCTCGGCCAGGACCTTGTAGCCAGCGTAGCGATCGACCTGCAGCGTGCCCACGAAGCCCTGAAGATGCCGGATCGGCTGCTCGGCCTTGCGGTCGGGAGCATAGAGATAGGCCACGCCAGGCGGATCCGATCCATCCCAGGGCCTGTCGTCACGAGCATAGGCGAAGAGCTGGCCGGTCTTGGTCCGGCCACGGCCCGGATCGAGCACCGGCGCCGTGGTCTCATCGGCGAAGAGTTTGTCCGACGCCTTCAGGCGCTCGAACAGCCGCGCATGGACGGGCCGCAGCAGGAAGGCAGCCTTGCCGACCCAGTCGG